>CAXNFT010000001.1:0-43115 GCA_964201255.1 Rhodoferax sp.
AAATGGACGTCCTCCCGTCCACAGCCCCCAAAATCGCTGGAAATGCGGCGCTCGACTACAGCCTGCGAGCAGGCGAATTGGTGCAGCATGACGGTTAAAGCGCAGTGGCGCCCACCCTTCCCCGCTGGTGTCAACACAGTAGCAGAGAAGTCGACTTCGAATGTCGACTTCGAATTGACAACAGTTGTCTTTTTCGCCATCATTCGAGCATCCGCATATTTGACAGCAGAAACACCAGAATCATGGCCAATACAATTTCATTCGCTATTCCCGAGCCCATCGTCGAATACATCGACAACAGGGTTGCCACTGGCGGCTATGGCAATCGCTCGGAGTACATCCGAGATTTGGTACGCATCGACCAGCGCGAACAGGCCAAGCGCCGCCTTCGGGAACTCGTGACCGAAGGACTGGCATCAAGTTCCGCGACTCCAATGACTGTCGCGGACTGGGAGGACATGGAAGCGGAAGCTCGCGGTGAGGTCCGTACTTGAAAGCAGCACTGCTGCGCGATAAGGCCCGGCAGGACCTGCGGCACCAGTTGGCATACTATCGGCGAGAGGCCTCGGAAAAAGTTGCCCTGCAGCTGCGAACCGTTGCCGAGAGCTCCCTTCGGTTCCTCGAACAAAATCCGGGGCTCGGTTCGCCAACGCTTGGGAAGGAACTCGATATTGAGAACCTTCGCGCATGGAGACTAACTGGCTTCCCATTGCTGTGGCTCTATATCGAACACCCATCCCACCTTGACTTCGTGCGATTGCTTGGGCAGCAACAGGACGTTCTTGCGATACTGGAGAATGAGTTTTGAGCCAGCTCAAAAAGTGGTTCTTTGCGAGTCAAGCATGGTGGTGAGGTAATGGTTAATGCTGCTCGCGGCCTGACAGCATTTGCCTGATGGTCAAGCGTTATAGGGGGACCCTCCTCTGCTCTCAGCCCCCAAAATCGCTGGGGATGTGGCTCTTGAGCTTCAGCAGGCGGGTGCCTCGTGATCTGGACCGAAGACAATAACGCAGATGAAATTGTCAATGGCGTAGGGATCTCGAATCCGTTTGCAGCCTTTGGGCCAGACTAGCGATGGACGAGGTTAAATCAAAACGCCAGTCGCCGGATTCGCAGGGGCCCAAGTCGACACCTCGGCGTTAAGCACATCGGCGCCCTGCCGTACCCCGCATCACACCAGCCAAGCATTGCGGTCTGGACGGCGTCAACCAGCATGGCCGGTCGTGCTGGTTGGCGCTGTCCAGTAGCGATATACGTGATATCACGGCTCCACACCTGATTGGGCGCCTCGGGTGTGAAGTTGCGCTCCAACAGGTTCGGCGCAATGGGTAGGTTGTGTTTGCTGTCGGTGGCGACAACAAATTTTCTCTGGCCTTGATGCCGTGGCGTTGCATGAGCTTTCTGACACGCTCTTTGCCCACGCGGATGCCTCGGGCCACCAGTTCTTTCCACATCTTGGGCCAGCCGTATTCCTGTTAGACCTCGGCGTGGATGGCCTTGATGTGCACCAGCAGCGCTTCGTCGCTAATGCGTTTGTTGGCACCTGCTTTACTGGGCTTGGCGCTGCCTTTGCGCTGCCAGTGTTCAAAGTAGCCACTGACGCTGACCTCCAGCACCTCGCAGGCCAGTGTGACAGGCCACTGGATTTTGTGTTCGGCAATCCACGCGTACTTCACAGCGATTCCCGCGCGAAGTACGCCGTGGCTTTTTTTAGGATATCGCGCTCCATCGTCACACGCGCTAATTGCGCACGCAGCCGGGCCAGTTCCATCTGCTCTGGTAAAACGGGCTTGTCACCTGCCCCTTTGAGTTGACCTTTGCTACTGAGGCGTACCCAGTTGCCCAGCGTCTGCGTCGGCACGCCCAGTATCTTGGCCGTGACAGGCACTGCCTGGCCACCCTTAACCAGCCTGACTGCCTCCAGTTTGAATTCCAGCGTGTGTTGGCCAGCCGCTTGACCGTCTTTCCTTTTGCTCATTTCCTGCTCTCCTATCGCTGAGTTTTCACATTAGTTAAGTAGTCCGTTTTTCGGGGGCAACATCACATCGATCTGCAGTGCCATGTGCTATCCTTTTACAAGTTCAATGACTTTGTGTACACCCATGCCTAACGACCTCGCCGCATCTCAGGGTTTCCATATCGAAGCTGCCTGCATGCGGCTGATGGCGCTGTACTGCCACGGCCTCGACGCGTTTGACGACGAAAGCATCCTCGCTTTGTTCGTCCACGATGGCGCCTGGCTACGGCCTGGCCACCTGCGTCCGCAGGATCCGACGATCGAGGGGCGGGACGCGATCGGCCACTACCTGGCCGGACGAGAGCGCTCCCTATTCATGCGGCACATCGTTACCAACGCAGTGGTCGACGTACTTGACCCCGCACATGCGACCGGCCTCTCCTACTGGACGGTCTACAAGGCGGAGAACCATGTGGCGGGCACCGTCGCGATCCTGACGGGTCCCTTCGCGATTGGCGAGTACCGCGACCAATATCGGCTGGAGAATGGCCAGTGGCGCATCGTTTCACGCACGACGAGCTACGCGTTCCGCGCTCCCTGAGACGAAGATCCGCCCGCGGACCCACACAACAGGCGCCGCAGCGCCAGTCACCGCAGGCCATGCCCATCAACCTTGCAAAGGAACGCGATCTCGCGCTGGCAGCTCTTGGCGCGCAACGCCGCCACGGCGTTGCACTTGTCCGCCGCGCTGCAAGCCTCTACCCCTTGCACCTCCGACAGAATCGGCGGGAGCCGCTCCCACGTCACGTGCTGGCCGCGCGGCCAGCATCAGTATCTTGCTACGTCAAGCCGTCGCAGAGCCGCATGCGACGCGTCCGGGCCTGACTCACCGCGCCGTGCCCGGCCCAGCCCCGGAACTAGCGCCAGCCAGCAGGCAGTCGGTGGGTCGGTCGGCCACCTTGCGCGATCAGAAATTTCCTGGATGATCTAGCTGTCCATCCGATGCTCTGCGTCGACTGGGAATGCACCAAGGTCGCGCAGGCCGACCTTGAACGCCACCCGCCGCTCACACAATGCCTGACGGCCGATCCGCTGTCGCCCCAGGCAGATCAGGACTTCAATTTGCTGGTGAATTGAGCGGTTGACAACGCGGAAGTCGTCTCGATAAACTGACTGGTCACGTTTTTACCATCACGAAGGAGCATTCGCATGACTATTCGTAGAGTTTCGCGAGCACTGATTGCCTCTATTTCGGCGTTCATGGTGTGCACTGTTTCTGCGCAAGGGCAGGCGCCGATCGAGTGGCAATACTACACCTTTAACCAACCCAACGACAACATCACCAAGACTAACCGTGCCTTTGCCGAAGACGTGTTCAAGGCCACCAACGGGCGCTTGAAAATTTCGGTGTCCGCCGCGGGTGAACTGCCTTACCGCGCACAAGAAGTACTTCGGGCCGTGGCAAACAACCAGATCCAGATGGGTGACATTGCGGTGGGCCTTGCTGCCGGCGACGTGCCTGAACTCGACGTGATGTCGCTACCATTCCTTTGTGCGTCGTACGAGCAGTTCGAGAGGGCGCTGCCAATGGTCAGCAAGGCCGCCGATGAAGTCCTGAACCGTAAGTTCGGCCTGGCCGCGTTGATGCATTGGACACCGCCGCCGCAGAACCTCTGGTCAAGCCGAACGATCTCTACACTCAACGACTTCAAAGGCCTTAAGGTCCGAACTTGGAATCCGCCTCAGGTGGAGATGATGAGGGCGCTCGGCGGCACGGCAGTGACCATCTCGCCCGCGGAAGTGATTCCGGCCCTGCAGCGCAAAGTCATCGACGCGATCGTCACCGGCTCGCTTTCTGCCAATGACTGGCGCGCCTATGACGTCGTGAGCAATGGGTACTTACTGAACATCAGCATGGGACACATGGCGATCGTGGTCAACAACGCGGAGTTGGCGAAACTGCCTCCCGACTTGCAGCAAGTCCTGCGGGCTAAAGCCACCGAATGGCGACCCAAGTACATGCAAATGTCCCGCGAGGGAGGCCGCGCGGCGCTGGCTAACATGGCGTCAAAAGGAGTCAAGCTGGTCGACCCGACGCCTGACGACCTGCAAAAGGGCAGCACCATGGTGCGCAGCATCTGGGACGACTGGGCCAAGAAGCACGGCGACATCGGTCGCTCGATGCTCGACGGTACGCGTGCCGCCTGCCAGGGAGGCTGACGCCGCAAAAACCCAACGGCCTAGCGCTTGCTGCACCCAATGAGCTTTGCATGTGTCATGGCATTCCCAGAAGGTAGCCTGCACCCAGCAAGCGTCGATGATGGACAGTCGGTTGTGAGCGCCCGTGATCTTATTGCGTGCGGTGGTGTGGAACTCGCGCATGTCGCCGGGCCTGTAGTTGGGCAACGCATGTCGTGACGAGCGCATAGCGACAGCAGACCCCCTTTCATGCTCCCTCTCTCCAAGCTCCTAGACCGCGCGAGCGAGTCTCTGTGCGATGCGGGCTGCTGGCTGCTGGCGGTTTTGGCCGCGCTGATCAATGTCGAAGTCGTGCTGCGGTACGCTGCCGGCAAGTCGACCCTGATTGCCGATGAGTATGGCGGCTACCTGTTGGTCTGGATTTCCATGCTGGGTTTTGCGCATGCGCTGCGCAGCGGCCAGTTTATCCGCGTCGAAATGTTCGTTGACCGGCGTGGCCCGCGCGCGCGCGCCGCTTGTGACGCGTTCGCCGCACTGGTTGGCCTGTTGGTGGCGGCTGTGACGGCCTATGCCTGTTGGCTGCTGCTGGCCGGATCTTTGCGCTTTGGGACGCGCTCGATTCAGCCGTCGAGCACCCCGTTGTGGACCATGCAGCTTGCGCTGCCCTTGGGCATGGCCTGGCTGTGCCTTCTGTATCTCGAAGCGCTGGCGAGAAATCTTTGGCGGCTCGCCGGGGGGATGAAGTGAACTGGACCGACGCAGCACTCTTCTACGGCGTCGTCCTGCTCACAACATTGACATTAGGGGCCTCGATCGGCGCCGCACTCGGGCTGGCCGGACTTCTCGGCATTATTCTGATCGGGGGCGGGCGGTTGCTGCCCACTATTGGTGACATTGTCTGGAACACGATGGATTCGTTCACGCTGACCGCGGTGCCATTGTTCGTGCTGATGGGCGCGCTCCTGCTGCAGGGCGGGATCTCGCGACGCCTCTATAACGGCCTCTCAGTCCTACTGTATTCATTTCACGGGTCCCTCGCCCAGGCCAACATTGGCGGCTGTGCGATCTTTTCGGCGATCTGCGGTTCATCGACAGCAACCACACTCACCATCGGGACGATTGCACTTCCCGAAATGCGTGCTCGCGGTTACAACGACCGAGTCATTTTCGGAACGCTGGCCGGTGGTGGCTGCCTGGGCATTCTTATCCCGCCTTCGATTCCGATGGTGATCTACGCCGCAATGGTTCAGGAATCGGTGGTCGACCTGTTCATGGCGGGTGTGGTACCCGGCGTTCTTCTGGCGCTGATGTTCATGCTCTGGAACCGTGTGATGGTTGCGCTCTGGCCCGGTCTGTTCCCGCCACGGACGGAGCAACGGCCACGAGCAGCCGACGTGCTGCGGGCCGTGCGGGACTGTGCTCCGGTAGCGATGCTGATTGTCGTCATCATCGGTGGCATGTACTTCGGGGTGATGACGCCCACCGAGGCCGCTGGTGTAGGCTGCCTGTTGGTCCTGATGATCTGCGCCGTGTACCGGGAACTCACTTGGTCCGGCATGGGCCGGGCGCTTCGTAGTGCCGTCACAACTAATGCCGTGATCATGTTCATCATCGTTAACTCGCAGATCCTGTCGTACGCGCTCACCACCGCCGGGATTGGCCAGGGCTTGTCGCAGTGGCTGCTCGCGCTGGGTCTTGGGCAGTTCACGTTCTTCCTTTGCTTATTCGTTCTGTATCTGGTACTGGGCATGTTCATTGACGGCATCTCCATGATGATGCTGACGTTGCCGCTGCTGTATCCGTCGATACGCGCCTTCGGGCTTGATGGTGTGCTGTTCGGCGTCATCATGGTGGTGTTCATTGAGCTTGGGCAACTCACGCCGCCGATGGGAATGAACCTTTTTGCGATAAAGTCAATCGCCGTCGGCTCGCGCGATCGCGACATCGCATTGGCTGCAATGCCGTTCGCCCTGATAATCTCACTGCTGTGTTTTCTTTTGTACTTCTACCCCCCGCTTGCGTTGTGGCTGCCAGCATCCCTAAAGTGACGCGTCGCCTCATCGGTGCGTCAAGTCGCGCCCGCCCCCCGCATCCTCCAACCCTCTCTCGCCAAAAGGGGAAATCATGATCACTGTGCTTTGGACCTTTCGGATGAGCGAACGCAAGACACGCGACGAACTGGCGGCGGTCATCGAGCAATCTGGGCCAAACTACCTGAAGGTGCCGGGTCTGGTGCGCAAGTACTTTGGCATCGCCCCTGATTGCGGCAGCATCGTCGGCATCTACCTTTGGGACGATCGGGGATCGGCCGACACCTTCTACACGCCCGCGTGGGTGGAAGCCGTCACCCGTAAGTGGGGCGCGCCGCCAGAGCGGCTCGATTGGGAAACACCGTTGGTGGTCGAGAGCCGCGACGGGCGGCTGGTGCGGGGTTGAGCGTGGTGTCCTCCGCGCGCCGCCATCCGCCGGCATCTGTCACCCGCGCCCAAACTGCCGTGGCGACCCCTTCCGAAGCTGCCCCGCAGAAGGCCAGCACCGCGCTCTCGGAGTTCGAGTTCACGCTGACGGTGCTGATGTTCGGATTCCAGCGCTGGGTTGAAAACTGCATGGACTCGAGCGGTGTACGTGGGCTTGCGGCGATTGACATACTCACCTTGCACGCCGTCAACCGCCGCGCGCGGCGTCGACGGATTGCCGAGATCTGCATGGTCATGAACATCCACGACGCCCATCTGGTGTCGTATTCGTTGAAGAAGCTGCTCGCTGCAGAGCTCGTCACGGTGGAGGCCTCGGGCCGAGAGCGCTTCTACGAGACGACTCAGGCCGGGGACGATGTCTGCCGCGGCTACCTGCGGCTGCGCGAGGCAACGCTGTCGTCCAACGCCCTGAAGATCATGCCCTCCGAGTTCGAACTCGATCAGGGGATGACACTGCTCGGACAGATGATCGCGATGTACGACCACGCGTCGCGCATTGCGATTTCCGAACGGCCGTCGACGCGCCCTCCGCTACTGCACACCAAGCGCTGAGCCTTCTTGGCGCGGGGCTGGTCGGCGCATGTGCTCCCGCAGGACGCGTGTCGCTTCAGGGTCGACGATCGGCGGGTCTCCGCCAATGGCAACGCCGTAGTCGGCCTTTGCCGCTGCGTGGGTAAGCTTGTGCTCCAGCACGTCGAGCAGCACCCGCTGCGGGTCGCGCTCCAGCGGATCGCCGTAACCGCCGCCGCTGGCGAGCCGGACGCAGACTTCATCGCCCTTGCGAACGGTGGTGATGAACTTCGCCGGAGGCTGCTCTACAGTGCCGTCCGCGCGGCGGATCGTGATTGCCGAGGCGGCACCCGAACGCCCGCCCTCGAGCCCATACGGCGGTATGTCGCGGCGATCTGACCGCACCTGCATGACCGCTTCGTCAGCCAGCACCCGGATGCAGCGCTGCAGCGCCAGGCCACCACGCCACCTGCCGGCACCTGCGCTGTCGGTGACGAAGCCGTATCGGGTGATCGTCAGCGGCAGCTCGCTGTCCACGACTTCCGTCGGCGTATTAGACACATTGGCGATCATGCCGGTGCACCCGTCCATCCCGTCGCGCCAAGGCCCTCCCCCCCAAGAACCGACGAGAAAGTCGACGAAGACGAAAGGCTTGCCGCTGGCGTCGTGTCCGCCGAAACTGAGGCCCACTTCCGGCGCACTGCCCCCGGCGGCAGGGACCAGATCGGGTCGGACCTGCGCAAGAGCCCCAAATAACGCGTCGGCGAGCCGGAAGGCGGTTATACCGCGTGCGGCCACTGCCGCCGGCGCCTGCGGATTGACAATCGTGCCCAGCGGCGCCACGATGCGGATCGGCCTGAAGTAGCCACTGTTGTTCGGGATGCCACGGTCGAGGACGGAGCGCACGCAGGCCCAGGCAGCCGAGCATGTGAACGGCAGCACCGAGTTGATCGCGCCGCGCACCTGGGGCGACGAACCTGTGAAGTCCACGCACATCGTGTCGTCGGCAATCGTCACCGCGACGCGCAATTCGATCCGGTGCGCGCCCAGCCCGTCCCCGTCGAGGAAGTCCGAGAAGTGGTAAGTGCCCGCCTGCAGCTTGCGGATCTCTGAGCGCGTGAAGCGTTCGGTGTAGTCGAGCAGCTCGGCGCTGTAACGTATGAAGCCCTGTACACCGTAGGTACGAATCAGCTCCAGCAGGCCGCGTTCACCGACCTGGCAGGCGGCGATCTGCGACCGCAGGTCGCCGAGCACCACGTCGGGCACGCGAACGTTGCGTGCAATGATGTCCATCAGAGCCTGGTTGGGTTGCCCGCCGCGGAACAGCGCCACAGGGGGCAAGCACAGTCCCTCTTGGAAGAGTTCGGTCGAATCGGTCGCATTTCCGCCCGGCACACGGCCACCGATGTCCGTCATATGCACCAGGCAGGCCGAATGGCCGACAAGGGTCTGATCCACGAACACCGGCTTGACGCAGACGATGTCGGGCAGGTGCGTGCCGCCGTCGTAAGGGTCGTTGAGCGCGAAAACGTCGCCCGGGTGCAGATCGTCGCCGAACCGGCGCAGCACCGCCGCCACCGCGAACGGCAGTGCCCCGAGATGCAGCGGCAGACAGGTCCCCTGCGCCACCATGTCGCCTTTGGCGTTGAACAGCGCGGTCGAGAAATCCAACGCCTCCTTGACCAGGATCGAACGCGCGGTGCGTGTGATAGTGAGCGCCATCTCGTCGGCGATCGACACCAGCCGGTTCTTTACCAGCTCGAGCGTGAATGGATCGTGCTCGGCCGCGCCATGCGACTCGCTTTTGGGTTCAGTCACCATCGAGTTCAAGCTCCAAGATATTCCAGCCGCTACGCCGTATCCGGCAACGTGGCGGCACGACGGTGCTGGTGTCGTATTCGTCGACCAGAAGCGGGCCGAGGCGCCAGTGGGTGCCGATTTCGTCGCGGGACAGGACCGGGCAATCCAGCCAGCCGTCGTCCCTACCGAAGTACACACGCCGCGGGTCCGCACGTTGTCCGACTCGAGAGCCGACACGCAGATCCAGTTCGCGAGGCATGCCAGAACTCTTTCGTTCGCCGCGTGTGATCACGCGCAGGTTGACCAATTCAGCCACTGCGCCGCCCGAACTGAAACCGTACTTGCGCTCGTGCGCACTTGCGAACGTTGCTGCGACCTTGGCCGCCGCCCAGGCGCCCTTCGGTACAGGCACGGTCAGCTCAGCATTTTCGCCGCAATAGCGCAGATCGGCCAGGCGTTCGAAGCTGGTCTGCTCGGGACCGAATCCATCGCGTCCCAGTGCGGCGGCGCCTTCGGCTTCGAGCGCCGCGAACCGCGCTTCGATCGCGGTGGGGTCCGCGGTTGTTAGCGCGTGTTTGAAGGTTTGCACGAGGTGATGCTCGGTCTCCGGGAACAACAGCCCCAGCGCGCTAAACACGCCCGAAACCGGTGGTACCAGGATGCGTGTCATAGCGAGCGAGCGAGCCAACGTCGCCGCGTGCACGCCCCCGTTGCCTCCGAAGGCCATCAACGCAAAGCCGCGCGGGTCGCGCCCGCGCTCGCTAGAGACGGCACGCAGCGCGCGCGCCATCAGCGCATCGGCCACGATATGGATGCCCCAGGCCGCCTCTTCGAGCGAAATGCCGAAGGGCTGTGCCACCTGCTCGGTGATAGCGGCCGCGGCGCGCGCGCTGTCCAGACGCAGCGTGCCGCCGGCCAAGTGCTTGGGGTTGACGAACCCCAGCACAACGTTCGCGTCGGTCACCGTCGGCACGATGCCGCCGAGGCCATAGCAGACCGGGCCTGGACTCGCGCCCGCGCTCTCCGGGCCAACACGAAGTGCGCCCCCGGAATCGATGGTGACCAGACTGCCACCACCGGCCCCGACCTCGGCAATGTCGATTGCCGGTACACCCACGTGATAGCCACCACCGGAGAACAATTGGCCCGACATGTTGATCCCCGCGCCGACATGCAGCGAGCCGACGCGATCAAAGCGGCCGTTCTCGACCATCGACGCCTTGGCCGTTGTGCCGCCCATGTCGAACGTCAGCACGTTGTCATGGCCCAGCCGCGCGGCCAGTTCGGCGGCCCCAACCACGCCGGAGGCAGGCCCGGACTCGATGATGTGTATCGGTCGCTCGCAGGCGGCGTCGAGCCCCATTGTGCCGCCGCTGGACTGCATGATGCGCAAAGGTGCCTCGATGCCGGCGGCCTGCAGGCGGCTGCGCATCGAGCCGAGGTAACGGCGAACGACCGGCATGATGTAGGCGTTGACGACCGTCGTGCTTGTGCGCTCGTATTCCTTGATCTCGGGCAACACCCGCGAGGACAGACACACCGGCATGTCCGGGTTGAGTTCGTGCACCAGCGCGGCGACTTCGCGTTCGTGAACGCCGTTTGAATACGCGTTGATCAGGCAGATGGCAACCGACTCCACGCCTTGGGCAAGCAGGTGGCGCAGCACTTCCCGGGCGCGAGCGTGGTCCAGCGCGCGCTCGACGGTGCCTGCTGCCGTGATGCGCTCGGGCACCTCGGCTCGATCGGCGCGCCGCACCAACGTTTGCGGCTTTTCCCACTGCATATCGAACAAGGCAGGCATCCGTAAGCGGCGGATCTCAAGCACGTCGCGAAAGCCCTCTGTGGTGACGAGGGCCGTACGAGCGCCTTTGCGCTCAAGGATCGCGTTGGTAGCGATCGTTGTGCCGTGAAGCAGCTCACGCACCTGCCCGCCCGAGACGCGGTTTTCGGCGAACACACGTTCGATACCCTCCAGGATTCCGCGGTTGTAGTCGTCAGGCGTCGACAGAACCTTAGCCGTCAGGACCACACCGTTCTCATCGAGAAAAACAATGTCGGTGAACGTACCCCCGATGTCGACGCCGACCCGGAAATGAGCGGTTTTGACCGTATCGAGACCTGACGCTGTGCCCATAGACGCCTCAGTCGAGATAGACACGCGGAATCGTCCGTGCAAGCCGAGGCAGCAACTCCAGCATTGGCAGCGAAACCCACTCGCACAATTCGGCCGCACTGATCAGGTCTTCGCCCTGCCGACCCAGCAGCACCACCTCGCTGCCGACCTGTGCCTGCGGTACAGCCGTGACGTCGATCACCATGTGTTCGATGCCGCGGCGCGTCATCAGGGGTACGCGCTTCCCGGCCACCAGGGCTTCTCCCAGTGGCGGCAGATGGTTGAAGCCGTCACCGAAGCCCATCGGGAAAACCGCCAGGCGTTTGGGCGAGCTCAGCGCCGCGCCACCGAGGTAACCGACGCTTTCGCCAGCGGCGAACGTCTTGACCTGCAGGATGCGGCTGCAGATCCTCGAGACCACCGCTCGCATGGCGATCTTCCGCGCCCACTCGCCTTCGAGGAGCCCGAACAGGCAGCGTCCAGGGTTGACGGCATCGAGATGGCTCTCGGGGTGCGCAAGCACCGCATGGCTGCCCGCGGTCATGCGCGTCAGGTCGCGCAAGCCGGCTGCGGACGCGATCTCGCAGGCGCGGGAAAAGCGCGCCAGTTGCGCGGCAATACGCGCCGGATCGCCCGGGCCACTCAAATGGGTGTAGATGCCGGTGACCCGCAAGGAGGCGGAGCGGCGAATGGTCGCCAGCGCGGCTTCGAGATGCTCGAGCGCGATCCCCAGCCGCCCGAGTCCGACTTCGATCTTCAAGTAGGCCTCGACAGGCTCTCCGAGCGCGGCAAAGGCGTGCACAGCGTCCAGGTCGTGCAGTGTGACCGTTGCCCCAAGGCCGGCCACTTCTCGGGCCGACTCCGGCAACGTCGACGCATACAGGAGCACAGGGGCAGTTATGCCGGCCTGGCGGATCGCAGCCACATCGGCCGGGTTGCCCACTGCAACCGCATCGGCGCCGCCGGCCAGTAGGGCTTTCGCGGAAGGCGCAGCACCGCAGCCGAAGCCATTGCTCTTGACCACGGCGACGAAACGGACGCGGTCGCCGACAAACCGGCGCATCGTGGCTGCGTTGGCGCGCAGTGCCGCCAGATCGATCTCGACCCAGGATGGTCTCAGCATCTGCGCCGCCGTCTCGGACAGCATCGGGTCGGACCCATTCATCGCACACCCCGATCGACTGTGTGCGGAAACAGGAAATTGCGAGCCTCCGCGTCCATCTCGGTTTTGAAGGCGTACCTGTCCTTGACCAGATCCGCGCGCACGAACGCGGGACGAGCCGTGATGTCATCCAAATGGCGGCGCAGATGAGGGTACTTGGGCCAGGCGTCGTCGCCGCAGACGCGCCCGACGATGCGCGCCCACACCACCACCGACATGTCGAGGATGGTGTAGGTGTCTCCCATCATGTAGCGGCGAGTGGCAAGCCGCTCGTTGACGATGCCGTAGTGGCGGTCTGCCTCGAACGCATAGCGATTGAGAGCGTACTCCTTGGGTTCCGGAGCTTGGTGCCGAAAGTGAGCGGCCTGGCCAATGTACGGACCCAGCCCGCTGGCGGCAAAACAGAGCCAGGATAGCAGCTCACCACGTTCGCTCGCCGGGCCGAGGAATTTGTCGGTCTTCTCCGCGAGGTACAGCAGAATCGCACTGCTGTCGAAAACGATCGTCTCACCATCAGCGATGGCCGGCACCTTTGTATTTGGATTGATTGCCTTGAACCCGTCCGAGAACTGCTCACCCTTCTTGGTGTCGACCGGCACGATCTCGTAGGGAACGTTCGCCTCCTCAAGGAACAGGACGACCTTGAGCGGATTGGGCGATGGATGGTAAAAAAGCTTGATCATGACGTATCTCCTTGTGATGAGCGGGGTCGAACGGGGTTGGCGTGAACGAAAGGCAAATCAAGGCGGGTTGGGTCGAGGCGGGATGCTTCGTTCGTCGGATCGCGGGTCGAATCCATAGTCGCGACGGGCGGCCTGGACCGACACGAACCCGGCCGCGAGGTCGGCAAGGACCGCTTCGGCGGGCCGCTCGAAGGGGTCGCCGTAGCCACCGCCACCGGCCTCGGAAGTGACGAGGGTGTCGCCCGGCTGCAGCACGTAGCGGCCCATCGAGTGGACAGCGCGGCCATTCACGTGGACACTGCGCAACCGGCCAGGTTGCCCACCGAGCACGCCGGTCGGCGCGAACTCAGTGCATGCGGCGAGTACGGAAATGGTCATCGGATGGCCACTGTCATTACGCATCTCGATGCGCTGGCCGAGCCCGCCCCGAAAGCGACCAGCCCCGCCGGAATCGACCAGAAACTCCTTGCTCGTGACGAACAGGCCCGTCACGCTTTCCCAGACCTCGATCGGTGTGCCGGTGATGTTCGAAGGCCCTGGGCAACACGAAGCGCCGTCGCGGTCGTCGAGGGCACCGAATCCGCCTGCCGCGAAGAACACGGCGGACACGGCCTCGCCCTCTCGGGTTCGGCCCTGCACGTTGATCAGGTCGAGCATGCCGGAGTCGGCCTGTATCCGATTTGGCAGCGCATGGGCCAGGGCCCCGAAGATCAACGGCGAGACAAAATGCCCCACGATGTGCCGGCCTCCCGTTGCGCTGGGCGGCCGGCTATTGAGAATGCAGCCCGCAGGTGCGGTAACTGTCAGCGGCCTGATGGATCCTTGGTTGTTCGGGATCTTCGAGGTGGTCAGGGTCTTCACCGCATAGACCGCGAAAGCCTGCGTGTAGCAGAACGGCACGTTGATCGCTGAAGCGACCTCAGGGCCCGTTCCGTTGAAGTCGATCGCGATCTCGTCGCCGCGGACGGTGACTGCGCAGGCCAGGGAGATCGGGCCGTCAAAGCCCTCCACCTGCATCGAATTGCGATAGGTGCCGTCGGGGATGCGCTGGATCTCGTGGCGAATCGCACGCTCGGAAAAGGACAGGATCGCATCGGCCAGTGCCTCGATGCTATCCAGTGCATAGTCGTCCATGAACTCGACCAGCATCCGCGCGCCCATCGAGGTACAGGTAACGTTGGCCACTAGATCGCCAATGGTCTGTTCGGGCACCCGGGTATTGGCCCGTACCAGCTCCAACAGGTACTCGTCCATCTCGCCACGACGTGCAAATTTGCAGATCGGCAGGCGAAGCCCTTCCGTATACACCTCGCGCGCTGTCGCGGAGAAGCCGGCTCCGCCAATGTCGGGAAGGTGGGTGATCGACATTACGTAGCCGACCAGTTGGCCACGCCGGAACACAGCCTGCATGACGCTGACGTCGAAAAGGTGGCCCGTCCCTTGCCAGGGGTCGTTGGTGAGCACCACGTCGCCCGGCTCGAGCGATGACGGCGGAAAACGCCGCAGCATGTGGGCCAGGGTCATCGGCGCCGTGCCAATGAAGCCCGGGCTTCCGTAGGTGCCCTGGGCCACAGATTGGCCCCGATGGTCAAACAGGATGCACGACAGGTCGTAGCTCTCGCGCACGATGTTCGAGAACGAAGTCCGCACCAGGACGTTGATGATCTCGTCGGTGATCGAGATCAGCCGATCCCACTGGATCCCGAGTGCAATGGGGTCGTAGCTCACTTTAAGTTCGCCAATTCCACGACCAAATTGCGACGCTCATCGATCATGCCGATGTCACCTGGCCCGAGTACGAAGGTCGACTCAGCCTCCTCAATGAGGGCTGGACCCGTCACGCGTGCTCCCGCTGCAAGTGAGTATCGATCGAAGACCTCGCATTCGACATAGCTGACTTGCTCTTGGACCCATGCCAGCCGTCGACCTTTAAGGGCGTTTTCTGCACCGCCTGCACCGGCAAGCGTGTAGGCCGAGTCCTCGACCGTCTGCGGGACCCGGACATCGACCTTCCAGGAGGAAATCTCGATTTCGCGGTCTTCGAAGTGAAGGCCGAAGACCCGTCGGTAGGCGGTGTGGAACAGCGTGGCGAGATCGGAGAACACCGATGCGTCCCCATTCGGCGGCAGATCGACCTCGACCTCATAGCCTTGCCCAACGTAACGCATGTCCAACCGGCAAACCGTCTGCATTTGCGCTGGTGCTACGCCCGAATCGGCTATGTAGCCGGCCGCCTCTCCCTTTAGACGATTAAACTCCGTCGCGAAGGCCACTGTTGTCAGCTGATTGAGCTTCACCCTCCATGTGCGCATCACCTCGAAGCCGATCGGGCTGGAAAGGAGTCCGAACGCGGACATTACCCCGGCGGCTACGGGGCAGACGACGCGTGGAATCTTCAGTTTGCGCGCCACCCCGACGGCGTGGATCGGACCGGATCCGCCGAAAGCGACCATCGAGCAGCGGCGATAGTCGAGTCCGCGCTCGGATGCGTGGACCCGGAAGGCGCGCGATACATCTTCGTTGATGACCTCATGAATGCCCCAGGCAGCCCGCTCGAGACCCACACCCAGCGGCCGAGCCACTCCGTGCTCGATCGCCTCGCGAGCAGCTGCCATGTCCAGTGTCATGCGGCCGCCGAGGAATGACTTGGCGCCCAAGTAGCCCAGCACGAGATTCGCATCGGTCAAAGTAGGATGCCGGCCGCCCAGTCCGTAGCAGGCGGGCCCGGGGTCTGCCCCCGCGCTACGCGGGCCGACGCACAGGGTCCCGCGAGCGTCGATGTGGGCGATACTGCCGCCGCCGGCCCCGATCTCGATCATGTCGATCACTGGAATACGGATCGGGAGTCCACTGCCTTTCTTGAACTCATGGACTCGTGCCACCTCCATGGTGGTGTTCTTCAGCGGTTGGCCGCCCTGCACTATGCACCCCTTGGCTGTTGTGCCGCCCATGTCGAACGAGAGCAACTGAGGCAAGCCGAGCGCACGTCCGTGCGTTGCTGACATCAGCGCACCGGCAGCCGGCCCCGATTCGAGCAGCCGCACCGGAAAACGCCGCGCGACCGCTGGCGACAAGGTGCTTCCGGAGGAACTCATCACAAGGAACTTGCCGAGGAACCCGAGTTCCTCGAGCCCGCGCTGCAGCCTGGCCAGGTAGCGGTCGACCAACGGGCTCACGTACGCGTTGACACACGCCGTCGTCCATCGTTCGTACTCGCGCACGAAGGGGTAGACCTCCGCCGACGCCGTTACGGAGAGCCGCGGAAACCGCTCGGTCAGCCAGCGCACCGCGGCGCGTTCGTGGCGCGGATTGGCGTAGGAGTGCAGGAAACACACCGCAATCGCCTCGACTGCGTACTGGTCGATGGTTCGCCGGAGTGCCTCGTGCACCGACTCGAAGTCGGGCTCGACGACCGTACGGCCGTCGTGGCCCATGCGCTCGGGCACTTCAATGCGCAGTTGGCGCGGTACTATCGGCGCGGGGAAACGGATTCGCAGGTCAAACAGGTCGTAGCGCCGCTCGAAGCCGATGTCGAGCGTGTCACGAAATCCTTTCGTGACCAGCATGGCGGTTGGCGCCCCCTTGCGCTCAATCACTGCGTTGGTGACCAGGGTCGTGCCATGGACCACTCGGTCGATGTCACTCGCCGACAAACACGCCTTTTCCACCAGCGTCCGCACACCGTCAATCACCGCACGCGACGGGTCGCCGGGCGTAGTCAGCAGCTTGTGCGTATGAACGAGTCGTCGACCGTCGTCGAAAAGTGCGAAATCGGTGAACGTACCCCCGATGTCGACCCCGATGCTGCAGGACGTTGCGCGCATGGCAGATGTTCTACAGGCACTGCGCCATGGCCGCAATGGCCAGGTCAATGGCGGCGTCGTCAATGTCGCGGTAAGTGACCATCCGGATGCGGTCTTCGCCGAAAGGCATGGCCAGAACTCCCCGTTCCGCCATGCGCTGGCACAGCAGGTGTGGAGTCAGCCCGGGCACCTCGATGACAACGATCAGAATGTTGGTTGCGGGCTCCTGCAGCGTCAGCCCTGCCATCGCGCTTAGCCCAGTGTAAAGACGCCGCGCCCGCTGATGGTCGTCGACCAGACGGGGCCAGGACTCGAGGGCGACCATGGCCGCGGCGGCCAAAATGCCGGTGGGACGGAACCCGCCGCCGAGCCGGTGCCGAAGCACAAGCGCACGATCGATCAACTCGCGCGAACCAGCCAGCATGGCACCATTGGGCGCACCGAGAGACTTGTTGAGGCTGATCGACACAGTGTCGGCGTGGCGAGCAAGTTCGCGCGGTTCGCAGCCCAGCGCCACCGCGGCATTGAATAGGCGCGCACCATCGACCATCAGATGCAGGCCATACCGCTTCGCGAGCTGCCCAAGCTCGCAGGTATAAGCGGCATCGACCACCGCGCCGCCGGCACGGTTGTGGGAGTTCTCGATCGCGAAAGTCGAAACCCGTGGATTCTGCGTGTCGCCACGACGCCCGGCCATGCGCTCCCATGCAGCCAGTGGCGGCATCGGGGCAGTACCAGCGACGGACTCGATGCGCACCCCGGATAACACCGCTGGTGCGTTGGCCTCCGACGTGACCATATGAGCGTCCGACGGTGCCGCCACCAAATCGCCTGGCCGCGTCAGCAACTGCAACGCTACCTCATTTGCCATGGTGCAGGTCGGGAACAGAAGCGCATCTTCGTGCCCGAGGAGTTGCGCCACCTTGTGCTCAAGCAACTGCTGGTGGGGATCCTCGCGCAAGCCGAAGTAGGTGCGCTCCCGCGCCGCTGCGGTCATTGCGTCTATCATGGCGCCCGTGGGGCGACTCAGGACATCGCTACGAAGGTCGACAAGTTCCATGAGGGTGGCCGGTAAGTGGACGAAGGTTGACTGAAGATCGCCGCGCCTGATGAACATCGCGGATGGGTTACCTCGCAGGACACGAGTTCGCGTCTATGCATGTAGGAAACGATATCAGTTGGTCCCATGGCCGTCAACGAACGATATTGCCGGTGAATCGTCGGCTTTCTGCCGCGTGCCGTGCACTCGCTCCGCTGCACCAGCAGTCCTCTCCGGTAGCCGAGCGCGCGGCCATAGCACGATGAGGCAGCCAAGGAAATCGTCGTCAGCAAGGCAATTGCGGTTGCATTCGACCGAGCTTTTTCCGGGCCGACAATAGGCACTCTGTCTCAACCCAAAAAGAAGGCCCCATGATCAAGTTTTACTACAACGCTGCACCCAATCCGGCCAAGGTGGCGCTGTTTCTGGAAGAGTCCGGCCTGCCCTATGAGATTGTCCCGGTGGACACGCGCAAGGGGGAACAACACGAGCCGGCATACACCGCGATCAACCCGAACGCCAAGGTGCCCGCCATCGTGGACGACGGCGTGGTGGTTTTTGACAGCAACGCGATCCTGCTTTACCTGGCTGAAAAAAGCGGCCAGTTTCTGCCTGCCAACACGCCGCAGGCGCGGGGTGAAATGCTGTCATGGCTGATGTTTGTGGCCAGCGGGATCGGGCCCTACAGCGGCCAAGCGGTGCACTTCAAGCGTTACGCGCCAGAGCCAATACCCTACGCCATCGAGCGTTACAACTTTGAGGCCTGGCGGCACTGGAACATCGTCGATGCCCACCTTTCAAAACAAAGCCATATGGTGGGCAACAGCTACTCGCTGGTGGACATGGCGCTGTGGGGCTGGGCCCGCGCGGCACACCTGGTGCTGGGCGACGAAGCCATGGCCAAACTGCCCAATGTCAAGCGTCTGCTGGACGAGATCAACGCCCGGCCAGCGGCACAACGCGTTGACGCCCTCAAGGCGCAGTACACCTTCAAGTCCGAAATGGACGCTCAGGCGCGCAAGGCGTTCTTCCCACACATGGCTTGAGCCCATGAGAGCAACCCACTGGCCGACGCGTTGTAGGCTTCGCCACCTTTAAGCAGAATAGGATCGACAGCGGTGATTCGCATGGCAGGCTCAGCGTCGTCAGTTTGTTGCTCTGGCAGCTTCCTCGGCGCTTTGGAAGTAGCGATTGTCCAACTCAAGCTGCTTCTCGTAAATCGTCTCGGCACGCCCCGATCCTGGATAAGGTAGGCGCACCGGCACGTTCGTCATGCGCGGCTCCAGCGTCTCCTGCCCGGCGACCAGTAGCGAGTTCCAGGCAGCCCAGGAGCTGGGAACATGGACGATAGGCCACGCGTCTCCTGCACGGTACTGGTGCAGCAAGAAGCGTCGCGGTTGACCCGATATGTTGGCTGACGACCCATGCAACAGGCGAGCATGGTGAACCGTGATCGAACCCGCCTTGCCGGTGCACATCACTGCTTTGGAAAAGTTGATGTCCTTGTGGGAAGGGTCAATGCCTCCGACAAAAACGCCGTGGGAATTGTGGTCATACACAGGGCCTGTATGGCTACCCGGAATCACCAGCATTGAGCCGTTGTCCGGTGTGAAGTCGTCGATCATGAAGCCCACTGCGGCCAAATCGTCATTGGTATGTGGGTAAAAAGCCCAGTCTTGGTGCCACTCCACAGGTGAACCAAACCCAGCGGCCTTGAGGTTCAGCTTGGACGTATCGAACCGCACGTTCGGGCCCCAAAGGCGGCACAGTATCGACACAACGGCCGGGTGACGAACCATGCGGGCATACACCTCATGCCTCAGGTGAGGCGACTTGATTCGGCGCAGGCGAGGCTGATGGGCTGAGTGCCCCGGCTCCAAGTCAAACACGTCAGTATGTGCCGTCGCCTGGCGGGAATGCTCTACCAACTCGTCGGTAACGCGGCGAAGTTCGTCAACATCTTGGGCTGACAGAACACCTGGCACAACAATAAAACCATCGCGTTGGTAGCGCTGTACATCTCTGTCGTCAATCATGGCGTCCTCCTAACTGGAAGTGGTCGTTGTCGCTTGAGCGGATCGTTTCCAGTGCGGCAATGTGCTTTCAGGAGGAAGGCACAACTTGGTCCGCCACAATTATTTGCTTTATCGATACCGGTGTCTACCAAGGGTTTCCCCTGGTAACTGTAGATACGAGAGGGGCTGCCGCGGTGGTAGCCTTTTAGAGTGGTCTCCGCTGGGCTGGTGCCGAGTTGGTGCGTGTGCAGTTCAGCCCAGCCGACACTGCGCCAGCAGCGCGATGGGCACCTGGATCGGCATCGACAACAAAATTTGGCCCATGCCCTTGCCCAGCGGATCGTTGCGCATTGAGCTCATGCCACCGCCGTCCAAGGCCTGCTCGCAGACAAAATTGAAGGCGTTGATGCCGGGCACCGCATAGCGCGTCACCCGACCTTTGACCAGGTGCGCCAAAAAGGCTGCTACCGCGCTTTCGGTGAGCTGCGCGCGCAGCAGGGGCAGCAGGGCGGGCGCGCGGGCAATGACACCAATGTTGGAGATGTCGCCCTTGTCACCGCTGCGCGCCCAGGCCAGGCGAATCAGCGGCACCTCGCGCAGTTCACCGGGATGGGCTGCGGCTGCTGGCACGGCAACGGCGCGTGACGCAGGTTCGCGTGCCACAGCGGCAACGCCAGCAGGTTGCGGCACCAGCATCTTCGTACCATCCATCAACACCACCGGGTTCAGCAGTGTTTTGGGCAACAGAAAGGCGTATTGCCGGATAGAGGGGGATGCTGATGCCCGGCCGCCGCCTGCGCCGGTGGTGCCCGGCGCCCAGGAGGTGCCGGCCGGCGCCACCTCGCGGGCCATCAGGTCCAGCGCTTCCTTGCGTGCATGGGTGGCCGTGAGGCGCAGCACCGCCTCGCGAGTGTGCTGCGCCGTGGCATGCGGGCCGTAGCAGGACTCGGAGCCCAGCACCTCGATGTGCGTGGCGGTGTAGGGTGGCAGCCCCAGCTTGGCCAACATGAGCGAGGTGCGCTCCACAATGGCAGCACCGGTGCGCCGGGCCTTGGCCACCGCGTCAAAGCCCACGATGGTGAGCTGGGCCGAGGCCTTGAAGCCGGCCATGTAGGTGGCGCTAACCTTGTAGCTCTCGGTCGGCGGGTAACCACGCGCACCACGCACCGCCACCCGGTGCTCACCGGCCTGTGCCAGCGTGACTTGTGTGAAATCACACACCACGTCGGGCAGGATGTAGCGGGACGGGTCGCCGATCTCGTACAACATCTGCTCGGCAATCACTGCCGACGTCACCAGGCCGCCGGTGCCGGCGGGTTTGGTGCAGATCAAGCTGCCGTCGGCGCGGCATTCGACGATGGGGTAACCGATGTTGGCCCAGTCTGGCACGGTGTCCCAGTCGGTGTGCAGGCCGCCGGTGGCCTGGCAGCCGCATTCGATGATGTGGCCGGCCAGGCTGCCCGCCGCCAGCGCGTCGTAGTCCGTCGGGGACCAGCCAAACTCGTGCATCAGCACACCGAGTGTCACTGCCGAATCCACGCAGCGGCCGGTAATGACGACCTGGGCACCGGCATCCAGCGCAGCCCGTATCGGCAGCGCGCCCAGGTAGGCGTTGGCGGTCAGGACCTGAACCGGCAAGGCCGCACCGCTTTGTAGTTCACGCACCGGGTCTGCCAACTCGCGCAACTGCGGCAGCAGCGGCAGCACGTCATCACCCATCACCACCGCAATTTTCAGGGGCACGCCCTGCTCGGCTGCCAGTGCTGCCAGTGCCGCAGCGCAACCCTGCGGATTGACACCCCCCGCGTTACTGACCACGCGAATACCCCGGTCCACCACATCGCGCAGCACGGCTTTCATGGCCACTGCCACAAAGTCTGTGGCGTAGCCCAGCTCGGGCTTTTTGAGCCGGGCCCCGGCCAGGATGGACATGGTGAGCTCGGCCAGGTAATCGAACACCAGGTAGTCAATCTGCCCACTGCTGACCAACTGCGGCGCACCCAGGCTGCTGTCGCCCCAAAAGCCCGACGCGCCGCCAATGCGGACAACTCGCTCAGCCTGTGTGTGGTCTGCCTGTGCGTGGTCTGCCATCGTTCGGCTACCGGCCGGTCCACACCGGTTTGCGCTTTTCGCGGAACGCCAATTGGCCCTCGGCGGCGTCTTCTGTCAGCGCAAACAGGCCGATCTGACTCTCGGTAAATGACATCGACTCTTCGAAGGCCATGGCTTCGATTTTCTTCATGGTGTAGAGGCCGCGCCGAATGGCCGCGGGCGACTTGTCCAGCATGCGGCCTAACAGCCAGTCCACACCTGCGTCCAGGTCTTCGCGGATGTAATTGATCAGACCATATTCCAGCGCCTGCGCCGCGCTCAGCGGCTCGCCGGTTAGACACATCTCAGCCAGCACGCGGCGCGGCAGCAGGCTGCCGATCACGCTGAGCACCTGCGCCGGGAAAATGCCCACTTTCACCTCGGGCAGGCCAAAGATGGCCTGCGGCGTGGCCACCACCATGTCACACATACCCATGATGCCCATGCCCCCGGCCATGCAGGCGCCGTTGACGCGGGCAATCAGCGGCACGGTGGATTGCTTGGCTTGCCGGAACAGATTGGCAAAACCCACGTGGGGCTCGGAGTAGTCAAACTTGAACGACTTGCCGCTCTGCAAGTCAGCGCCCGCGCAAAACGCCCTGCTGCCAGCACCGGTGATCACCACGGCGCGCACTTCTCGGTTGCGGTTGGCACTGGTCAGCGCCTCGGTCAGGCCTGCCAGTACTGGCGGGTTGAGCGCGTTGCGCTTGTCCTCGCGGTTGATCGTGAGCCACATCACAGGGCCCCGCATCTCGGTCAGCAATTCGGCAGAGGGTTCAGTGCTCATGGCTTGGTCTCCGGGTGCAGTGGCACGGGCTATAGGCGAGTGATAAGCCATCAAGTTCAATGACCCGTTATTTCTGCTGCCAATGGTCACCCGGGCGCAGGCCGACTGGCTCGTTGAGCCGGGCTCGCGCTGCCGCATCGTCCAACAGTGTGGCGCGCCACCAGTCGGTGGTGATGGCGGCCACCAGCGCGTGGTCCCGCGCCTGTTGGTCCCGCGTCACGGGCTCGCGCGGCACGATCTCGGTGGCGCGCCCTGTCTGGCCGCCAAAGGTCATGTGGTCGGCATCCTGAAGCACCAATTGAGCTTTACCGCCAGGGGGCAAGGCCGCGAACACGGCAATGCGTTTGTCAGGTGTGGCGCCGTTGCCCAGTACATCCTGGTCACGCGTGCCGGTGACCGACAACACCGGGCGACTCAGGCGGTCGAAAGCACGCTGTGCGTCCCCAGCCGAGGGAAGGGTGGGCGAGAAAGCTATGAAGGACGCCAGCCGTGGCTCACTCAGGCCATCGAAACCCGGGTAGCGCTGGCCGGCCATGCCCAGCGCCGTGTGGGCTCCGAAGGAGTGACCGCTCATGCCAACCGCGCCGGGGCGCGCACTGGCCCAATGACCCTGCCGTGCCGTCTGGCGCAGGCCGATCTGGTTCAATACAAAACCCACGTCCTGCAGGCGTGCCAACAGCTGCGCGGCGCCGGCAGCGGCGCGCAGGCCGACTTTGTCGCTGAAAGAGGTGGCCGTGCGGCTTACCGCTGCAAGGTCACTGCCGGGGTGCTGAATGTGCACGACCACAAAGCCCGCAGCGGCCCAGGCCTGGCCCCAGACCGTGCCCCCATCGCGCGTGCCGCCCAGACCGTGCGAGAACAGCACCACCGGCAGAGCGCTGTTGTGCCGGTCCGACTGTGGCCAGCGGACCCTAACTGGCACATCGCGCTTGCGGTCAGTGTCCGTCCAGGTGTCGTCCTCCACGCCGTCGGCAGGGGACTGCGCGTTGGCCGGGGCGGCGCCCACGCACCAAGTGCCGGCCAGCAGGGCCTGCAGGCAGTCACGCCGGGTCAGTCCTGCAGATTGCGTTTCAGTCACGGCCACCGCCCTCACGATTACTCCAGCACCACTCGGGGGAAGTAAAAGGAGACCACCCAGTTGGGCATATCGACAATGGAGCTGATGCGCAAGTCCGCGCAGACGCTGCACAGCATGTAGGCGTCAATCGGCGCATAACCGTAGCGCCGGCTCAGCAACTCCACCATCTCTGACACCGCCATTCGGGCGCCTGCCATGAGGTCCGGGCCGATCCCCGTAGTGACCTCGTAGCCCTTGCTGTCGAGGTGTCTGGAGACCGGGCCGGGTGTCACGTACCGGGGCATGCGCAGATTAGCCCCCTTGATCAGTTCAAACTTGAGCGCCACGTCGATCGGGCTTTCGATGGCCGTGCCGCAGACCTCGCCGTCCCCTTGCGCCGCGTGGGTGTCACCTACCGAAAAGATAGCGCCCGCAACCTCGACCGGCAGGTACAACTCGGTGCCTTCGGCGATATCACGAATGTCCATATTGCCGCCCACATTGCGGGGCGGGATGATGCTATGAAGGCCCGGTTCCGCAGGTGCTACGCCGATGGTTCCGCACATGGGTTTGAGTGGCACGCGTCCGCCGGGGCCGTACATCACTGAGGTGGCCAGGTTGGGGTCGTAGTGCCAGTGGTGAAGGTGCGCATCCGGGAACTGATCGCTCAGCAGCCCAAAACCGGGTATGTTGCCGGTCCAGCCCCAGCCCGACGGCCGAAACGACAGCACCGTGACCTTGAGTGCATCGCCGGGCTGGGCACCATCGATGTAAACCGGGCCGGTCACCGGGTTGACCCGGCCAAGGTCAAGCTTGGCCAGGTCTTGTGCGGTGGAGGTTTTGTTGAGTTGACCGGAGGAGGCATCCAGGGTCTCGAACTGAATGCTCTCACCGGGTGCGATTCTCAGGGCGGGCGTGAGCGCATTGTTCCAACCGTGATGGATGTGCTCGCGGTGGATGGTGTGCTGATGGTGATGGTGGTGGTGGCCGCTCATGACCTGCTCCTAGACCGCGACCGTCAGGGCGCCATCGATCACCAGGTTGGTCCCCGAGATGCGGCTCGCCACCGGGCTGGAAATGAACACCACGCCGTTCGCCACCTCTTGCGGTGTGCCGAACTTGCCCGTGGGATTGACCTTGAGGGTGGAGCTGTAAAGATCGGGAACATTTTTCTCGATGTTCTGCCAGATGCCACCGTCAAAATAGGTGTTGCCAGGCGACACCACATTGACACGTATGCCCTTGGCCACAAGCTGGCGGCTGAGGCCTTTGCCGTAATGGATCAGCGCAGCCTTGATGGCGCCATAGGATCCGGCAGCAAAGTCAACCTCAAAGCCTGATACGCTGGAAATCAGCACAATCGACGCGCTGGCCGATTTTTCCAGAAATGGCACGGCCGCAGCGACCGCATTGACACTGTGCATCATGTCGACCCGGAAAGACTTTTCCCAGGTCTCAGCCGAATCGCCAACAGCCAGCGCGCTGACGTTGCACACCAGCGCATCAATGCCACCCAATTCAGCCGCGCTGTCAGCCACCCATTTGGCGAGCGCTTCGGCATCGGCCACATCAATCGCCTGACCAAAGGCCGTGACGCCCATGCCCTTGAGTGCAGCCACTGTGGCGGCCACCTCTGCGGCATTGCGAGCGCACACCGAGACATGGGCGCCTTCAGCCGCGAACCCCTCCGCCACCGCCCGCCCAATCCCTTTGCTGCCGCCGGTGACCAGCACACGCTTTCCTTTGAGTCCAAGGTCCATTGCATTTCTCCGAAGTTACAAAAATTGCTGAGTAATCCCGAAAATACCACGATGGCTGGGGCCTGACAACGAGCGGCGGCGTTGGAGGCGATGCCTGTTCTTTTCTGCTCGCGGGTCCTGCCCGCACCCACTGTCAGCCCTTCACCCGATATTGCACACCCGGGGCATTTTTTAGGTCTACATTCTGAGTGAAAAGTTGTGCACCATGTGCCTGTGCGGTCTGCCAAATGATGGCGTCGGCCATGGCAAGTTGGTAACGCAATGACGCCATAGCCGCCAGACGCAAGCCCTGCGCGTCCAAATGCACGACCTGTCCGCGGCTCATGGCGGTCACGACCCGGTCGGCATCGGCTTGGTCCCGCTGCAACAAGATCCGCTTGCACACCTCATAGATCGTGATGGCGGGCACCACCAGTTTGGGCAGATCAGCCAGTACAGGTTCAAAAAAAGAGGCATTCGGCCCGTCTGCAATGTATTCCAGCCATCCGCAGGAATCCACCACGTTCATAGGCCGCGGCCCTGGTTAACTTCCGGATCATTCGGAACATCGGTGTTGATGCCACGGCACATGCCTCGGATCGAAGTGATAGGCAATTCGGGCACCAACTCCACGTGGTCGCCAACGACGCGCGCTTCCATTCTCTGGCCCGCTACAAGATTGAGCGCTTTACGAACGTCCTTGGGTATAACGATCTGAAATTTTGGCGATAGCGCAACGGAGGTCATGGGATTTGAACGTAAAGCATTTTCAAATCGTAGCACGATATGAAAATGCTTTACAACTTTTCGCCGGGGTTCGCCTTTGTCCGGCACCTGATGCGCCGACCTACCGCCAGCGCAAAAAGAAAGTCTCGAGTCGTCCCAAGCCTTCGTTGAAGATGGCCCCCACCATCGACAGCACGATCAGGCCGGAGAAGACTGAGGTGGTGTCAAACAAACCGGTGGCCTGGCTGATCAAAAAGCCAATGCCACGGTTGGACGACATGAACTCGCCAATGACGGTGCCCACCAAAGCATAGGGCACGGACACCTTCAGGCCGGTAATCACCCACGAGGTGGCGCTGGGCATGATCACCGAGCGAAGCACATGCCACTGATTACCGCCCATGATGCGGATGGCGTTGATGAACAATGGGTTGACATCTCGCACCCCGGCATAGGTATTGAGAAACACCACAAAAAACACGATCGAGGCAGAGACCGCCACCTTGGACTCAATGCCAATGCCAAACCAGATGATGAACAAGGGCGCCAGGGCGATCTTGGGTATGGAGTACAAAGCGGTGATGAAGGGGTCAAGCACCTCGGCCAACCCCCGAAAGCGCCCAAACAACAGACCCAGCGCAAAGCCAACGAAGGAGCCGATCAAAAACCCCCACATCGTGGCATAGAGCGTGATGGAGAGGTGATTGACCAGGGTACCGTCCATCACCCATTTGCCCAAACGGCCGAACACCGCCGAGGCAGAAGAAATGAACAGCTTGTCGATCAGGCGCCCAGAGGCAAACTCCCAGAACGCCAGGAACGCAATGCCCACCAGCAGGCGCAAGACCAGGATCCAGCGGGCACGCCGCCCCTGCGCGGCTTCGAACTGGGCCACAGCGATGCTGCGTCCACCACTCATGACAGCGGCTTCTGCGTCCGTGCTTTTCATACTTAGATATCCTCGCCTTTAGCGATCTCAGGGGCCAGGATAGACCACAGACGCTCATAGGAGGCCTGAAACTGGGGTTCGAAGCGGACCTTGAACGGATCACGCGGGAACGGGATGTTGATAGGCTCAATGGTCTTGATGTGGCCGGGTCGGCCAGAAAACACCACCACGCGCTGGGCCAGGGTCACGGCCTCAGACAAATCATGGGTCACGAAAATCACCGTTTTGCCGGTCTCTTGCCAGATGTCCAGCAAGCGTCGTTGCATCATCAGTTTGAGCTGGGCATCCAGAGCGCCAAATGGCTCGTCCATCAGCAGCGTGCCGGGCTCGTACACCAACACCTGAGCCAACGCGACCCGCTTGCGCATACCGCCAGAAAGCTCATTGGGGAAGCTGTTGGCAAAGCCGGACAAGTCGACCGCCTTCATCATGGCTTCGACCCGCTCGCGCCGCTGCTCCGAGGAAAAGGGGCGAAAAGTCAGGGGCAACTCGATATTTTCATACACCGTGCGCCAAGGCAGCACGCTGTCAGTCTGGGTCATGTAGCCGACTCGCGTATTCACACCGCGCACCACCTGCCCTTCGTGCAGGATTTTGCCGGCAGAGGGCTCGATGATGCCCGCGATCATGTTGAGCAAGGTGGACTTACCGCAACCCGATGGACCGACAAAGGCGACAAAGTCACCCTTGTCGATCGTCAAGTCAACCGGCGCCAGGGCGACGGTTTCGCGGTCGCGCCGCACATAGCGTTTCTCTACGCCCTGAACCTGAACCGACACGCTCAAAGCCGACTCAGGGCTTCTTGCGCCACGGTGGTGTCGTACATGTCTTTGAAGGTCAGGGTGGAGGGCAGCGGCGCGGCGTTCATCGTCTTTTGCACTGTGTTCAAGAAGTCAACATTCGACTGGAAGAGGTTCTCCTTGGGCAATGGGTTCGAGAAGAAGATCTTGCTGTTGATGTCAAACGACGTGCTGGCAATTTCAGGCGGCAGGCCTTCAAACCACTTATCAGCCCAGGCGCGGAACTCGGGCGGGCTGGCGTTGATTTCCTTGAGCGCCATCGCCAGGCCCATGCAATAGCGCACCAGGGCTTCGCGGCGGTCTTTGTTGGCCAAGGCGGCCTCGCTGGTGGAGGCGATGATGTAGTTGTATTCCTTCAGCGTAGCGGGCGGGTTGAGCGCCATATTGAACAGGTAGCCGCAGTCGCGGTCCTTTACGGCCAGGTCCGACGTCGGGGAAGACAGGCAGAACCCATCAATGACGTTTTGCTGCAGCGCAGCCAGCATGCCGGGGCCGCCACCTTGCATGGGGACCAGGCGCAAATCGGTATTGGGGTCAAGCTTGACTTGCACTGCCAACCAGCGGAACAAAGCATCGGGTGCGGCACCGGGGCCGGTGGTGCCAAGTCGCAACCCTTTCAAGGCCGCGGCTTTGCGCTCAACCGGTGATTGCTCGGTGATGCCAAGACGTTTGAGCACAGCATTGGACAAAACGACATTGCTGGCGTATTTGTTGACGGTGGAGACGAAAGACTTGATGGCCAGTTTTTCGCCACGCGCACGCGACGCTTCACCCGGGTCGCCCAGAACGATGTCGACCCCAGAGCCGGCCAGGGCCGCCACATTGGTGCCCCGGTTGGAGGCGTTGCTCACCACTTTGACGCGGGCCTTGTCAAAAAATCCACGGGAGTTGGCATAGTCTTCGGCTGCCCACAGCCAGGATTTGGAGGTGGAGCGAAGCGTCTGGATCTCAGGCACGGTTTGGGCATACACCCGCGCAGGCAATATGGACGATACCCCCAAGGCGGTGGTGGCTGCGATGACGGTTCTACGGTTCAGTTGGCTCATTCAATCACTCCATGTGGACAGGGTTGGCAATTGTTCTAATATAGAGACAACTGAACATTTTGACAATCTGGTGAACCCCAACATGTGCAAAAGATTTCATGTCGGCCCTTGAAAAACCGGCCGACTACGTGGTGGTGGGGGCCGGCCCGGCTGGCTGTGTGCTGGCGGCTCGGCTCAGCGAAGACCCCGATTGCCAGGTGCTGCTGATAGAGGCTGGCGGGCGTGACTGGAACCCGCTGCTGGGTGTGCCCCTGATGACGGGCCTGATTCTGCGATCGGCCTACGCCAATTGGTCCTATGTCACCGAGCCTGAGCCCCAGCTCAATGGCCGCCGTACCCAATGGGCTCGGGGCAAGGTACTGGGCGGTTCCTCCAGCATTCACGGCATGGTCTACATGCGGGGCTTGCCCATCGACTTTGCCGACTGGGCGGCCCGGGGCTTGACCGGCTGGTCCTATGACGAGGTATTACCTTACTTCTTGCGCAGTGAAAACTCCCACCGCGGGGGTGGTGCCTTCCATGCCACCGGCGGCCCCTTGACGGTGTCTGCCGGCCGGCTGGACAACCCCTTGTTTCAAGTCTATTTGCAAGCCGCACAGCAGGCTGGGCACCCCAAAAGTGATGACTTTGCCGGCCCCATGCCCCACGGCGCCGGGGCTTACGACTTCACCATCCGCAATGGCCGGCGCGTCAGTGCCGCCAGCGCTTTTTTGCGCCAGGCGCAACGCCGCCCAAACCTTCGCGTGCTCACGCAGGCACAAGCCTTGTGCTTGAACTGGGACGCCAACGACCGTGTCCAGGGCGTCGACGTCTTACACCGCGGTAAAAAAGTCGCCTTGCGGGCTGAGCGGGAGGTGTTGCTTTGCGGCGGTGCGGTCAATTCACCACAACTGCTGATGCTCTCGGGCATTGGGCCGGCAGCCGTGCTGCGGGCCCAGGGTTTGCAGGTCCGCGCGGACCTGCCCGGCGTGGGGCAGGGCTTGCAAGACCACCTGCTGGTCCGGGTGGAGCACCGCGCCCTGGGCGGCGTCACGCTGGACCGGCTGCGCCGTGTTGATCTGGCGGCCTGGGCCTTGTTCAAGGCGATGGTATGGGGCACTGGCCCGGCCACCAGTTTCCCGCTGGAGGTGGGCGGCCTCTACAAGTCGTCGCCCGACCTGGCGCAACCTGATTTGCAGTCGCATTTTCTTCCAGCGCTCTCCAGCGCGGCCCTGCGTTTGCCCTATTTCTCCAAGGTGCTGCCGCAAGACCGGGGCGCAGGGTTTTTTGCAAATGTGTTCCAGTTGCGGCCCGAGTCCACGGGGGCGATTGAGCTGGCCTCGCCCGACCCGCTGGCGCACCCGCGCATTCGGCCCGGCTACCTTAGCGCCCCGCAAGACTTGGTGGTGCTGCGCGAGGGCGTCAAGCGCTTACGCGAGATCTTTCGCCAGCCCGCTTTCAACGCCTGGCGCGGTGTGGAATTGGCGCCAGGCCCCACCGTGCAAAGTGATGCGGACATCGAGGCCTGGATCCGCGCCACCGCCGACACCGTGTACCACCCAACGTCCAGTTGCCGAATGGGGGGCACAGCCGACCCGATGGCGGTGCTGGACAACCAGTGCCGGGTACGCGGGGTGGCGGGCCTGCGGGTGGTGGACGCTTCGTCTTTGCCGCGCGTCACCAGCGGCAACACGGCGGCGCCGGTGTACATGCTGGCCGAGCGCATCGCCGATGTGTTGCGCGGCCGGCTCAGCCTTTAGGCTTGGCCGATGCCTCGTCGTAACCACCCTGGCCCCGCAGGTTCGCCCAGCTTGCAAATGCTGGCGAGGCGTTGACATGGCCAGCACGAATCGCCTCCATCCAGACGCGCGCGGCCTCGACAAAATAGGGCACGCTGCCAGGGAACATCATCAAGGTCAAGGCCTCGGCCAGGTCCATCTCATCCACTTGGCTGGCATAAGCTGCCATCAGGGCGTGTTGCAGCCAATCCAAGTGGCCCAGTGCCGCGTGCACGCTGCAGGCGCACAGCCAGATGTCGCGGCGCGACAGCGGCTGGCCGGCGTGTTCGACCGCGTCCCGGTACGCAGCCACGATGTCGATAGAGGGCAAATGTGGCATCCAGTGGTTTTGAACAAAACTGTAGGCCGTCACGCCCTTCAGCGATGCGGTCAGCTGCAACACGGCCTTGATCTCGGCGTCGCTGCCGCCACCCTCGTAAAACCGGGCAATGTGGTGCGTGGCCAAGGCTTCATCGCAGGCCACCAAAATAGCCAGCCAGACCAGCTCGCGGTCTCGCACCGACAAGGTTTTGTGGTCCAGCGCCAGCGCCGTGTACAACTGGTCATAGGCCTGCAGCATGGCGGGCGAGGTGATCGCCAACAAACCATGGTGCGGCAACAGGTAGCCCCGTTTGGCTTTCACGCCAGCCAGCCGTTGGGTGAGTTCTTCCGGGCTCATGGTGGACTTTCTTGTGAATCGATGTGACATGCCTGATACCAATGCCTACCCGTTGCTTTTTTCACCACACCAGGTGGGCGCCTGGCGCCTAAAGAACCGCATTGTCCACGCATCAATGTCTTTGCGGTACTCGGCCGCAGACGGCATGCACCCGCGCTATCACCAGTATTACCTGAACCGTGCGCGCGGCGGGGCTGCCCTGGTTATCACCGACCCGGTGGGGTTCTTGCCAATCCACGGCCCAGAACGGGTGTGCGCCTGGAACGACTCAATGGCCGATGATTTGTGCCGTTTTGCCCAAGCCATTCGCGAACAGGACTGCCATCTGCTGGCCCAGATTCAAGACAACGGCCGGGCCAGGCGCGTGCCCGGCCGGGTCAACGGCCTTCGTGGGGCGTCTGCCTTGCCAGACGATCTGTTCTACGCCATGCCAGAGGAGCTGACGCCACCCGAGCTGGCGGCATTTGTAGAAGCTGCTGCAACCGCCGCCCGGCGCTTGCAGCGTTGCGGTTACAGCGGCGTCGAGGTTTCAGCGGGGCACGGTCACCTATTTCATCAGTTTTTGTCGCCGCACACCAACCTGCGCGAGGACGGCTACGGGAGCACTCTGGCCGGCCGCAGCCGCTTGCTGGTGGAAGTCTGCCAGGCCATTCGACAAGTCTGCGGTGACGGCTTCATGCTGGCGGTGAAGTTGCCCGGCGATGATGGCCTGCGAGATGGCGTGAACCCCCAACTGGCGGCAGAAATTACAAGCCACCTGGTGGCACAGGTCAAGGTTGACTTGCTGTCCTATGCACAGGGCACACACCACCACACGCTGGAGATGCACCTGCCTGATGACAGCTACCCGCGGCTGCCCTTCATGCCCTTGATCCGGCGCCTGAAGGCGTTGACCCCGCAAGTCCCGGTCATGGCGCTGGGGCGCATCACTGACCCGGCCGAAGCCGAGGGCATTTTGACGCGCGGCGACGCTGAGCTGGTGGGCTTGGCGCGGGCCCTGGTCACCGACCCTGCGTGGCCGCTTAAGGCGCAGCGGGGCATGGCGCGCAACATCCGCTACTGTGTGTCCTGCAACTCGTGCTGGGGCACCATCATCCAGGGGCTGCCGCTCGCCTGCGACAACAACCCGCGCGTGGCGCATGCCAATGAGCTCGATGCCGCCCTGCCAGCCGCCGAGCAGCCAAAACGCATCGCGGTGGTTGGGGCCGGTATTGCGGGTCTGGAAGCGGCGATGACCGCCGCCCAGCGTGGACACCAGGTGACGGTGTGGGGGCAGGGGGCGCTGCCCGGTGGCAAAGCGCAACTGCAGTCGCGCCTGCCCATCAGTGAATCGCTGTCCAGCATTGCCGACTACCAGTTGATGCAGCTGCAGCAGCTGGGCGTCGATCTGCGGCTGGGCCAGGAGGTCACCGCCGAAGAGGTGCTGGCCACGCAACCCCAGGCTGTGGTGCTGGCCACCGGGGCCACTATGGTCTGGCCGCAGGCTTTGCCCGGCCACTTGCGCGACGAGGGCTGGGTGCTAGACCTGCGCGAGGTGGCAGCGGCGCTGCTTGACCGCCCGGGCACTCAGGCCGGCGTGGCTGTACTGTACGACCTGGATCAGACTGCCGGCACCTACGCCGCAGCCGAATGGTTGAAAGACAAGTTTGAACGGGTGGTGATTTTGTGTGGCCGTGAATCGGTGGCGCAGGACGTGCCCCTGGTGGTGCGCCAGCGCATTCAGCGCCGGTGCGCTGAACGCGGCATCGAGATGCTGACTCAGGTCGAGCCGGTCTGGACCGATCTGATGGAAGAAGAAGGGCGCCTGGCCTACCGGAGCATCTTCTGCGACACGCTGCGCTACATTGACCAGGTGGCCCTGATCACCTATGCCACCCCCCGCAAGCCCAACCTGGCCCTGTGGCCGGCCTTGCGTGCCAGCGGTGTGGCGGTGCACCGCATTGGCGACTGCCTGCTGGCGCGGGACCCCATGGCGGCGACTGCGGAGGGCCACGCCATCGGCATGGCCCTCTAATCGGCCAGCATAATAAATTTCACCGCCCCAAGGGGCGGTGTATTGGGTTCCCTGAGTCCAAAGAAGGGACGTCCCAAGGGGCGGGGAATATACCCGCCGTGATTCAATTTTAATAGCAACTAATGCTTATCCCATAAGGGCTAGAGGCCGATTTGATCTATATGTTCAGGGCTGTTCACGCACCTCGGCGAGCAGTTCCGGGTGGCGATCTAGCACCCTGACTAAGATGTGTTCTTTTACCCACCCACCAAGGACCGCCATGCTCGCCCACCTGCGCAACACCGAGATCTACTTTGACATCGACGGCATGGGCCTGGTGCCCGATGGCCCGCGCATGCGCGAGAAGCCGGCGGCCTTTGTCATCCATGGCGGCCCGGGTGGCGAGCACAGCGACCTGAAGGCTGGCTTTGGCCCACTGGCCGACCAGCTGCAGCTGGTTTATTTTGACCACCGGGGCCAGGGCCGCTCAGCGCGCGGCGATGTGCAGCTTTACAACCTGGACGAAAACGTGGAAGACATGGAGGCGCTGCGCCGGCACCTGGGGTTGGGGCCGATTGTGAGCATGGGCACCAGCTACGGCGGCATGGTGGCCATGGCGCACGCGGCGCGCTACCCGCAGTCGGTGTCGCACCTGGTGCTGATGGTGACGGCGGCGCACGCCGGCTTCAATGCCCGGGCGCGGCAAATCGTCGCCGAGCGTGGCACGCCCGAGCAAGTGGCGGTATGCGGCGACCTATGGGCCGGCAAACTGGACACGGCCGACAAGATGCGCCATTACTACGCGGTGATGGGGCCGATGTACGCGCTGAAGTACGACGCGACAGCGGCTGAGCAAGGCAGGGCGCGCGGCATCGTTTCGCCCGAAGCGATGGCACAGGCCTTTGCACCGGGCGGCTTCTTGCAGACCTTTGATTTGCGTCCCGAACTGTCACGCATCACCGCGCCCACGCTAATCCTGGCAGGCCAGCAAGACTGGATTTGCCCGCCCGAGTTTTCTGAAGAAATCCACCGGCTGATCCCTGGCTCGCAGCTGCAGGTGCTGGCCAACAGCAGCCATTCGCTGCGGGTGGATGTGCCCGAGGCCATGCGGGCCGCCATCAGCACATTTGTGACACACGCCACCCCGCGCGGTTGAAGCGGCCACGTCATGAGCCTGCAGAACTTTGTCATCAGCACCCTGATGCGCTTAGCCCAGCGCACCAGTGCCAAGCTAAGTGCCGAACAACGCTTTCGGCGTAACCGCCGCTTTCTGGCCACAGACCGGAGCAAACCCGGGCCGGCGGTGCAGATCAAGCCAGAGCAGTTGGCCGGCCTGCCGGTGGAGTGGGTGACGCCACGCAACCTGACGCAGCCCGACACAGCGCCGATCTGTCTGTACCTGCACGGCGGCGCGTTTGTGATGGGCGGGCTCAACAGCCACCGTGACCTGGCAGCCCAGTTGGCACAGCGGGCGCAGATCCGGCTGCTGATGGTGGACTATCGACTGGCGCCCGAGCACCCGTTTCCAGCAGCACTGGACGACGCCTTGGCGGTGTACCGCGCGCTGCTGGCAAAAGGTATATCGGCGCAGCGCCTGGTGCTGGGCGGCGACAGCGCCGGCGGCAACCTGGCGCTCGGCACGGCGCAGGCCATCCAGGCCCTGGGTCTGCCGCTGCCGGCCGCCCTGGTGCTATTTTCACCCTGGCTGAATTTGACGGACCACGGCCCGTCGCGCCAGGCCAATGCCGCTACGGATGTGATGTTGTCGCAGCAGCTGCTGGACGAGGCCGCCGCCCTGTACGCACCCGGCATGACGCTCGACGATGCCCGGCTGTCGCCGCTGTTTGGCTCGTTGGCCGGCCTGCCGCCCTGCCTGCTGATTGCCAGCCGCGCCGAAATATTGGTTAACGATTCCCGGCAGCTGCAGCAGCAGATGCTGGCCGCGGGCGGCCAGGTTGAACTGCTGGAATGGGCCAACACCCCGCACGCCTTCCCCGTAATAGCGCGCTACCTGCCGGAGGGCCGGGCCGCGCTGGATCAGACGGCGCGGTTTATCCGGCAGTGGCTGACGTAGGCTAGGGGTTGCCTCGCGGCCATGCCGGAAACGTCAGACAGATATGGCCGCCGCGCCCTCGAGCAGTGCGCGCGCAGGCAACAAGGCCCACAGCGGCACGGCTTCGACACGGTCGCTCAGGCGATAGCGATGACGGCCCGGGTACACCACGTAGAGCGCGTCGAGCTTCAAGTCGTCCAGGGCAATCCGCATGCTGGTGGTAATACGGGGTGCGTCGGCACGTTTGAACTCGACCCCAATGCGCTGTTGGCCGCGCAGCATCAGCAGGTCTAGCTCCGCACCCTGGTGGGTGGCCCAGAAAAATGCCTCATCGGGACGTGCCAGGCGCAGCACCTGCTCCAGCGCAAATCCCTCCCAGCTCGCGCCGTGGTGCGGGTGTGCCAACAAGTCGTCGCGGGTGCGGACGCCCATCAAGGCGTGCAGCAGCCCGGTGTCGCGAAAGTAAATTTTGGGCGCCTTGACCTGCCGTTTGCCCAGATTCTCGTGCCAGGGCTGGACCTGGCGCACCATCAGGGTCTGGGTCAGAGTGTCAAGATAGCGGCGGATGGTGGGCTCCGACACCCCCATCGATTGAGCAAACGGCGCGGCCGACCAGATTTGCCCATGGTAATGTGCCAGCATGGTCCAGAACCGCAGCATCGCGGGCGCCGCAATGTTGATGCCAAATTGGGGCATGTCTACCCGCACATGATCGGCCACAGCATTCATGCGCCAGGCAAAGCTGTCCTGGTCGTTGGCAGCCAGATAAGCGCGCGGAAAACCGCCGCGCAGCCAGTGTTGCTGCACCAGCGTATCGCTGCAGTCGCCCTCGGCGTTGCTCAACTCGGCCAGGTCGAAACCCGCGACCTCCAGCGTTTCGACACGCCCCAGCAGGGACTCGCCGGCCTGTCGCATCAGGGCTGGGGCCGCACTGCCCAGCAGCAAAAACTGCCCCGGTCGGTCCGAACGGTCCATCAGGGTGCGCAACAAGGGGAACAGGCCGGGCCGCAGCTGCACCTCGTCGATGACCACCAGCCCGGCCAGCGGCTCCAGCGTTTGCGTGGCCTGTTCAAGCCGCTGCGCATGGGGGGGGTATTCCAGGTCGAAGTAGTTGGCGCTTTCGCGAGGCAGGATCTGCTGGGCCAGGGTGGTTTTGCCAGATTGGCGAGGGCCCAACAAGACCACACCACGCGAGCGGCCCAATGCTGTACGCAGGGCCAACTCGATTGAATGGCGTTTGATCATGCCAGAATGATATGACATTTACCATGAAATTCCAACTTGCCACATTCGAATTTCATGGAGATCACCAGATCGACAGCGACTGCCCCTGCTCAGCGCATCTGCGCGCCCGCATACTAATCGAGCCGCACAAACCACCATAGCGACAGCACGCTGACCAGGCCGACGACGATGAACGCGGGGGAAAAGTCCCCGGGCTGCAGGCCCTTACTTGATCTGGTACACCGCCACTGAACCCGTCACCTCGTGGCCCACCACCAGCAAGGCCACTCCGTTGGGGCTCTGCGCTGCGGGGATAAATTTCAACCCCTCAGGCGAAATGTCTCCGTCGGTCAGGTCGGTCGTGTTGCGAACATACTGCACAAATTTGGGCTTGAGCGGGTTGGTGATCTGGTACATCAGAATAGCGCTGGCACGCTCCAAGGCGACAAACGCATAGGTCTCGCTGCCCACCTGGCCCACCACCACAGACTCGGGCTCAGGGCCTTTGTTGTCGAGCCGACCCAGGAGCTGCGATGCCTTAAGCAAGGCCGTGGCCTTGGTGGCGTCTTCAGCCGCGTTGTTGTAAACGATACGCTCCACGTCTTCACCTGAGTCGAACACCTGCAGGCCAGTCTCGGCATCCCAGATCGAGAATGAACGGCTGCCCAGCATATACAGGCGGTCATAGTCACCGTCGCCATCGGTGTCGCCAAACTTACCGTTGGCGTCCTTGGCCATCAGGGTCAAGCGCCCCAACTCTTGTGCGGTGTTAATCGCAGTCACGGTTGCTGCCGGGAACGCAGTAGCGTCAAGGCTGGCCACCAGGTCGGCAAAGCGCGCGGTCTCAGCCGAGGCGCCCGTCATGAAGTCGTCACGGTCATCCCCTTCGTTAGCCGTGAGGAAATAGGTCTTGCCGTTGAGGGTGACAGTGGCAATGCCGTCGGGCATGTAGACACCAAACAGGTTGGGGTAGTTTTTAAGCTGTGCAGGCTGGGTCGGGCTGTTGTAGAGAGTGCTTGTGGTGCCGGCATACCGGTCCGAGGCTGCGATCCGGTTCTTGGTCGTGTAGTCCTTGTAGCCCAGGGCAAAGATCTTGCTGATCTTGCCGCTGGCCAGGTCAACCACGGCAACGGCATTGTTCTCTTGCAGGGTGACAAAGGCGGTTTTGCTGTCGGCTGAAATCGACACATATTCGGGCTCAAGATCCTGCGCCACGGTGGCGCCCGGGCGTCCGATCCGGACGCCGGCGGGCAGCTCGCTCCGACGGCTTCCGCCCACGTTAAAGTCCGCAAACCCCAGCGTCGTGGCGGTATCGGCCGGCACACCGTTGGTGATCGGAATGATGGAGATGGAGCCGTCCGGGTCAATGGTATCCGTCATGAAGGTGCTGCTGAGCTCGCCCTCATTGGCCACCACCAGGTACTTGCCATCTGGCGAGAAGGCCACGCCGTCCGGCAGCGAGCCGACTGTGACTTTCTTGAGATAGGTGGCGGTGCCGGCTGAGTCCAGGCTGTAGAAAGCAATCACACCGGCATTGGTCTTGGGCAAGGACTGCACAGCGATGGCCAGCAGGTTGCCGCTGATGTCCAGGCTCTGCACGCCGCCGGCGGTAAAGCCACCGCCGTTCACACTGGCCGCAACATTAACTCTGGGCGCCGCCGTCAAATTGGTGGCGGTGGTGCTATTGACCAGCGCGGTAGTCGGCAGCGCGGAAATGTCGATCCGGGCGAACGAAGATGGCTCGGCAGTGGTATCGACCGTGACAAACAAGGATTTGCTGGCAGCGTGGAAGGCGACGATCTCGGCCACCAGAGACGGGGCGGCGACTGTACCGCCACTCGCGTAGCGCCCGACCAGGCTCACACGTGGCAGGCCGGCATCCTTTGTGAACATGGCGAGCTGCTCTGTCATGTGTTGGCGGGCCGCCGACTCTGATTTCAGGCTGGTTGTCCCGGACAGCAGGGCTGTGAGATCGTTATCGCTCGCCAACGCCCAATTGGCCGGGGCTTTGGCACTTTTTGCAAGCCGGTTGTTGTCAAGTTGGATGCCGTTGCTGGGGTTGCCATCCGCGTCTGCGGATTGCAGCAAACGAGCAATGGCGACTGCGGCTGGGTCTTGGGCCCCGGTGCCACTGACCAAGTCCACGGGCGTGACCATGGCCGCGCCAGCAACCGGCGGAAACGCAATGCCACCTAAAGAGAAAGTGACGTTTGCGCCCGGTGTGTACAAGAAGCGCCCCGTAGCGTCTGTGGTCCCCGTTATGGAGCCCGAGGCGTAGCTCAACCCCTCGACGGGCGCATCAACAAAGATACCGGCGGTCAAGGGAGTTCCGCCGCCGCCGCAGGCCGAAAGAATGGCGGCAGTGATCAGGGAAAGGGACAGTGAGCGATGTTTCATGCGGCGACTACCATAAAGTGAAAATGACTTTTCACTGTAATAAGTCCAGATGACGAAAATATGACAGGCCATGACGCCTGCCAGGGGATAGCAGCCAATGACCACGCTGGAGGTTGGCCCGGGCTGCTCAGCGCATCTGCGCGCCCGCATGCGGATCGAGCCGCACAAACCACCATAGCGACAGCACGTTGACGAGGCCGACGACGATGAACGCCGGGGAGAAGTCCCCGGGCTGCAGCTCTATGCCATTGCCACCATGCCAAAAAGAGGCCGCTGCCAGCAGGGCGGCGCCCAACACCACGCCAAAACTCAAGGAGACCTGCTGGGCCATGGCAGACAAGGCGGTGGCATGGCTCATGCGGGGAGCGGGGATTTCCGAGAAGCCCAGCGTACCCAGGCAGATCATGCACGTCGAAGTGACCAGGCCGCCCATCATCAACACCACAAACAGCAGCAGGTGCGGCGTGGCTGGCGTGAACTGGCTGTACCCCAAGTAAAACAGGCTGCTGAGCGCGGTGGCGCCAATGAGGAGCCGACGAAAACCAAAACGTCGAATGGTCTGGGTCATCACCACCCGTGTGCCCAGGGCGCCCACTGCGGTGGCGACCGTGAGCGTGCCGGACGCCAGGGGCGACAAGCCAAAGCCCAGCTGCAACATCAGCGGCAGCAAAAAAGGCACTGCGCCAATGCCAATGCGCAGCGGCAGGCCACCAAACACCGACAGGCGGAAGGTCCGGTGGCGCAAGATAGCCAGGTCAATCAGCGGATGCTCACGCTGGCGGACATGGCGCGTATACAGCCACAGCATTGCCGCCCCCAGCAGTGCCGCCAGCCAGGACACCAGCACCGGCACCATGGTGCGCCCAGCGGTTTCCAGCGCGCCGAGCAGCAAACTCAGGCCCAAGGCCAGCAAGGCGAAACCGCCGAAGTCAAACGGCACGGGGTCATCCGCCGGCGGGTCGTCACTGACAAAAGCCAGCGTAAGTGCAATGGCCAACAGCCCAAACGGGATGTTGACCAGAAAGATCCAGCGCCAACTGGCATAGGTGACGATGGCTCCGCCAAACAACGGGCCCATCATGCGGCCAATGATCGCCGGCACGGTGAACCAGACCATAGCCGCCACCATGCCTGCGGGCGGCACGGCCCGCAGCAGGATCAAGCGGCCCACCGGCACCATCATGGCGCCACCCAGCCCCTGCAGGATGCGAAACACCACCAGCTCAGGCAGGCTTCCAGCCATACCGCACAGGGCTGAGCCCAGCGAAAACAGCGCAATCGCCAGACAAAATACCCGCCGCGCGCCAAACCGGTCGGCCAGCCAGCCGCTGAGCGGCAGAAAAACCGCTAGGCTGAGCAAGTAGGCGGTGATGGCCAGGTTAAGGTGCAGCGGCGGAACGGCCAATGAGGTAGCGATGCTGGGCAGCGCCGTGACCATCACCGAGGAATCAAGGTTTTGAAGGAACAGGGGGCTTGCCACAATGGCAGGAATCAGTCGGTCGCGGCGTAGTAGCATGAGGCCATTTTAGGAAGGGACTCTTAGCATGCCGTCACTGACGCTCAACCATCTGAAAATCCGAACTCGGTTCATACTGTTGTTGGTGCTGTTCCTGACTGGGTTTTTACTGTACGGCGGGTGGTCATTCCGCACGCTTGACTCGCTCAAGGTGAATGGGCCCTTGTACCAACGGATTGTGCAGAGCAAGGACCTGATTGCCGATGTGCTGCCGCCGCCTGAATACATCATAGAGTCTTACCTGGTGAGCCTGCAGCTGGTCAGTGCGAGTGGCAAGACCGAGCAGGATCGATTGGTGGAACGGCTCAAGGCCCTGAAAAAAGACTACGACGACCGCCATGTCTATTGGTCACGGGAAACGCTTGAGCCCGAACTCGCTGCGCTGTTGCTCAAGTCGTCTTACGAGCCAGCCATGGCGTTCTACAGCCTGGCCTTTGACCAGCTGATTCCGGCGGTCCGGGCCGACAACCGGGAGGCCATCAGCGCCACCACCCTGCGCATCAACCAGGCTTACGATAGCCATCGCACCGCCATTGACAAAGTGGTGGCCATGTCCATTCAGCGCGCTGCCCAGGACGAGGCCGGCGCCAAGGACAGCATTCGCTCCGCCATGACCTTGCTGCTGCTGATTTTGGCAGGCTCGGTGGCCGTTTGCCTGGGTGTGGCTTTCATGATCATCCACAGCATCCTGCGCCCGCTGAATCAGGCCGTCAGTGTCGTCAAGACCTTTGCTGCCGGTGACCTGCGCACCCAGTTCAATGCCGACGGCAGGGACGAGTTCGCTCAGCTGCTGCAGGCCTTGCAGGAGATGCAGGCCAAACTGGTCACACTGGTGTCTGGCGTGCGTGAAGGCTCAAACCAAGTGGCGGTGGCCTCGGCCGAAATTGCCCAGGGTAACCAGGATCTGAGCAACCGAACCGAATTGCAGGCCAGCGCGCTGCAGCAGACGGCAGCCTCCATGGAGGAGCTGGGCTCGGTCATGAACCAGCATACCGACACGGCACGCCAGGCCAGCATGCTGGCGCAGAAAGCCAGCAGCACAGCCATGCAGGGCGGCCAGGTGGTGGCACAGGTGGTGGACACCATGCGGGGCATCAATGAGGCCTCTCGCAAGATCGCCGACATCATCAGCGTGATCGACGGTATTGCATTCCAAACCAACATCCTGGCCCTGAACGCCGCCGTGGAGGCGGCCCGGGCCGGCGAGCAGGGCCGCGGTTTTGCCGTGGTGGCGAGCGAGGTGCGCAGCCTGGCCGGGCGCAGCGCCGAGGCGGCCCGGGAAATCAAAGCCCTGATCAACACCAGCGTCGAGCGCGTCGCCCAGGGCTCGCAACTCGTCGACCGGGCGGGTCACACCATGACCGATGTGGTAGCCAGCATCCAGCAGGTGACCGATCTGATTAGTGTGATCAGCTCGGCCAGCGCCGAGCAGACCGCGGGAGTCAACCAGATCACCGAGGCCGTTACCCATATGGACCAAGCGACCCAACAAAACGCTGCTCTGGTGGAGCAGATGGCTGCAGCGGCCCAGAGCCTCAGGTTCCTGTCCCAGGAGTTGGTGGGCCGGGTGGCCATGTTCGGCGTCGACAAGGCAGCGACAACCGCAAGGCCTGGGACGGCGCCTCTCGCACTGCCGTCGGCAGGCACAGCGCAGAAAGAAGTCGCCTGGGAATCCTTTTAGCCAGGCAGGGTTGCCAGTAATCGCTGGCTCGCCGCCAGACATTCAGCGGCCCAGGCCGGCGCTGGCGTATCTGCTTCGCGCTGCAGGTTGATCATCTCTATGCTCACCGGCAGATCTGGCGGCAATGCGGCAAACAAGCCGCGCAGGTCGATGTTGCCCTCACCCGGCATGAGCCGCTCGCAGCGGGCGGTGTGTAACAACTGCTCGGTGCTGAAGTGTGTGCCGGCCTCACCGTCGCAGATCTGGGCATAGTGCAGCAAGCTGCGCGGGATGGCTCGAATGTCGTCCAGAGTGGTGTTGGAGCGGCCAAAGTGCAGCGCATCAACCAAAATGCCGGCGTTGGCCGGGCTGCCGGCGGCTTCGACCAGCGCCAAAGCACTGCGGGCGTCGGGCACCGCCGTCCAGGGCATGAACTCCAGGTCGGCCGTAAGGCCAAAAGGCGCCATCTGCTCGCACAGCCGGGCATAGCTGGTAGCCAGGCGCGCTGGTTCGGTGTCGTCACCAACCACCAGCACGGCGCGAGCGCCCAGTTCAGCGCCGGCCTCGAACAAGGGCAGGTACAGGCGGGGGTCAAATCCCTCGCCAATGCGCACGATCTCCAGATCAAACACGCCCACGCCGGTGTCGCGGCAGGCGGCCAGGGTCTCGCGCATCAGCGCTGCGTCACCCAGCAGGTGCTGATACGGCGTGCCCGGGACATTGGGCCACAGGCGCAGGCCAACAAAGTTGTAACCGGTAGCGGCGGCCACGCGCACCGCCTCGGGCGCCCCGCAACGGTGGGCCGTCAGGTAGGCCATGGCGTAGGCACGGGCCCCAGGCGGCGGGGGTAGCGAGGCGAGACTGTCGTTCATGGCATTCAGAT
>CAXNFT010000002.1:0-41028 GCA_964201255.1 Rhodoferax sp.
TCGCAACGCTCGGCCCCGCGCAAGATGCCCACCAGTCCCCACACCGTGTGGTCATGCACGGGCGTGCCATGCCCAGGGCCCCAGACGAAGCTGACCACACAAAAGCGCTCCAGCGGATCGCAGTGCAGCAGGTACTGCGCATAGCGGTCAGGCCGAACCGCGGCAAAGGCCTCGGGCAACCAGTCGTCCCGCGCGAGCAGGCGTGCCAACAGCGGCCGGCCCTCGGCCATCAGACGGGGCTCGTCCTGCGTCGCCCCAACCAGGGCCGTCAACCCGGCGACCAGCTCGCGCAGCGGGGCCACAGCGTCGGTGGGCTGTGTCTGCTGAGTTTGTAGCCCGCTCATGCCTGGTCTCCTGTGTGGGAGCGGTCGAATGCCGCGAAATCTGAATGCATCACCACCTCAATGGTTTGCACAAAGGTCACCGGCGTTTTGACGTGATGAAAAAGTTGCATGCAGGACTCCTTTAGATGCACCGGTCAGCGGCGCTGCCACACCACGATGTTGCCAATCGAAAGAACAGCTGAGACATTCCGAGATCATGCTCAAGTGTATGGCGCTGAACTGGCGGCGTGTGCGAAATCCCAGTTGCGTCCAGGCGCTGCCGCCAGCAGCGATTGCGTATAGGCGTGACGCGGTTGGCCCAGTACCTGGGCGGTCGTGCCGAACTCGACCAGGCGGCCCTGATGCATCACCGCGACTTGGTCGCAGATCTGCGCCGCCACGCGAAGGTCATGGGTGATGAACAGCACCGCCAGGTTCAGGCGCGCACGGATGTCGTCCAACAGTTCCAACACCTGCTTTTGCACAGACACATCGAGTGCGGACACGGCTTCGTCTGCGATCAGCACCTCGGGTTCCATGGCCAGAGCGCGGGCGATACAGATGCGCTGGCGTTGACCGCCGGAGAATTCGTGTGGGAACCGCTGCAGCGCCTGTGGATCCAGACGCACCAATTCCATGAGTTGGCGGGCCCGACCCAAAGCGTCGTCACGTGACACGCCGTAATACATCGGTCCCTCCACCATCGACTGCCCGACAGTGCGCCGTGGGTTGAGCGAGCGGTACGGGTCCTGGAAGACAATCTGAATTCGGTGGCGATTCGGTCGCAGCGCGCGGCGCGAGGCTTGTCCGATCTCCTGGCCGCCGAGCCAGACTTGACCGCCGCTCGGGTCGATCAGGCGCGCCACGCAGCGCGCTACCGTGGACTTGCCGGAGCCTGATTCGCCGACGATGCCCACCGTCTGCCCGCGGGCGATGGCGATGCTGACGTCGCTCACCGCATGTACGGTTCGATTCCTCTGGAACAGCCCGCTGGACGCGTAGGTCTTATGCAGGTTATTGATGCGCAGAACCAATTCGCCGCTCTTGTTGCCCTCTCTCTGCGCTGGCCGTAGCGATGGAACCGAGCCGATCAACATGCGGGTGTAAGGATGGCACGGGGCACCGAGTAGCTGCCTTGTCGGGCCCGATTCGACCAGCTCACCCAGACGCAGCACCGCCACCTGGTCGGCGATCTCGGCAACCACCCCAAAATCGTGCGTGATGAACAGAACTCCCGTTCCATGGCTAAGCTGCAGTTCCTTGATCAGTTTGAGGATCTGCGACTGCGTGGTCACGTCCAGGGCTGTGGTGGGTTCATCGGCGATCAGGAGGGCGGGATCGAGGATGAGTGCCATGGCAATCATGATCCGCTGGCGCTGTCCACCGGACAACTGGTGCGGGTAGGACGTGTACATGTGCGGCGGGTCAGGCAATTGCACCTGCTCCAGCGCGCGCAACACCTTGCGTTGACGTTCCTTACTCGACAGGCGGGTGTGCTTGCGCAAGACCTCGTCGATCTGCCGGCCGCAGGTGATGACCGGGTTAAGGGCCGTCATTGGCTCCTGGAAGATCATTGACATGCGCACACAACGCGCGGCGCGCAGCCAGTCGGGGCTGGACTGAAGAACATCGGTACCGGCCAGCAAGATCTGGCCCGCATCGGCCCGCAGACCCTTGGGCAGCAGGCCCATCACCGCCTGGGCGATGACCGATTTGCCGGATCCGGACTCACCCACCAGGCAGACCAGCTCACCACGGCGCACCGTGAGGTTGGCATCGGTCACCGCATGGCTACGGTCAGCTCCGGGCGGTAGGGCGATCCGCAAACCGCGCAGCGCCAGAGCCTGAGGGGCATTGGGGGAGCTCATGGTCATGCGCGGTCAGAGGTTCTTGCGCATCTTCGGATCCAGCGCATCTCGTAAGCCGTCGCCGAGTACATTGACCGCCAGCACCGTCAGGGCCAGGAAGATGCTGGGGTAAAGAATGTTGTGGGGATGTACGCGAAAAAGGGCCCTGCCTTCTGCAATGATGTTGCCCCAGCTCGGGATCTCGGGGGGAATACCGATGCCTAGAAAAGAGAGGGCAGCCTCAGACAGCATAGCCGCTGCGCACAGGAATGTACCCTGCACAATCAATGGCGCCACTGTATTGGGCAAGACATGGCGGATCAGCAACCATGCTGTGGGTGCACCCAGCGACTCAGCGGCTTCCACATAGGGCTCCTCGCGCACCGACAGCACGACAGAGCGGACCAGTCTCACCACGCGGGGAATGTCGGGTACCACAATAGCCAGGATCACGGTCAGCATGCCGCCTTTCCAGATCGCCACCAGGGTGATCGCCAGCAGGATCCCGGGGATGGCCATCAGCGCGTCCATGACGCGCATCACCGGCCCGTCCAGGCGCCGGAAAAACCCCGCGAGCAAGCCGATCACAAGGCCGATGGTCAGGCTGATCATCGCCACTGCGGCGCCGATAATCAGCGAGACCCGGGTCCCGTAGAGCACGCGGCTGAAGATATCACGACCCAGGTTGTCTGTGCCGAAATACGCAGTATGGTCCACCACGCTGCCGTCGCTTAAGGTGATCGACAACAGCTCGCCGGGCTTGAGGTGACGTGCAGAGACATCAATCAGTGCCGGATCCACGGTGCCGAGCCACGGGGCCAGGAGTGCCACCAGCAGCATCAGCAAGAGGATGGCGCTGCCCGTCATCACCCGACGGTTGCGCAAGGCCTTACGCCAAAGCGATGGCCGCACTGCTGACTGCGCTCGCGTCGCCAGCAAATCGGCTTGCAAGTCAATATTGGAGGCGCTCAATACCGTATCCTCGGATCAAGAAACGCATAACCAATGTCCACCAGGAGGTTGACCATCACATAGGCCACCGAAAAGAGCACGATCAACGCCTGAATAACGGGGAAGTCGCGCGACAGCACAGCCTCTACGGTCAGCCGCCCTAGGCCAGGAATGGCGAACACACTCTCGGTCACGACGGCGCCGCCAATCAGTAACCCTATTCCGATGCCGATGATGGTCAGGATCGGTACGGCTGCGTTGCGCAGCGCATGGCGCACCAGCACCTCGGCCTCGGTCAGACCTTTGGCCCGCGCGGTGCGAATGTAGTCCTCGTTGAGAACCTCCAGCACGCTGGTGCGGGTGATCCTGGCGATCAGCGCAATATAGACCACGGCCAGCGCGGAAGCGGGCAGGATGATGCGTGCGAAGAAGGGCGCCAGCCCGTCAGCGATTCGCGTGTAGCCTTGAACAGGCAACCAGTCGAGCTCGATGGCGAACACATACATCAGCGCATAGCCAAGCACGAAGCCGGGCACCGAGAAGCCCAACACAGACAGGCCCATCACCATATCGTCGATCCGGCTTCCCTGTCGGAATGCGGCCAGCACACCCAAAGGCACTGCGACAACAATCGAAATCATCAGTGCGCAGGCCCCCAGGGCCAGTGTTGGTTCGATCCGTTGGCGGACCAACTCCATCACTGGCAACTTGAAGAAATAACTCTCCCCGAAATCACCCCTCACCACATGGCCTAGCCAAATAACAAACTGCTTGGCCAGCGGCTGGTCAAGTCCAAGCCGTTGCCGGATTTCCGCTACCTGCTCGGTGGTCGCCGTCTCGCCGGCAATGATGGCCGCTGGGTCACCAGGAACCATCCGCAGCACCAGAAAGGCGAAGGCGGCAACCAGCAGCAGCACCGGCAGCAGGGCCAGCATGCGGCGAAGAACGAAAGACACCATGTCGCGTGGCGGGGCAGCGAACCTGTGCGATGTTGCCCGAGGCTACTTTTTCTTCACCCCATAAAACAGCGTGAGCGGCTGCTTGAAGGTCCGCTCCAGCTTGATGCTGTGGGCGCTGACAGCCGCATACTCACCCAAGGGGATCACGGTCACGATCTCGGCATTGCGCTCCTGCATTTCACGCGCCAGGCCCTTTTTTGCCGCCGGATCGCTGGTTCTGGCGAAGGCGTCGCGCATCTGCTCCATCTTGTCGTCGCAGGGCCAGCCAAGGAAGGATGTCTTGCAGTTGGTGTTGAAGCTGCCGCGGTCGATCGGGTTTTGTGCGTCGTTCAGGTCTATCGAAGACATATAGGCACTCCAGCCACCTTCGCTGGGCTTTTCTTTTTTGCGCAAGCGCATGGTCAATGACTGCCAATCCGATGGTGCGAGTTCCACCTTGAAACCGGCCCGTTCGAGCTGCTGCTTGGCCAGGGGCCCGAGGTTGTTGAGCACCGGCAGATCAGTGGTGTGGGGCAGCAGGATGGGTGTACCGTCATAGCCCGCTTCCTTGAGCAGGGCGGCTGCACGCTTGGCGTCGCCGCGAACCATGGCGCCCATGCCAGCGTCGGTATAGAAGGGTGAGTTGCAGGCGTAGGTGGAATAGCACACCTTGTAATTGCGGGCGTCACCCACCATGCCCTTGAGGATCTGCTCCTGATTCAATGCGATCATGGCGGCTTGGCGGATTTTCGGGTTGTCAAACGGGGGGTTAACCCAATTGGGGCGCAGGAAGTAGGTTTGCTTCCAGGCCGGCTCAACCACCAGGCTCTTGTTCTTGGCAGCAAGGGGCACCAGATCATTGGCCAGGATCTCCACCATGTCGATCTCGCCGTTGGTCAAGGCCGCAAGTGCGGTCTGTCCGTCCGAGATGGCGATCCATTCCACGCGGTCCACATAAGCGATCTTGCCACCGGCCAGTCCGGACGGCGGCTCTGCACGGGGCTTGTACTTGGTGTTCTTGACGTAGACCACTTTTTCGCCCGGCCTCCATTCATCACGCTTGAAGATAAACGGTCCGGACCCGATCACCTGTTCCGGCTTGATCGGGTCCGCAGCCGGTGTTTCGGCCACCTTTTTTGGCATCATGAACAGAGGCGCCAGACTGGGCTTGGAGAGACTTTCCAGCAGCAGGCCATAAGGCTCGTTCAGGACGATTCGGAAGGTCTTTGCGTTGACGACCTCGTAGGTTTTGATGAACGGCGCGGCACGCAGACCGGTGGCGTCGCGCTGGTTGAATCGCTTGATGGAGGCGACGCAGTCTTCGGCCGTGACCGGTGTGCCGTCGTGCCACTCTTGGCCGTCGCGCAGCGTAAAAGTCCAGACCAAGCCATCCTTGCTGGTTTCCCACTTGTCCGCCATTTGCGGTTTGACCACGCCCTTCTCATCGCGTGCGACCAACTGGTCAAACACCATGTAGCCATGATTGCGCACGATGTAGGCGGTGCTAACCGTCGGGTCGAACACCTTGAGGTCCGAATGCATCACCACCTTGATGGTCTGGCTCTGAACTGCCAAAGCGGTGAGCGCCAGCGCAGTACCCAGTGCGGCGAGCGCGTGTTTCATCAAGTCTGGAGTTTTCACGGTGATTCCTTTGGTGTCTCAGTCGACGGTTGAATAAGATTCTCTTATTTGGAACATTTCTTCTGCAATGTCGAATGGTATCTGTGCGATATATATTTGTAAAGTCTAAGCTTTATTTTTATACAGAAAGGTGCGCTCCACATATGACAATATCGGTTTAGAATTGCCGTATAAAAGAACACTTGTTTACAATTGTGGAACAAAAATCAATGTCTAACGACACCGCAGAGGCAGCCGCTCAATTGCCCGTCTGGGATCAGCCCGTCCGCTACATAGACCGCACCCACGCCTGGTACAACGCACTGGGCACCAACAACCCGTACCAGTACGCGCATTTCTTGGATGTTCCGTTTCAGGCGATGCAAAAACCGCTTTCCCAATGCCGTGTGGCCTTGTTGACCACGGCGGCACCCTACCAGCCCGAGAAGGGGTCACAGGGCAAGGACGCGCCATACAACGCAGCTGCCAAGTTCTATGAGGTCTACTCAGGCGACACATCGCAACACCACGACCTGCGGGTTTCACATGTTGGCATCGATCGGGCGCAAATCACCGACGACAGCCACACCTGGTTTCCTCTGCAGGCTTTGCGTCGCGCTGCCGCCCGGGGCATCATCGGCTCAGTTGCTTCGCGATTCCACGGCGTCCCCACCAACCGCAGCCAGCGCCACACCATGACGGTAGACTGTGCGGAAGTACTTGCGCGTTGTCGCGCCGATGGCGTAGACGTGGCGGTCCTGGTGGCAAACTGCCCGATCTGTCACCAATCGATGGCGCTGACCGCACGGCATCTGGAGGCCAACGGAATTTGCACGGTGATCATGGGCGCTGCCAAGGACATTGTGGAGCACTGCGGCGTTCCCCGACTGTTGTTCAGCGACTTTCCATTGGGCAACGCAGCCGCTCTGCCCCATGACGAGGCTTCACGTGATTCGACGCTGGAGCTGGCCTTGCGCTTACTCGAAAGCGCGCCGGCGGCCCGAACGACGGTACAGAACCCGCTGCGCTGGCGTGGCGACCCGCAGTGGAAATCAAAATACCTCGACGTCTCCAAACTGACCCCTCAGGAACTGGCTCGGCGCAAAGCCGAGAACGCGAGCATCAAGACGGTGGCACAGTCCGTCCGCGATGCCACGCTGCAAGCACGCTGACTTCGCTATTCTTGCGCCCACTCTGGCAAGTCAGCCGCCTCACCCCGCGACAAGGAGCCCCCATGAGCAAACCATTTTCCAACGTTCGGGTGATTGATTTCACCCAGTTTTTGGCCGGGCCTTTTGCCACCCAACAGCTGGGATTGATGGGCGCAGATGTCATCAAGATCGAGCCCTTGGTTGGAGACGACGTAAGAAGGTCTGCGCTCCCCAAAAGCCGTGAATGGACTGAGCGCAACCTGTCGCCTGGCTTCATGGCCAACAACGCCAACAAACGCAGCCTGACAATGGATCTGCGAAAACCCGAAGCGGTGGAAGTGGTCAAGCGCTTGGTCGCTACGGCCGACGTGGTCTGCGAGAACTACCGACCGGGCGTGATGGACCGTCTGGGGCTAGGCTACGAGGAGCTCTCCGCCATCAATCCCACACTGATTTATTGCGGTATGTCGGGGTTCGGACGCGTCGGGCCTGAAAGCAGGACAGCAAGTTTTGACGGAAAGATTCAAGCCATGTGCGGTTTGATGACCATGACCGGCGACCCGGCCGGTGGTCCTATGCGTGCCGGCATCGCCCTGGCCGACCTGACAACCGGCCTGAATGCAGCGCTGGCTATGGCAAGTGCATTGTTCCAGAGAACGCATACTGGCAAGGGGCAGTTCATTGACGTGGCGATGTTCGACAGCATGCTCAACCTGATGGCCGGCCATGTCGCTGAATACACGATGGTAGGGCACCATCAGCAGCAGTATGGCAACCTGTCGGTCAGCCGCAAAGCGACTGCAGATCGTTTCAAATGCGGTGACGGATTCTTGGTGCTGGCGGTTTTGACGGAGAAGCAGTTCGCTTCGCTGATGGTCACGCTTGGGCATCCGCAGGCCGTGGATGACCCGCGCTTCGGGAGTTGGGCGGCCCGCACTGAAAATCAAGCGGCTTTGCGCCACCTGATCGAAAGTTCCATGGCGCAGGGCTCGCCTGAGGCGTGGGCTCAAAAGCTGACGGTAGCCGACGTGCCCTGCTCCAATATTTTGACCTTGGCCGAGGCCATCGAGCACGAGCAGGTGAAGCACCGCAAGGTCATTCAGACGGTTGAGACCCCCTATGGTCCAGTGCGCCTTGCCGGTTCTGGTTTCGAGATGGCACATGGCAGCAGCAGCATTGACAGGCCACCTCCCCTGCTGGGTCAGCACAACGAAGAGCTGCTGCGTGAGCTTGGTTATGCCGACACGGAAATCGCTAGTTTGCGCCAGGCCGGGGTTACCGCGATACCAAAGCCAGAAGGGTTGAGCGCTTAATCGGTCGCAAGGACACCGCTGAACCCGCCCACTCGCTAGGTATGGGCCGGGATGTGCTTACACCAGGTGGCAGGCCACGCGTTGCCCACCCACATCTCTGAGCTGCGGCGCTTCCTCGCGGCAACGCGGGACCACCTGCGGGCAGCGTGGATGAAACGCGCAACCGTTCGGTGGTGCCAGCGGAGAAGGCAGCTCACCCTGGATCGGGATCACCTTGCGTTGCAGTGCCGGATCAAGCGTAGGGCTGGCTGACAGCAAGGCTTGGGTATAGGGGTGCAGGGGTGTGGAGAACACCGATTGACGGGTGCCGAACTCAACCACCTTGCCCAGATACATCACCAGTACCTCATGGGCCACATGCTCGACCACAGAGAGGTTGTGCGAGATGAAGACATAGGCGGTGCCGAACTCCTCCTGCAGGTCCATGAACAGGTTCAGGATCTGGGCTTGGATCGATACATCCAGCGCGGATACCGGTTCGTCGGCGATCACCACCGCAGGGTTCAGGGCCATGGCGCGAGCGATGGCGATGCGCTGACGCTGTCCTCCCGAGAACATGTGCGGGAAACGGTCGGCCTGTTCCTTGCGCAGCCCCACCTGCCGCATCAGGGTATCGACGCGTTCGCGGCGTTCAGCGGCAGACTGACCCGTGTTGATGATCAGCGGTTCGTCCAGAATGGCTGCCAGCGTTTTGCGCGGGTTCAGCGAGGAAAACGGGTTCTGAAACACGATCTGCACACGCTGGCGCAGCAGCGCGTGCGCTTGTGGATCCATGCCAGTGATGTCCCGCCCATCCACGACCAAGGTACCTGCCGTGGGCTGTTCAATCAAGGTCAGCAGGCGCGCCAGCGTGGTCTTGCCACAACCAGACTCGCCCACCACAGCCAGCGTGCGACCAGCGCATAAAGTGAAATCTACGCCATCCAGCGCACGGACGGTCTGGCGCGCGCGCAACCAGCCCTTTCGTAACGGATAGTGCTTCTGCAGGCCGCGGGCGTCGAGCACCGGGGGGATAGGGAGGGCAGGGATTACCATGGTTCAGGCATCGGGGGCGATGGCGGCTTCAGCGATGTCGAAGTGACAGGCCACCTGCCGCCCCTCTCCAATGTCGCGTGCCAGTGGGCGCTGTGCGCCGCAATGCCCTTGGACATGCGGGCAGCGTGGCGCCAGAAGGCATCCGCTTGGCCGATCGTCCACGCCGGGCACGACACCAGGCAGTGCAAGCAGCCGCTCACGCCCGCGACTGCTTTCGGGCAGCGCTTGCATCAAAGCGCGGGTATAGGGATGCTGGGGCGAGCGGAAGATCCCGGGGGGGCGACCAGACTCGACCGCCTGCCCGGCATACATCACCACCACCCGGTCGGCCACACTGGATACCAACGCCAAGTCGTGGCTGATCAGAAGCAGGGTGAGATTTCGCTCGCGCTGCAGGCGCCGTAACACGGCCATGATTTGAGCCTGAATGGTCACATCCAGCGCCGTGGTGGGTTCGTCGGCGATCAATAGGCTCGGGTTGCGCGACAAGGCCATGGCGATCATGATACGTTGGCACATGCCGCCTGAGAGGTGGTGCGGGTAGGCGTCCATTCGGGCCACCGGGTCGGGTATTTCCACCAGGCGCAACAGCTCGAGCGCACGGTCGCGCAGTTGTGTGCGCGACATGCGGCCTTGCAACGCCAGGGTCTCGGTGAGTTGCTCCCCGACACGGTAGCACGGGTCTAGGCTGGCCATTGGGTCTTGGAAGATCATGCCCACGTGTTCACCAATAAAACGGTGGCGCTGGCGCAAGGACATGGCTTGCAAGTCAGTTCCTGCAATCGAGAGATGGTCCGCGCTGACGCGGCCGTTGGCGTCGACCAAACCCATGATGGCCATCATCGACACGCTCTTGCCTGAACCGGATTCCCCCACCAGACCCAGCACCTCACCCCGTGCGATGTCCAGGTCCAGGTTTTCGACCGCCACCGTGGGTTTGTCCAGTGCGCCGAAATGCACGCTCAGGTTGCGAACCTGCAGCATGGGGACCGTGGCTGTAGAGGCTCGGGCGTCAACCATGATGCTTCAGCCTTGGGTCCAGCGCATCACGCAGTCCGTCCCCCAGCAGATTGATGGCGATGACGGTCACCAATATGGCCAACCCTGGCAGTGTCACCAGCCAGGGCGCAGTTTCTATGAAACCACGCGAGCTTGCCAGCATGGTCCCCCACTCAGCCGTTGGGGGCTGGGCGCCAAGTCCGAGAAAGCCTAGCGCTGCCGCCTCCAGAACCGCGCTTGAAAATCCCAAGGTGCCCTGCACAATCACCGGCGCGGCACAATTGCGTAAGACCGTGTCGAACATCAGGCGTGTTTTACTGGCGCCGCACTGCCGTGCCGCGGCCACGTAGTCACGTGACATTTCCATCTGCGCCGAGGCGCGCACCAGCCTCACGAAGGGCGGCAGCATCACTAAAGCGATCGCCAGCACCGTATTGACGAGGCCCGGGCCAAGGATGGCCACCACCGCAATGGCCAGCAGCAGACCGGGGATGGCCACCAGCAGATCGACAGTGCGCCCGATCACGATGGAAATCCACCCTGGGAAGAAGGCGGCTACCAACCCCAGCAGGACGCCTGGAATCAAGGCCAACACCACCGAGGCGACTCCCACCGCTAGCGACACACGGGCCCCCCAGATGAGTCGCGAGAGCAGATCGCGACCCAAGTCATCGGTTCCCAAGGGATAGCGCCAATCCCCACCCGACCAGACTGGTTTGGCCAGCAGCGCATCGCGGAACTGCTCCACCGGGTTGTGAGGCGCAATCCATGGCGCAAGCAGCGCGGTCAGCAGCAGTGCCACACAGACGAACAGTCCCGCGGCGGCGGCTCTGCGCCGGACCAGCGAGTTCCAGAGTTCGCGCATACCGGTCAGACCCTGGGGTGGCGGATACGCGGGTCGATGGCGCCGTAGAGCACATCCACCAGCAAGTTCACGGCAATCACCATCAGGGCCGTGAGCAGGATACCGCCCTGCAGCACGGTGTAGTCGCGCTGGTAGATGGCGTCTACCAGCCAACGACCAATGCCCGGCCAGGAAAAAATGGTCTCTGTGAGCACCGCCCCGCCAAGCAGGGCACCGGTCTGCAGGCCGATGACGGTTACCACCGGGATCAATGCATTGCGAAGCGCATGCTTGACCACCACGCGCCAGACCGGCAGCCCGCGCGCACGCGCTGCCCGCACAAATTCCAACGACAGGGTCTCGAGCAGGCAGGAGCGCGTCATACGTGCCACGATAGCCATGGCATAGGTACCCAGCACAAAACTTGGCAGGACCAGGTGGCTGACTGCCGAGCGGAACGCACCTCTCTCGTTCGAGAGCAAGCTATCGATCAACATGAAGCCGGTGCGCGCGGGTATGTCATAAATGACCGCCAGCCGACCCGAGACTGGCAGCGCCAGCATAGGAATGACGTCGCGCATCCAGACCGAAAAGAACATGATAGCCAGCAGGCCGGACCAGTAAATGGGCATCGAGTGCCCCGTAAGTGACAAGCCCATCAAGCCCTGGTCAATCCAGCTGCCCCGGCGCAAGGCTGCCAGAGTGCCGATCAAGATGCCCCCCACGGCCGAGATCAACAAGGCACAAAGCGCCAGTTCGACCGTGGCCGGAAACAGCGCAGCAAACTCGCTGACCACAGGCTTGCGGTTCACCAAAGAGGCGCCCAGCTCACCCCTGACGAGACGACCAAGGTAGGAGAGGTATTGAAGGGGTAGCGGTTGATCCAAGCCAAGTTGCTGCACCATTTTGGCGTGCACCGCCTTGTCACTCATGCGCTCACCCAACATGACCTCGACCGGATCACCTGGCAGCAACCTGGCCAGCGCGAAGGCCAAGACGGTGATGCCGATCACGGTAGGCACCGTCATGGCGATGCGACTCAGCACGAAACGCCACACAGGTGCTCTCCTAGATGAACGTCGAACTACAGGTCGTCGTCAGTGCGCAACCTACTTCAGGTCGACCTGTTGCAGAATCGTGCGGGTCAGCGGGTCCATCTGGAAGTTGACCACCTCCTTGCGAACAGGTTTGTACTGCTTGGTGTGTGCGATCGGGATGTAGGGCATCTCTCGCTGAACGATGTCTGCCACCTGCCGGTACAACTTGGCGCGCTGGTCATTGTTGGTGGTAGCACGTGCTTGTTCCAGCAGACCATCCACTTCCTTGGTGCACCAGCGCGAGGGTGTCGGGCGGTTGCAGGTCACCAGAGGCACAAAGAAGTTGTCTGGGTCGGCGATGTCGGCCGCCCACCCCAGCAAGGCGACAGAGTGTTCGCCAGCACGCACGCGCTTGAGGAACTCGCCCCACTCGATGTTCACCACCTTCACGGTGACGCCGACCTTGGCCCAGTCGGCCTGCAGCATTTCGGCGGTTTTCTTGGCGTCCGGGTTGTACTGGGCCGCAATCATCGGTGCCCAGACCTCCACCTCAAAACCGTTCGGGTACCCCGCGGCAGCCAGCATTTTCTTGGCCTGCTCAGGGTTGAAGGGGATCTCCTTGAGGTCCGCAAAGTGCCCCAGCGTGTTGGGGGGAACCAACTGCGATGTCGCCGTGCCGATACCCTGGTAAACCGCCTGCAGCATGGCCTTGCGGTCAGACGCCTGGGCCAGGGCGTTGCGCACATCCTTGTTGTCGAATGGCTTCTTCTCGGTGTTGAGGCCAATGTAGCCGATGTTCAGGCCTCCCACTTCCTGCAGAACCAGGTTACTGTCGGCACGAATAGTGGCGAGGTCCTGTGGGCGCGGGTTGGATCCAATGTGGCATTCGCCGACCTTGACCTTCTGCAGGCGGACCGCTGCATCCTTAACCGTCTGGATGACCAAGCGGTCTACCTTGGGCTTGCCGCCCCAGTATTGTGCGTTGGCATCGTAGCGGACCTGTGCATCTTTGTCATAGCGGCGCATGATCCAGGGGCCTGTGCCAATAGGTTCGCTGTCAAGGTTTGCCAGTTTTCCGGCTTTTTGCAATTGCTCGGCGTACTCCAGCGATGTCACGATGGATGTGACCATACCCAGGTTGGCCATGGTGGTGGCATCTGCGACCTTGAGATTCAGTCGCATTGTGTTGGCGTCTACCTTTTCAACCGAGGTAAGGTTCTTGGCCCAACTGTTATACGGGTAGTTGCTCACACCGTAGGCTTTATTGAAGGCGCTGTCGGTGTCGCGGTAGCGCTCCATCGAAAACACCACGTCGTCCACGTTCAGGTCACGCGTAGGCTTGAAATAGTCTGTGCTGTGAAACTTCACCCCTTTGCGTATGGTGAAGGTGTAAGCCTTTCCGTCAGCACTAACGGTCCATTTCTCTGCCAGACCTGGAAGCAACTTAAGGGTGGCGGGCTCGAATTCCACCAGTCGATCGTAAATGGTCAGGCCTGCAGCATCGATGGTCTGTGTCGTTGTCCATCGGGGCATGTCGAAACCTTGCGGGTCTGACGGCGCGCAATACACCAGCGTTTTGTTCTGCGCTGCACACAGCGAGGCACCTAGCGCCAGGGTAAGGCCCAGGGTCAGCCTGGATAAACCGTTGAGTGTCATAGTGAAGTCTCCTAGTTGATCTACGCCATCCATTGACCCCGTTCCGGGTCACAAAATCGTTCCGTATATTAGAACGTCTGTTCAATTATAAAGTATTTTAATTTTTTGCAAAGCTTAAGCTTTCATATTCAGTTGTCGCGTTTCTCCCTTCTCAGATCAGGTGTGCAGGTTGAATTTCAGATAGGGTTCCCGCTCAAGTTGTTGAAGCAGGTTGACTTCCCAGGTGAGGTATTGCTGCATCGCCTCCTGCACGCCCGCCTTGCGGGCATAGGGGGGGTACCACATGTCATCGGTAGCCGTAAGAAGAAGGGGGTCGTCGTCGCCCAAGCATCGCTCCACCGGCAGACCAGCGGCGCGCCAGGCTGCACGGCCGCCGGCCAGTACCCGCACGGCCGACCAGCCTGCATGGATCGCATCCTGTGCGGCATACCGCGAAACGCGGCCATCGGAGCACACAAAAACCAGGGGCGTCTGTGCCCTGAACCGGCTCAGTGCATCCCGCAAGCGGGAGCGCATGGCATAGCAAGAGCCGGGTACCCTGCCAGCACGGTACCAATAGCTCTCACCAACATCGATCACCTGGGTCTTTGTCGCATCTGCAACTAGCAGGTCTCGAAGTGCCGACGCCTCGATCGTCGGGGCAGTCAGTCCAAATTCACCCAGGCAAGTCAGCACAGCCGGACCGGTCTCAAGTGGCCCGGACAAGCCGTTTCTCAATACATGGACATCAGCCCAACCCATCTGCCGCAGCCAATGGGCGGTCATCACCGCCTGTACCTCATGCTGGTCGACCAGCACAATCCGGGCGCCACGGACCGGCGCGAACGTATCGGTAGCCTGCACCAACTGGCCACCGGGCGCGTTCAGGCTTCCGGGCAGATGGCCGGCCACAAAGGCGTCCGCCAAACGCACATCGAAGACATAGGTTGTCCTGTCACTTTGTGCCCGCATGGCTTCGAGATTTGCCACGGTCATGAATGACACTTTATGTCGTTTGGCGACATCGCGCGCCAGCATGCGCGCCGTCTCCAAAGCTGGCCCCACAGGCTCAGCCACCATGTTGTCGCACCCTCGTTCAGCAGCCAAGCCCGCCAGCTCCCAACCCATCGTGCCATTTTTCAGGGCCACCACCGGGTTGGTAAGGCCAGCATTCCGCAGACTTTGACAACCAATGATTGAGCGCGTTCGACCAGCACAATTCACCACCACGGTGGTGTCGGGCGAGCTCAGCAGACCCGGCACGCGCAGCACCAACTCGGCACCCGGGCAATCGGCGGCTCCAGGAATGCTGACAATTCGATACTCCTCCAGCGGGCGCGCATCCACCACGACGATGTCGCGACCCTCCTCCTGCCAAAGCCTGAGCTCCTGAGGCTCAATGCGTGGCGTGTCGTGCGCGTGTTCGACCAACTCGCCGAACGCCTTAGATGGCACATTGGTTCCTGAGAAGAGTTCGTAACCTGCAGCCAGCCAAGCGGCTACGCCGCCGGAGAGAATATGCAGACCCGTGTAGCCATGGCTTGAGAGCTTGAAGGCAGCGCGTTCGCACATTCCGTCGCCATCGTCCACTAAGACCAGCCGCACATCACGTCGTGGGAGCAAGGCAGGTATCCGGACCTCCAACTGGGCGAGCGGAATGTTGCTGGCAAGCAGAAGGTGGGATCGAGAAAACGGGCCACCATCACGGACGTCGATGAGCGCAATCTCGGCGCCGTCGCCAAGCCAAGCGCGCAGGCTACTGGATTCAATCAAGGAGACCATGATTTCGTGCGGGCTTATTCGGCGGCCAGTGCCCGGTCAAACGCGTCCAGCAGGGCATCAATGTCGTCTGGCGTGATGCACATCGGCGGGTTGATCCGAAAGGTATTGCGGTTAGGACTCCCCTTGACCATGATGAAGCCGGCATCGCGCATGCGAGCCATTACCCGCTCCCCCTCATCTACCGCGGGCTCACGGGTCACACGGTCCCGAACCATTTCGATACCCAGCATCAAGCCCGCACCGCGCACGTCGCCAATCAGCGCATGCCGGCTCTGAAGCTTGCCAAGTCCCGTTAGCAAGCGCTCACCGCAGCCCAAGGCATGGACTTGCAAACCTTCATCGTCAATCACCTTGAGAACTGACCGGGCCGCAGCGCTGGCCACCGGATTTCCCGCGTAGGTGTTGAAAAAACGCACCTTCGCAAAGGATTCCGCAATATCGCGACGGCAGACCACCGCTGCGATCGGAAACCCGTTGCCCATGCCTTTACCCAGGACCACAATGTCGGGCATGGCGTCGTGCGCCTCGAATCCCCAATAGTGGGACCCCAGACGACCAAATCCCGTCTGAACCTCGTCGCTGATGCATAGCCCACCGGCCTCCCGGGTGATCCTGAAAGCCTCACGCATATAGCCCGCCGGCATGGGCACCACGCCGCCAGAGCCCTGAATGGGCTCGATGATCATGCCTGCGATCTGTCCGCAGGTGGCGGAAAAGATGCTGCGTCGCAGTTCTGCAAGATAAGGTTCGACAACCGCCCCAAACGCACCCTTGTATTGGTCAGGATGCATTACGTGCACGAAGCCCTGCATCGCAGCCGACGCCCAGCGGTTGTAGCTGAAAGCCGTGCTGCCAGAGACACCAAACTGCAGCCCATGGTAAGCGTTACGAAGCGAGACCAACTCAAAGTGGCCGGTATGGGCACGTGCCATCATGTAGGCCAAGTCGATAGCCTCAGAGCCGCTGTTAACGAGCTGAACGACCCAGTCGGGGCCCTGCGGCATGCGCGCCAACAGTTCCTCGGCATACAGAATGGGTTGCTCATTGAAGAACAGCGACGTGCAGTGCTGCATCTGCTGCATTTGCCCACCCGCCATCGCCAGTGTGACCGGATGCGCAAACCCCAAACTGATGCACAGATTCTGCGCCGTACAGTCCAGATAACGCTTGCCGGTTTCGTCAAACACGTACTGACCCTGCCCTCGTACAAGGGTGAGTGGCCTCTGCGGATAGATCATCGTGGTTCCCAGCGAAGCGCTCATGCAGCGCGCACGGCGCTTGGCGAGGGAGACGGTGGAGGCGGAGACGTTGGACGCGGGCGCACGGTCGGCTGTTTCTGTCATGGTGTAGTCTTTGTGTCAGGTTGACGAGGCGGCTCGCATCCTAGGACACTTTAAAGGCTTTGTCAAAAAATTTATTTTTCGTTTAATATATTAAAATGATGAAAGAAATAGCATCTACCCAATTCACCCCAAAAACTCCTTCGGCGACACGGGGACCCGGGAAAACGACACTCGCCCGTATCCTGCAGGCGGCCGGGGAAGTGCTGCAGGAAAGCGGCTACGAAGGGCTTAACACGACCGCGGTCGCGCAACGTGCCGGCGTCAGCACGGCGACGATGTACCGACACTTTCCTGACAAGCATGCGGTGCTGCATGCACTCATCGTCCATGAACAGACCGAACGAGCGGAAGCAGTGGGACCCTTTTTTTCTGCCATGGCAACGGCCCCAGACTGGCGAATTCCTTTGGCTGAATCGACGCGCAACAGCTGGCGCCTGCGGCGCGCGCAGCCCGGCGCCTATTCGGCGCGTCGTGCGCTTCAAATGTCACCGGAGTTGTGGAAATGGGATCAGGAACAGAACGAGTCCATCGCAACAGGATTGGCAACAGCCATGTGCCAACGCAACCCGAAGCTGTCTCAAGCTCGAGCCCGTATGGTGGCCCTCGTATCTGTTCAAACCGTTGTAGCCCTGCTAGATCTGGCCTGCCTGGATCCGCGCCGCGGATCAGCCATCATCGAGGAAGCCATCACGCTTCGCGCAGCCTACCTATCCCCTTATCTTGACAAGTAGGAGAGGGTCGCCATGACCATCACGATCTACCGCGCACGGCGCATCGTTACCATGAACCCCGGCCGACCGGACGCTACCCACGTGGCGGTGCGTGATGGCCGAGTACTCGGAACGGGGAGCATGGAGGAGTTAGCTCTATGGGGACCCCACTTATTGGACGAGCGCTTTGCCGCCAAGGTGCTAATGCCAGGGTTTGTTGAAGGGCATACGCATCTCTCTGAGGGCATGAACTGGCGCCATGTCTATTGCGGCTTTCACGACCGCATGGATCCAGATGGCCTTACCTGGTCTGGCGCTCGTGATCTGCGCGCCGTGCTCCAGCGGCTGCGCGAGGCACTGCCTGCGTACGAGGACGATATGCCATTGATCGGCTGGAGTTTTGACCCGATTTATTTCCCCGGCGCGGCACGCTGTACCCGGCACGATTTGGACACGGTGAGCGCGACGCGACCGGTGCTGCTGCTGCACGCCAGCGGCCACATCATTAACGGCAATACACCAGCGCTGGCTGCCGCTAATTTCATGCGCCAGGGCATTGACCATCCGGGCGTCCCACTGGGCACTGATGGGTTTCCGAATGGCGAGATGAAGGGGCCAGAAGCGATGACGCCGGTGCTGCAACGACAGGGTCTATCCAAAGGGGACGTGGATGCACACGCCATGTGGACCTTTTCGCGCTTGTGCGTGCGCAAGGGGGTAACGACTGCGACTGATCTCGCCAACCCCCTGACGCCGGCGACACTCAAGCTCATGCTGGCGATCAGCGCGGAAACTTCTTTCCCCACCCGCCTGGTCTCCGTGCTGCGAGGCAATGGCCGCCATGTGGACGAGCTGATGCAAACGGCTCTGGCTTACCGAGAGCAGTCGACCGATATGCTGCGTTTAGGTAGCATCAAGGTCGTGGCCGACGGGTCGATCCAAGGCTTCTCAGCACGCATGAAACCTCCAGGGTATTTCAATGGGGCGCCGCAAGGCCTGTGGTACCTGACTCCGGAATGGATGCGCTCTCTGTATGGCGAAGCCTTGCGCAATGGCCTGCAGGTTCATACCCATACCAATGGCGACATGGCCACCGAACTGGCGCTCGACAGCCTTGAAAAAAGCTTGATTGCCAGTCCCCAACGTGACCACCGTTTCGTGCTTCAACACTGCCAGCTGGCCGACGCAGCGCAATTCAGACGAATGCAAGCGCTAGGCATGTGCGTCAATCTGTTTGCCAATCACCATTACTATTGGGGCGACGCGCACTACAACCTGACCGTGGGCCCTGACCGCGCTGAGCGAATGAACGCTTGTCGAACTGCCATGGAAAGCGGTGTGCCGTTTGCGATCCATTCAGATGCACCGGTGACACCCATGGGCCCGTTGTTCACGGCTTGGTGTGCGGTCAACCGCATGACATCTGGCGGCCGTCTGCTGGGGACCTACGAGCGCATCGGCGTGTTGGATGCGCTGCGCGCAGTAACTCTGGGTGCGGCCTACACCCTTCAACTTGATGCCGAGGTCGGCTCAATTGAGACCGGCAAACGTGCCGACTTTGCGGTGCTCAATGACGACCCGCTGACGGTTGCACCAGAGGCCTTGCGCGACGTTGGCGTTTGGGGCGTGGTTCAGGGCGGAAGAATTTTTCCGGCCAATACGATGTGATTGACGCTGGCCGTGCGTCGTAGGCGGCTCCTGGCCATCGCTAGCGTTAAAGTACCCCTTTGTCCAACATCGGAAGGCTGAATGAACAACACGCTGATCAAGGGGCTGGCCTTGCTGGAGATGCTGGCGCATTCGGAGGGAGCGCTCGGTGTCACCGAGGTATCGGCTAAGACTGGTCTGGGCAAAAGCAACGCCCACCGGCTGCTGCAAGGCCTGGTCGAGGCTGGCTACGTGCGCCAGGACCCGTCATCCGGGGACTACACCACGACGATCAAGGCATGGGAGTTGGGTTCAGCCGTCATGGCCAAGATCGGGCTCAAGCAAATGGCTGAGCCGTTCATGGCTTCTCTATTGAGCCAGTTTCGCGAGACGGTACACCTATCGGTGCTCGAGGGCGACGAGGTCGTGTACATCCACAAGCTTGACAGCCCCGAGCCGGTGCGTGCCTACAGCCAGGTCGGCGGACGGGCGCCGGCCTATTGCGTGGCCACCGGAAAATCGATGCTGGCGTTTCAAAGTGCCTCTTTCCTCGAAGCAATGTCCACCCGGCTGCAGCGCCATTCACCGCGCACCATCACCAAGGCGGCGGAGTTCCTCAGCGAAATGGACGCCGTGCGGCGGCAGGGCTATGCGGTCAATCGGGGGGAATGGCGCGAAAGTGTGGGCGGCTGCGCGGCGCCAATCTTCGATCCCGCAGGCGGTGTGATCGCCGCGATTGGTGTGTCGGGCCCGATCGAGCGCTTGCGTCCGTCGCAGTTCAAGGCCATGTCGTTGGAACTGATCAAGGCGGCGACAGGTATCGGCAATGAAATTGCGGGCCCGGGACTGACCAAGAGCAGGACCCGCTGAGGCGTTTCAGGCGTCTGCAAACAAAGGCGGCGTGAAGACTTGGATTGGCGGGGGCGTGCCGATGAATTTTTCGATCTCTACCAGGCAAGTTTGCGCCGAGCAACCCTGCGACAGGCGCGATGCGCCGACGTCGCGGGTTAATGAATTCGGATTGCCGTGTCGGTCCAATGAATCCCGGTCACCTGGCATTTGCGGGTCCCACCAGGCACCGGTGCTCAGTTTGACCACACCTGGGCGCAAATTGACGTCCAACACGGCGCCGGCTAGGCACGCACCCCGGTCGTTGAACACCCGTACCACATCGCCATGGCGAACATCCCGCCGGGCAGCATCGTCGGGGTGAATGTGGATGGGCTCTCTACCGGCCACTTTATTGGCCAGGCTATAGGATGAGTGGTCCAACTGGCTGTGAAGCTTGGTATGGGGCTGGTCGGACAACATGTGCAACGGATGCTTCTTTGCTGCTGGGCCACCAAGCCATTCAGCCGGCTCAAACCAGGTCGGATGCCCAGGGCAGTCTGCGTAGCCAAAAGACGCAATGCGCTCCGAGAAGAGCTCGATGCGGCCACTCGGCGTCTGCAGCGGGTGGGCCACTGGGTCGGCCCGAAACTGCTCCAGCATCACCACGCCACCATCGCTGGGTGGCAAGCGCACGCCAGATGTGGCCCAGAAATCCTTGAACGGGGGGTATTCGACACCGGCTGTCTTGGCGCCGCGCGCAGCGTGGGCGTAAAGGAACTCCAGCCACTGCATGGTGTTGCGGCCTTCGGTGAATGCCTCGCGCAGGCCCATGCGCTGCGCGATGTCGGCAAAGGTGTCGTAGTCGTCGCGCGATGCGCCGGCGGGGTTCATCAATTGTTTCATCGCGATCAACAAGGGGTCGCGGGTGCCGTGTCCGATGTCATTGCGTTCAAGTGTCGAGGTGGCCGGCAGCACGATGTCGGCCATCCGGGCATGTGCGTTCCAGACCTGTTCGTGCACGACGATGGTCTCCGGGCGCGTCCAGGCCTGGGCTAGCCGGGTCAAATCCTGGTGGTGATGAAACGGGTTGCCGCCAGCCCAGTACACGAGCCGGATATCGGGATAGACATGGCGCTCGCCGTTGTAGTCAAAGCTTTTTCCCGGTGACAACAGCATGTCGGTGATACGGGCTACCGGAATAAAGGCTTTCACCGGGTTAACGCCCTGCGGAAGGGTGGGACCGGGCAGCAGGCGGTCTGGGCTTCCGATGTTGTTGGTGGGGCCATAGGCCATTCCGAAACCCCCGCCGGGCAGTCCGATCTGCCCCAGCACCGAAGCCAGCCCCACGGTTGACCAGAAGGCCTGCTCACCATGGTCAGCACGTTGCAGCGACCAGGCCACGTTTACCATGCTGCGGTTGCCAGCGAGTTGCAGTGCAAGCTCGCGCAGGCGCTGCGCAGGTACGTCGGCGATGGGAGCCGCCCAGTCAGCATTTTTCACCACACCGTCGACCTTGCCCAGCAGATAGTCTTGCCAACGCTCGAAACCCACGCAGTAGCGCGCCAGGAAGGGCAGGTCGTGGCGACCAGCGAGGATCACCTCGGTGGCCAGAGCGAGCATGACACTGACGTCTGTGTTGGGCCGGATCGGTATCCACTCCATGGCAGTGCCGGGCACGTCCAGGTTGCTGCGTACCGGGCTGAAGTTCACAAAATGGCAACCGGCTTTCGCCATGCTCGCCAGACCCTTGCTCACTCGGTGCTCAGAGGCTGACCCCAGGCCAACCTGGGCGTTCTTTTGGGGCACGCCACCAAAGGTGACAAACAGGCGCGTGTGGGCCGCAAGTACGTCCCAGCTGTGGTGCTGGACCATCAGCTGTTCCATGGGCGCTACGACGTGCGGCATCAACACGCGCCCGGCACCCAGGCTGTAACTGTCCATGTGGCGTACGTAACCGCCCAAGGTGTTAAGGAATCGGTGCACCTGACTTTGCGCGTGGTGGAACCGGCCGGCGCTGGCCCAACCGTAGGAGCCGCCAAAGATGGCCGCATTGCCGTGTTGCGCGATCACACGTTGGAGTTCGCCGGCCACCAGGCCCAGTGCGTGCTCCCAACTGACCTCGACAAAGGGATCCTTGCCCCGGCCCGAACCGCTGGCTTCCACACCCTGACGCTCCAGCCAGCCCTTGCGCACAGCCGGCTTTTGAATGCGAAGCGGGGAGCGATAGGCGTCCCACATGGCCGGGCCTATCGGGGAAGGATCGGGGTCGTCGGAACGACCCGCCAGACCGACCACCTCACCGTCTTGACGAACCACGTCATAAGCGCCCCAGTGCGAGGTGGCGAGGTCTTTCCCGATCGGGGTGGTGAGCATGGCAGACTCCTCATTTTTGTCAAAAGGCCGTGTTATCATATTCGATACTTCAATACAACCATTCCATTTTATGGAATTTTTAGTATTCTTCCATCTTTGATAACTCGCATGCCGATTTCGCTTCAACCCCTGCAAGGTGTCAAGGTTATTGAGTTCTGCCATGTGGCGGCAGGGCCCTTTTGCGGCATGTTGCTGGCTGATTTTGGGGCTGAGGTGGTGAAAGTGGAGCCACCTGAGGGCGACGTGATGCGCCAGTGGCCGCCTTTGAGTCAGGGTTTCAGCGAGAACTTCGCCTCCATCAACCGCGGCAAACAGTCTGTGCTGCTGGACTTGAAGAACCCAGAGCAACGGGACCAGGCTCGGCAGCTGGTGCTGGGCGCCGATGTGCTGATCGAGAACAGCCGCCCAGGCGCCATGCAACGGTTAGGTCTGGGCTGGGATTGGTTTGGGCCCCGCAAGCCCTCACTGATCTATTGCTCAATTTCGGCTTTCGGGCAGGATGGCCCGCGCGGCACGGAGGGCGGCTTTGACCTGACTATCCAGGCGAGCGCCGGTGTGATGAGTGTGACCGGCGAGCCCGATGGAGCGCCGGTTAAGGCCGGTGTACCGCTGGTGGATTTTGCTTCAGGGCTGTATGCGGCGTACACCATCGCCGCGCTGATCGCGCGGGTGCGCCAAGGTGAGCCAGGCGGACAGGTAGACATCCCTATGTTCTCCACCACCATTGCCATCTCTGCGCTGCAGACCAGCGAATACTTCGGTACCGGGCGCAATCCACGCAAGCTGGGTTCAGCGCATCCGCGCAATGCGCCGTACCAAGCCTATCAGGCCAGCGACGGCTGGTTTGCCATGGCGGCGGGCAACAACAAGCTCTGGCAACAGGTGTGCCAGCTCACCCCAGTCATGGAGCTTCTGGATGACCCACGCTTCGCGACCCCGCTCCTGAGGGCGGCGAACCAGGCGGCGTTGAAAGTGCTGCTCGAACAACGGTTCGTGCACCGGTCGGTCCAACAGTGGCTCGACATATTCGCGCCAGCTGGTGTGCCCTGCGCACCCATCAATGGCTACGCGGAGGCTCTGGCCGATCCGCAGGCCAAGCACCTAAAACTGGTGCAACCCATGCTACTGCCGAACGGGGTATCGACCCAAACAGTAGGCTGCCCGGTGAAGATCAACGGACAGGTGATCAAGGTGAACACACGTCCCCCGGCGCTGGGCGAACACACCGAGCGGGTTTTGGCCAGTCTCCAGACAACCCCCCCGGTGGTCGTAAAACCGGCGGACAACACACTATCAGGTGAAACCCGATGAGCATGAATCTGACCGACAGCCAGCCTTACGAAACGCTTTGTCTCTACATCGACGGGGAGTTTGTCCAGGGAGGTGGACGCCATGAACAGGATGTCGTGGATCCTGCCACCGGAGAGCTTCTGGGTCGCTTGCCACATGCGACCCCTGCGGACTTGGACCGTGCCCTGGCTGCAGCCGCGCGTGCGTTCGAAACCTGGCAACACGTCTCACCGATGGAAAAGAGCCGTGTGCTGCGCCGCGTCGGCGAGCTCACGCGTGAGCGCGCCCGGGAAGTAGGGCGAAACATGACCCGCGACCAGGGTAAACCGCTGGCCGACGCGGTGGCCGAGCTCACACGTTGCGCCGACCATTGCGACTGGCACGCCGAAGAGTGCCGCCGGATCTACGGTAGGGTGATCCCCCCCCGTTTGCCCAACGTACGCCAGTTCGTGCTCCGCGAGCCGGTGGGCGTGGTGGCGGCGTTCACGCCCTGGAACTTTCCCTACAACCAGGCGATTCGCAAAATCGCCGCTGCCGTGGGTGCGGGTTGCACCATTGTCCTCAAGGGGCCTGAAGACACCCCAAGCGCCGTCGTGGCGATCGCCCGAATGTTCCACGAGGCCGGTCTGCCGCCCGGGGTGCTGAACATTGTCTGGGGTGTCCCGTCCGAGGTGTCGCAGCACCTCATCACCTCACCGGTCGTGCGCAAGGTGTCATTTACTGGCTCTGTGCCGGTGGGCAAGCAACTGGCTGCTCTGGCGGGACTGCACATGAAGCGCGTGACAATGGAGTTAGGTGGTCATTCACCCGTGATCGTCTGTGACGACACCGATGTGGAGCGGGCGGCCGACATGCTCTCGACCCTCAAATTTTCCACCGCGGGGCAGGTCTGCGTCTCACCCAATCGACTCTTCATCCATGCGAAGGTGTTTGATCGCTTCATGTCCCGCTTCATTGACAACGCGAAGAAGATCAAGATCGGCAATGGATTGGCGCCTGACACCAGAATGGGGCCGCTGGCGCATGCACGTCGCCTGCCGGTGATGGCTGACTTCATCCAGGATGCCACCGAACAGGGTGCCACCTTGGAGCTGGGTGGCCAGCGCATCGGGACTGTAGGTAATTTCTGGCAGCCCACAGTGCTCACTCATGTACCCGAAACCAGCAAGGTCATGATGATCGAGCCCTTCGGCCCGATTGCACCCTGTGTGCCGTTTACCGATTTGGACGACACCATCCGACGTGCCAACAGCCTACCCTACGGTCTATCGTCGTACGCGTTTACCAGTTCTACCAAGAACGCGCTCAAGATCCAGAACGGGATACAGGCCGGCATGGTGAACATCAACCATTTCGCTGGTGGCATCGCCGAAATGCCAGTGGGTGGGGTGAAAGACAGCGGCATAGGCAGCGAAGGTGGCAGCGAAACCTTTGACGCCTACCTGACCACCAAGTTCGTGACGCAGATGGACTGAAGCGACGGCTGCATTGCTGCATTGATCCATCTCACATTTGTCTTGATTCGCCACAAGGAACCGCACCATGCTACGTACCCATGACCTGAACGTCGCGCAGGACGTCGAATCCCTATTCCATCCTTACACGCCATTGGCCAAGCAACGTGAAACCGGCCCGCTCGTCATCAAACGCGGTGACGGTGTTTATGTGGAAGACGACCAGGGCAAACGTTACCTCGAGGCCATGTCGGGTCTTTGGTGTACTTCACTGGGCTTTTCCGAGCAGAGACTCATGAACGCTGCAGCGCGGCAGTTCCAGCAGTTGCCCTACTACCATCTGTTCAATGGACGCGCCAATGAGCCGTCGATCGAGTTGTCGCACCGTCTGATTGAGAAGACAAAACACCTGGGCATGGCCAAGGCCATGTTCGCCAATTCCGGCTCCGAGGCCAACGACCAAGCGGTCAAAATGGTGTGGTACTACTTCAATTCAATAGGTAAACCTACAAAGAAGAAATTGATTGCGCGCGAGCGCGGCTACCACGGCGTGACAGTGATGTCCGGCAGTCTTACAGGGCTGGCCGGCAACCACATGGATTTCGACCTACCCTTTGGCGACCGCGTGCTGCGCACGGCGTGTCCGAGCCATTACCACTACGGCAAGCCAGGAGAGACCGAGAGCGAATTCGTGGACCGCATTGTGGCCGAGCTTGAGGCACTGATCGCGCGCGAGGGCGCAGACACAATCGCAGCCTTCTTCGCGGAGCCTGTGCAGGGAGCAGGCGGTGTGATCGTTCCCCCCGCCGGTTACTGGGCAAAAGTGCAGGCGGTGCTGCGCAAGAACGACATTTTGCTGGTAGCTGATGAAGTCATTACCGGTTTCGGCCGCACCGGGCAGTGGTTTGGCTGCGACACCTACCAAATCCAGCCGGACATGATGACGGTGGCCAAAGCTTTGTCGAGTTCTTACCTGCCGATTTCTGCGACCTTGGTCAGCGCGCGGCTCTACGAAGGCCTGACCAAGGGCAGCACCAAAAATGGCGTCTTCTCGCATGGTGTGACCTATGCGGGCCACCCCGTATCCGCCGCCGTGGCAATCGAAGCACTGAAAATCTATGAAGAACGCGAGCTCATCGCCCGGGCGCGTGCGCTGTCCCCACAATTTTTGCATCGGATGGGGGATATGGAGGCCCACCCTATGGTGCATTCGACGCGAGGCGTGGGCCTGATCGGTGCGCTGGAACTGGTGCAAGACAAAGCCACGCGCAAGACCTTCGACCCCGCCAGTGGCATTCAAGCAAGGGTTCAAAGCGCGGGCCTTGAGCTTGGGCTGATCTGCCGCTCACTGCGGGATATTGTGGCCATCTGTCCCCCACTGATCATCACGGAAAGTCAGATTGACGAGTTGTTCGACAAGCTGTGGCAGTCGCTCGATCTTGCGCACGCAGATGCTCGCAAGGCTGGGCTTATGCCATGACAGATATCGGTGTCTGGTGCGAACTTGTAAAACATTTTCCGCGATATTGATTGGACGGACACTTTATGGACATGGTTCTGCTGACCCACCATGACGATGGCACCACGCTGATCACGATTAACCGACCTGAGCGGCGCAATGCGATTTGCGCGCAAACCGCGATCGAACTGCAGCAGGCCTTCGCGGAATTCGACCATAGCACGCAGAAGGTAGCCGTGGTCACTGGCAGTGGCGACGCCGCATTTTCATCTGGGGCTGACGTCAGCAGCCTGCCAGAATTGTGGCGCTGCATTCCCACTCTAGGCATTACGACCGAGAAACCGGTGATCGCCGCTGTGGCCGGCCATTGTATCGGTGGTGCGCTGGTCATGACCATGATGTGCGACTTGTTGGTGGCGGCAGACAACGCCAAGTTTTCATACCCTGAGGCAGCGCTTGGATTCACGGGGGGCCTGATTGCGAGCCTGGCAGCCCGCATACCGCACAAGGTCGCCATGGAGATGCTTTTGCTGTGCCGCACGCTGGACGCCCGACGCGCCTATGAGGTGGGTTTTGCCAACGAGGTTGCGCCGGCGGGGCAGCAGGTGACACGGGCGCTGGCATTGGCCCGGGAGATGACGGCGTTCTCGCCCATGGTGTTGCGCACACTCAAGCGTTTCGTGAACGACGGCGTGATGGCACAGGGTCCTTCGGAACGCATGGCCCGCGCCAACCGGGACTTGGCCATCGTGCGCGAGAGCGAGGATGCACGCGAGGCCAAACTGGCGTTTGCGCAAAAGCGCAAGCCCCAATTCACCGGGCGCTGACTCTCAAGCAGGAGAGACCCGTCCATGACAAATAGTGCCCCACACGCCGACATCCTTGAGGCGTTCTGGTGGGACCTCCAACGGATCGTCTTCTAGCACCGCGAAATCCGCGCTTTTGCCCACGCTGATGGAGCCGATCTCGCGCTCCAGTCCCAAGGTATAGGCGCTCCCCAGCGTGATGGCACGCAGCGCCTGGGGCACGCTTAGACGTTCTTGCGGGCCCAGCACTTGCCCGCTGCTGGTGATGCGATTGACGGCGCACCAGGCCGTGAACAAAGGCGCCATCGGGGTGACCGGCACATCGCTGTGGATACCGAAGGGCAGACCCAGGCGCTGCGCCGTCGCCGCCGCATTCATCCTTGCCGCCTGCGCTGGCCCAACGGTCTGGGATGAATGGGCGTCGCCCCAATAGTAGATGTGGTTTGAGAACAGGTTCACGCTCGCCCCCAAGTCGCACGCCCGGCGCATCAGGCCCTCATCCATCAGCTGCGCATGTTGCAAGGTGACCCGGTGCCCGCTGGAAGGAGCGATGGCCAGGGCCTGTTCCAAGAGATTAAGTGCGAGTTCCGACGCCTCGTCACCGTTGGTATGGATGTGCAGCGGTACGGCCAGCCTCAGGGCGGCGACCATGACATCGCGTACCCATTCGGGTGCCACGTACCAGAGGCCGTTGGGTGCACCATGGACATAGGCGCCGGCGCGCAGTCGGGCCGTAAAACCCTGTATGGAGCCATCCATGACCAGCTTGAACTGACCCATGCGCAGCAGCTCGTGCGTGTGGGTACGTAATTGTTGAAGTCGCGCGAACAGGTCTGACACGGGTTTACCCTGGCCAAGCATCGCAGGAACGAGCCGTACCGGCCAATATGGCGTACCGGTGACTTCCTGGATGGCGGCCAAGGTCTCGTCGGTCAGCGAATTGGCCAGGTCAGTCACCGTTGTCACGCCGGTTTGCACGCACAGACGGGCGAAATCCTGGAAAGCAGCACGGTCGCAACCCTGCAGGGCCTCAGAGATACCCAGCAGTTGCGCCGCCGGGCCAATCAGCGTGGAGCCGCGAAGTTCGCCCACGGCCATGCCATCACTGTCAAGCGGCAGGCCACCGTGGGCATCGTCTGGTACGAGCAGTTTGACGCGGCGTAAGGCCTCGGTGTTGAGGTACAAGATATGGTAGCTGGCGTTGATCATCGCCACAGGCTCAGTCATGCTGACCTGGTCCAGGTCGTGGCGTGTGGGTGGGCGCTCCAGGTGGATCGGGTCGATACCCCAAGCAAATAAAGTCCCACCGACCCGGCTGCTGGACATGCCATCGCGCAGACGCTCCAGGATAGCGCTCATACTGTGTACAGGTGGCCAAAGGCGGCCCGCAGGATCGCGCCGCTCAAATTGCCCGCAATAGGCATAGCGCCAGGCGACACAGGCATCGGCATGGGCGTGGCCTTCCACGAAGCCGGGAAGAAGGACTTTGTCGGCAAAGCGTGTATTGAGGGTGGCGGGGCCCAGGGCCCTCAGGGTATTCAGGGACCCCACACCCGCGATTCGGCCCTCAGCAACTGCCACATGGGTGGCCTCGGGACAACTCTCGTCCAGGGTGTGAATGCGTCGAGCACTGTAAATGGTAGTTGCCATGGCGCAATGGTCTGTGCGGGTCTACCAACGCGGGTCAATGGGTGACCGAACGCCTTCATGAGCTTCGATCACCTCGCCCGCGTCGAGGCAAATATCCTCCCGGAACTTGGGCGCGTAGATCTGAACTCCCTGAGGCTGGCCATTGTGTTGTCCGATTGGCATTGCCAGCACGGGCAAGCCCAGCAACGGTGCCTGGAGCAAGTAACGAAACCCCTTGTCGATCACGTAGCCCATGTCTCGCGCATCATGGTCGGGCAACATCGTGCGCACCGCACTCACCGGTGTAATGATCAGGGGATAGGTTTCCATGAACTCGTTCCATTGCCGCATGAGGGTGTGGCGCTCGGCCAGTGCAGCCCAGTAGTCGGTCACCGTGACGGGTTTGCGCGTAGCCCACCATGCTGTCATGGTGCGTGTTAACTCCTCGTCGTCGACGACCGGCAACATCGGTTCGAGCGCGGCCCGAATCTCATGCATGCCAATATCGTCCCAAAGTTCGAATGCGCGAACAAAGCCCGGGGGCGTAATTTCTTCCACAATATACCCAACATCCCGCAGATAACTACCGGCTTGACGCACTGCGGCCAGCGCCGACGCGTCCACATCGGTGCCTAAGCGCTCAGTGACCAGGGCCACGCGGGTTGGACGTGACAAGGGACTGCCTCTGAGCGGCACCGGCAACCACAGTGGATCTCCGGGATGACCGCGGCCAGCCATGACTTCGAAACCCAGGCGTGCATCGCGCACACTGCGCGCCATCGGTCCGGGAACTGCCATCAGCTGTGCGGCCATGCGCGTGGGGGTAGTCGTCGAACGGTTGTACATCGGGATACGGCCAGGCGTCGTCCGCAGCCCGACGATACCGTTGCAATAGGCCGGCCAGCGGATCGAGCCGCCAATGTCTGTGCCATGCGCGAAGGTGCCAATGCCAGCAGCAGTGGCAGCGCCCGCGCCGCCACTGGACCCACCGCAGGTGACGTTTCGGTCCCACGGATTGAGCGTTCTGCCGTGCAGCATGTTGTTGGTCACAAGACGCATGGCAAATGCCGGCGCGTTGGTGCGGCCAATGACAATGGCGCCGGCCTCCTTGAGATTGCGCACAACAGGCGCATCATGCTCGGCCAGATGGTTTTTGAGCATTCGCAGACCATTGTCGGCAGCTTGGCCCTTTTGGTCGGCTGTGATCTTGATGGTGATGGGCACACCATGCAGTGGCCCCAGCGCTGCACCGCTGCGCTGGAGCCGGTCGGCGGCGTCAGCATCGGCCAGGGCCTGTTCGGGAAACTGGTGCACCACCGCATTGAGTTTGGGATTCACGGCACCAAGCCGTTGCAGGTGCGCCTGCGTCGCCTCACGCGCAGAGACCTTGCCGGCTCGGATGTGAGAGGCCAGCTCGGTCGCGTCGAGTTGCCAGAGTTCGGATGTCATGTCAGTTCCTTCGGGAAGCAGTTATGTCAAGTTTAACTGGACAAGCCCTTAAAAGAAAGCACATACTTTATTATGATGTCCTTCTATTCAAATCTTTGATTCCGGGTGGTACACCATGATGCATGACTGTTTTGGCCTGCCGCTGACGGCTGGTGATGCAGCCGCCGTGCGGCATTACGATTCGGCACTGCGCAAGCTGCTGGTTTTGCGAAACGACCCCGTGGCGGAGGTTGATGCTGCTCTGCGCATCGACCCTGGCATGGTCATGGGCCATGTGCTCAAGGGTCTCCTGTGTGTTCTGGGCACCGAAAAGTCCTTGTTGGCCGACGCACACTCAGCGCTCAAGGCGGGGCTGGCTGTTGCGACCGGAGCAACTCCGCGCGAGCATGGTCACCTGGCGGCGTTGTCGGCCTGGGTCGGTGGCCGCTTGCACGAGGCCTGCGCTTGCTGGGAGCGGGTGCTCGTGGCGCAGCCGGACGATGCCCTGGCCATGTTCGCCGCGCACCAGGGCGACTTCTTCCTCGGGCAGTCGAGCGAACTGCGCGACCGCGTGGCGCGCCGACTGCCGGATATCGAATCGGGCAGTGCCCTGGAGGGCTACTACTTCGGGATGCAGGCCTTCGGGCTGGAGGAAATGGGTGACTACGCACGTGCCGAAGAGTCGGGTCGCAAGGCGGTGCAGCGCGATGCTCAGGATGCTTGGGCCACCCACGCCGTGGCCCATGTGCTGGAGATGACGAACCGTGTTGACGACGGCGTGTCTTGGCTCACCGCGACGGCGCCAGGCTGGGCGACCGACAACTTTTTCGCGGTGCACAACTGGTGGCACCTGGCGCTGTACCACATGGACGAGCAGCGGTGGTCCGAAGTGCTGCGCCTCTACGATGAGCGCGTACGAGGCGCCGATTCGTCGGTCGTTCTGGATATGCTCGACGCCAGCGCCTTGTTGTGGCGTCTGAAGTTGCACGGGGTGGACGTTGGCTGGCGCTGGCAGCGCATGGTAGAGGTTTGGGAGCCGCATATCGACGACGCCTGGTATGCCTTCAATGACTGCCACGCGATGATGGCGTTCGCCGGCGCCGGGCGCGAAGACCTGGCGCAACGCCTGCTGGCCGTCATGGAGCGCGCGACCTGCGGCGAGGGCGACAACGCTGCCGTGACGCGCAGCGTAGGCCTGCCGGTTGCGCGTGCGTTGTGGGCATTTGCCCAGGGTGACTACGGGCCGTCGGCGGATTTGCTGGCGCCGGTGAAGGCAGTCGCCGCCCGTGCCGGCGGATCGCATGCGCAGCGCGACCTGCTGGCGCAGACGCTGATCACCGCGGCCGAGCGATCTGGTCAGACGGCGCTGGCCCGCGCTCTGCTGAACGAACGATTGATGTCGAAACCGCAGTCGGCGCTCAACCGGGCCTGGATGGGGCGGGTGCTTGGGCATCACCTGGCCGTACCGCCCGCCGCAGTCTAAGCTGACGTGGTGCCTTTTTGCGAGTTGCGCTTGAGCTGTAGCTTGTCCACCTTGCCAACGGGGAGCATGGGCAGTTCGTCTTGCCACTCGAATCGCTTCGGAATCTTGTAGTTGGCGAGGCGCTCGCGACACCAGTCACGTATCACCTGGTCGGGCACTGCCGCAGCACCGTATTTGCGCATAAGCCAGGCCAAGCCGACCTCTTGGTACACGGGATCGGGAACGCCCACCACGGCAGCCAGCGCTACGCTGGGGTGTTCTTCCAGGCATTGTTCGATTTCACGGGGGTAGATGTTGTAGCCGCCCGACTTGTACATCTCGCTGCGCCGCCCGACGAGCCTGTAACTGCCGTCCGACAGGCGCTGCGCGATGTCGCCGGTGCGCAGAAACCCGTCCGGCGTCATGGCAGTGGCAGTGGCCTCGGGGCGGTTGAAGTAGCCCAGCATCATGGCGCCGTGGCGGACCGCAATCTCGCCTTCCTGCCCGTCGGCCACCTCCACGCAGTTGCCGTCAATCAGCTTGAGTTCTACATTGGGGTCCGGTTTTCCGATCGTGGTGGCCAAGGCCTCGTCGCTGAAACGATCGTCGGCCCAGGTCACGTTGCAGACGGTCTCGGTCATGCCATAGACCGCCAGCATTCGCAGCCCCCGCGCCCGCACCGAACGCACGACATCAATCGGCAGTGCTGCACCACCCCAGGCGACCAGTTGCAGGCTGGACACGTCGCGTGTCTGAAAGTCCGGGTGCGCGAGCACCAGTTGTACGACCGTGGGCACATGCGCGAGTTGGGTGAGGCGCAGTTTCTCGACCAGCGCCAGGTAGTGCGCTGGGTCGAAACGTTCGTCAAACGCCAGCATGCCGCCGGCAATCAGGTTGGCGCAGCAGGTGTCGCCCACGCAGGCCACATGGTTGATCGGAAAGTTACACAACACCCGGGGCTGTTTGATGCCGGTTTGCTCGGCCTCCACCCCTGGGCCGTAGACCAAGCTGCGGTGGGGTAGCACAGCGCCTTTCGGCGATCCACTGGAGCCCGAGGTGTAGACGATGACCGCAGCATCACCTGCCTGCACCGCATCGCGCTGTGCCCTATGCTGGGCCGGCAGCGTCGCCGCTGCGGCGCTGTGCAGCAAGGCGATGTCCTCCAATGCACCAACGGCCGGGCCCCAATCGAGCCTGAAACTGTGTTCGATGAACTGGAACTCGCTGCGCATCCGAGCAACCAGGCCGCTGAAGTCGCGGCTTTCAAAGTCGGTGAGTGAAAGCAGCACCCGCGGCTTGGCATCCGATATCACGTAGGCCAATTCGCGCCAGGTGTAGCGCGGGTTGAGGCCGATCCAGACCAGCCCGACCTGTACCGCCGCCAGCATGCTGACCAGGAACTCCGGGCGGGGGGTGGAGAGGACGGCCACCCTGTCACCTTGTCGCAGACCCAGGCCGACGAACGCCCGTGCCAGCGCGTCCACGCGCTGTGCCAACTCAGCGTAGCTGGTAAAGGTTTCGTCGAACCAGCAGGCGGATGCCTCGGGCGTTGTATGTGCATACAGGTCGAGGTAGTCATTGATGCGCGACAGCACCGGCAGGGTCAGCGTCATCGCTCAGTACCCCCGCGTGGCAGTTGCCGCGCTGTGGATGACAGCGTTCGGATCACGGCCACCATGGCCGGACGAAGGCCACCCTCGACCTCGGCGGTGTTGGTGGTCACCAGGATGGTGCCATGGGCATGCGGCAGCACTGCATCGAGGGTGCACCGATACCGGATGCGGTTGCCTACAAAGACCGGCGAGATGTAGCGCACCTTGTCCGAACCCAGATTCAGGCCCCACATGCCTGGGGATCGGATCGGGTTGTGGTTGAAATGCATGGCAGAGAGCATGGACGACAGCCAGAATCCATCGACCAGATCAGGGGCGGGGTTGGCCTCGCACACAGCCATGTCGGTCACCGCGGCGCTCAGATCCGTGGACGCGTGGAAAAGGTCCATGTGCTGCGGGGTGACCATCATCCAGGGGGATATAAACAGCTGGCGGCCTACCCAGAGCGGGGCGTCCTCCAGGGGAACGAAGCTTGTCATCGCAGTGCTGCTGACCTTCCTTCGCACACCCAATTCCGGCGCTGCGAGCGCATCACGCCGGCCCTGCCGCGTTCTTGCTGGGCATGGCGCCGATGCGAAACAGCGCGGACGTGGTGGCGATCAGCGCCGGACGCTCCTCGCCCTGGATCTCGACCAAGTTGTCGCTGACGACAATCCTGCCATAGCGGTGTTCGCGCACCTCGTTCAAGGTTGCGGTGCAGCGGATGCTCTGACCGACGAACAGCGGCTGGGGAAAGCGTGCCTTCTCGATGCCGTGAAACAGAGCCCACATGCCGGGGCTCCAGATCGGATTGTGGTTGAAGTGAAAGTTCACCACCATCGACATGGTCCACATGCCGTCCATGATGTTGTCAGCCTCCGGGTTGCTCAGGCAAATGGTGACGTCGCTATCTTCCGGATTCGTTTCTATCGCATCATGAAAGAGCGTCATGTGTTTGCGCTTGGCCTGCATCCACCCTGTTTGGAACAGCTGCTTGCCAAGCAGCTCTTCAGCCCGCGACAGGGGGTGGTAGTCTGCCGGATTGCGTGGGCTTGCAAAGTCTTGTGCAACCATGATCGTTCTTTAAAAGGTAAATAATAGCTTACTTTTATAAAAATCCCGGCACAATGGTGGTTGTCAATTAAATTCGACGTCGCACATGACAGAACTCACAGCCAGCCATTGGGGCGCCTACGAATGGTCGCTTGATGCGAACGGGGCCGACATGTTGCGACCTTACGGCGGCGACCCAGACCCGTCACCGATCGGGCTGTCGATGCTGGACGCCTACTGCAGCGGAACGCGCGTGATGCGACCCGCGGTGCGGCGAAGCTGGCTCGAACATGGCCCGGGCACGCGCACAGATTTACGAGGTCAGGATCCGTTTATTGAGGTATCTTGGGAAGAGGCCTGGAGATTGGTCGCTCAAGAATTACAGCGGGTGATCGCCCTCCACGGCAACCAGGCGGTTTATGCCGGCTCCTATGGCTGGGCCAGTGCCGGGCGTTTTCACCATGCGCAGAGCCAATTGCGGCGCTTTATGCACGCCATAGGTGGCAGCACGGTACACAGTCAGACCTACAGCTATGCCGCTGCCGAGGTGCTGCTGCCTCATGTTGTGGCGCCAATGACCGAACTCGAAGTATTTCACACCAGTTGGGACGTCCTCGCACGCCACACAAGTCTGGTTGTCACATTCGGTGGTATGCCTTGGAAGAACGCGCAGGTGGGCGCTGGTGGTGCCTTTGAGCACCGGCTGCGCAGTGGGCTGAATATGGTTGTTGAGGCAGGTTGTCGCTTTGTCAACTTCAGTCCAGTGCGCGCTGACCTCGAAGTCAGCGCCGACGATGCAGTGGAGTGGATACCGCTGCGGCCCGGGACCGATGCGGCGGTCATGCTGGCCCTGGCGTTTGAGGTCATTCGGCTCGATCGGCATGATCGCGATTTCCTGAGCCAACATTGCGTAGGTTTCGATAGCTTGCACGCCTACCTGTCGGGGCGGACGGACGGCGTGGTGCGCGATGCGGACTGGGCATCGGCTATTGCTGATGTTCCAGCGCAAAGGCTGCGCACCCTCGCCCTGCAAATGTGCCAGCCCGCAGACGGCGGCCGCTGCATGGTCAACGCTGCGTGGGCGCTACAGCGCGCCGAGCATGGGGAGCAACCCTACTGGGCACTGGTTTCCCTGGCCGCCGTATTGGGACAGATTGGTTTGCCTGGTGGCGGTTTTGGCGTCGGTTATGGGTGCGAAAACGGCCCCGGCAGCCCACATGGTCTGCTGCAACCCGGACCACGCCTGCCGTTTGCGCCAAATCCGATCGCCAGCGTGGTACCAGTAGCTCGCATCAGCGACATGCTGCTGAATCCCGGTGGGGCATACCAATTCAACGGGAGTACCCGGCGCTATCCGGACATCGATTTGGTCTACTGGGCCGGTGGAAATCCCTTTCACCACCATCAGGACATCAACCGCTTGCGCCACGCCTGGCGCAAGCCTTCCACTGTGATCGTTCATGAACAGGTCTGGAACGCATTGGCCAAACACGCAGACATCGTGTTGCCAGCCACCAGCACACTGGAGCGCGACGACATTGGCTTTGCTTACCGCGAACCGGTGGTGATCGCCATCAAAGCGAAGCTGGCGCCACCGGGGATCGCTCAGGATGATCATGCTATTTTTGCCGGAATTGCCGCCGAGATGGGCTTTGGCGATGCATTCACCGAACGTCGTTCGCCATTGAAATGGCAGGAATTTCTGTGGGAAGAATGGCGTGAGCGGCTGTCGGCCGAAGGTGTCGCGGCGCCGGACTTTGCCACCTTTCGCAAAGACGGGCTGTGGCGCATCCCGGTCATCGGCGGTCGTGGTGCGGTGTCTCCGGTGATGCTTTCTGATTTTCGGCGAGACCCTGAAGGGCATCCGCTCAACACCCCCAGCGGACGAATTGAGTTGTTTTCGCAGACCATCGCCGGATTCGCCTATGAGGACTGCCCGGCCCACGCCAGCTGGATCGAGCCCACTGAGTGGCTGGGTGGTGCGTTGGCCCAGCGCTTTCCACTGCACTTGATCTCGGACCAGCCTGCCAGCCGCTTACATAGCCAGCTTGATTTCTCAGCGCATAGCCTGGCCGCCAAGGTAGCGGACCGCGAGCCCGTCTGGGTGCACCCGGTAGATGCGCGACTCAGGGGTATCGCGGACGGTGACGTGGTCCGCCTGTTCAATACCCGCGGCGCCTGCCTGGCAGGTGCGGTGATCACCGAGGCGATTCGCCCGGGTGTGGTGAAGTTATCCACCGGTGCATGGTTCGACCCACAAGACGATGCGCCACAGACCCTGTGCAAACATGGCAATGCCAACATGCTGACCCATGATGTCGGCACCTCACGACTGGCACAGGGCACTGTCGCGCAAAGTTGCCTGGTGCAGATGGAGCGCTATACGGGGCCGCTGCCTAAACTCAGCGCTTTTGACTTGCCTCGGTTTGTGGGGAGAACAGACGCCTAGGCGCTACCCGAGTGTCCGGGTTCGACATACAAGCCCAAGTAGGCCTTGAGCAGGGCTTTGACTTCGCGCGCCACGGCTGCCTGGTGGGCTACCTCGGGTGACTCCCACCAGTCCAGCAGCGCCACCTCGGCTTCGACGATCACGCGCGCGACGACCAGGGCACGGCTCGCCCCCAAGCCGGTGAGTTGGGCGACGTGCCCCGCAAACCATTGGGCTACCGCCGCATTGGCGCGCTGGTCGATGTCTGCGAGTTCCGGTGATGAACGCATGGCCCGGCGCAGGGCCACGCCACCACGTGTTGAGCGACGACTCTGCAGTATCTTGTCGACCGCCTTGTCGATGACGGCACGCCAGTCTTTGGCCGTGGCCAGTTCTTCGATCACTAGCCTGGCGGCATCGATCCGTTGCTGATTGTGGCGCTCGAACAGCGCGACCAGTACCGCCTGTTTATTGGGAAAGTACTTGTAGATCGACGAGATATTGACCTGCGACTCGGCGGCGATGAGGTTGGTGGTCAGGCCTTCTGCGCCCACTTCGGCCAGCAAGCGCGATGCGGTGGCGAGCACCCGGTCAAAGGTGACGATGCCGCGATCCTGTGCCGGTGGTCGGCGCAAGCCCAGGCGCTGCACGGGCAGGGCATCGGTGGTCGGGGGTTTGCGGGCACGCTTGGGGGCAGTCACAGTTATCACTCACGGTTTCTCGCCGCAACATGCGGCTGAGTTAAGTGTAGTGGCGTTACCACGCTCGGCCGTTAAATCCGAAAATTGCTCAAGGACTTCAACAGCCTGACAGGCCCAGCACCATAAATCGTGGCTAGGAGTATCTTGCATTGGCATATAAAAAAGCTTAAGCTTTCATATCTCATCTACTCACCCTGGAAGTCTTTCAATGACCAATTTCGACAGGCGAAAACTGATCAAAGCAGGTGCTGCCTTGTCCGCCGGCAGCATTTTTGGCATTCCACTGCAGGCCGCAGCTCAGGCCGCCAAAGGCGGCGTGCTGGTGATCGGTACCACGCAACGTCCGCGCCATCTCAACTCAGCAGTGCAAAGCGGTATCGCCACCATGATGCCAGCAGCGCAATTGTTCGCGTCGCCTATCCTGATGGACAAGAACTGGAAGCCGCGGCCCTACCTGGCCGAACGCTGGGATCTGTCGTCCGACAATCGCAGCGTTACTTTGTATCTGCGCAAGGACGCCGTGTTCCACGATGGCAAACCCGTCACCGCCGAGGATGTGAAGTTTTCTATCGAAACGATCCGCGACAACCACCCGTTCCGCACCATGTACGGACCAGTGAATGCCGTCACCATCAACGACCAACACACTGCGGTCGTGCGGCTGTCAGAGCCGCACCCAGCCCTGCTGCTGGCGATGTCCACCTCTCTGACTCCCATCATCCCCAAACACATCTATGGTGATGGCACTGATGTCAAGATCCATCCGCGCAACGCTACGCCGGTGGGCTCCGGGCCGTTCAAACTGGTTGAATTCAAACCGGGAGAGCACATTGTTATGGAGCGTTTCGACCGGTTCTTCGTCAAGGGCCAGCCCAAACTGGACCGTGTCATCGTACGAGAATTCAAGGACCAATCCAGCATGATGCTGGCCTTCGAACGAGGTGAGATCGATGTGCACTCCGAGCTCACCGATCCGGGTCAGCAGGCGCGCGCCGCCAAGATGCCTAACGCAACCCTTGTCAAAAAGGCAGCGCCAGCAATCGGCCCGTTGACCTGGCTGGCGTTCAATACGAAAAGCCCCAAACTGGCCGACAAGCGGGTGCGCCAGGCGATCGCCTATGCCATCGACAAAAAGTACCTGCTGGAGACGCTGCTCGCAGGCGTTCATGCACGCTCCACCGGCCCCATCACATCGGGCAGCCCGTTCTATAACCCAGATGTTGAGAAATACGAATTCAACTTGCAAAAATCGGCGCAACTGCTTGATGCTGCCGGCTTGAAGCCCGGCCCCAACGGGGTGCGCATCAGCATCGACTACGAATACCTGCCGGGCACCCCTGAGTCCACGATCTTCCAGGAGTACCTCAAGGTGGCGCTGGCCAAGGTTGGTATTGAGATGGTCGTTAAGACCTCGCCAGACTTCCCGACTTGGGCTAGGCGTATTTCGTCTCTGCAGCATGAGATGCACGCGGATGCAGTATGGAACTGGGGTGACCCAGTGATCGGCGTACACCGCACCTGGCTGAGCTCAAACATTAAACCGGGTGTGATCTGGTCCAACACCCAGAGCTATGCCAACCCCAAAGTTGATGAGCTGCTGGCCGCCGCCGGAAAGGAAATGGACATGGCCAAACGCAAAGCCGCATACAAGGAGATGCAGAAGATCGTGGTGGACGACTGCCCAGTGGCCTTCATATTTGAGCAGTCCTTCGGCAATGGATATCACAACAAAGTTGTCGATAGGCCGGACGGTATCTGGGGCCTGGTTGACGGTATCACCGCGTCAACGATCAAGGCCTGACCCAAGGCGTCATCCAGCCCAGCCCGGCCGACGTAGCACCAGGCACTGCCCCCAGACGGGGTCGGTACTCGCAGCCCACCCAGCCGTCATAGCCCAGCTCATCGAGCAGGGCAAATAAGTGCGGGTAATTGAGTTCGCCCTCGTCGGGTTCGTGGCGGGCTGGCACGCTAGCGATCTGGATGTGGCCGACACGCCCGGTGGGCAGGTACTGGCGCAGCTTCATGCCGACATCACCCTCGACAATCTGGCAGTGGTACAGGTCCATCTGCACCTTGAGGTTGGGAGCACCAACGATTTGCAGTAGCTCATGGGCATGGTCTTGCCGGTTCAGAAAATAGCCCGGCATGTCACGCAGGTTGATCGGCTCGATCAACAGCGCCACCCCATAGGGCGCTGCCGCAGCAGCAGCCCAACGCAAGTTGTCCAAGTAGACAGCCTGGAGCGCGTCCCGGGTTTGGCCCGCCGGCAGCAAACCGGCCATGACATGGATGCGCGGGCAGCTCAGTGCGGCGGCGTAGTCCAGGGCCTGGGCTAGACCAGCTCGAAACTCAGACTGCCGCCCGCCCAGGCAGGTCAGGCCACGCTCCCCAGCCGACCAGTCGCCCGGCGGGGCGTTGAATAAGACCTGCTGCAAGCCGTTATCTTCCAGCCGGGCCGTGATGTCGGCCGCCGGGTAGTCATAGGGAAACAGGTACTCCACCGCCCGAAAGCCATCCCGCGCCGCAGCCGAAAAACGTGCCATGAAGGGCAGCTCTTGGTACAGAAAGGACAGGTTCGCAGCAAAGTTCGGCATGCGCTGATTCTGCCAGCCCAACTTGAAGGATGGTCAGGCCGTCGATCGGGCGTCTAACCCTGCCAGCGCCACAGCAACCGCCGAGGCCAGGCGAGCATTGTTGAGCACCAATTCAATATTGGCCGCCAGGCTGTTGCCACCAGTGAGCGCGTTGACCCGCTCCAGCAAAAACGGCGTTGTCTGCTTGCCCGAGATGCCCTGCGTCTGGGCATCAGACAGCGCCTGTTCAATGGCAGCATCAATCACAGCACGAGGCATGGCATGTGCCGCCGGGATCGGGTTGGCGATCACCACACCACCACCAAGCCCCATAGCCCATTTAATCTGCAACAAGCGGGCGATCTCGCTGGCGTCATCCAGTCGGTAATCCACAGAAAAGCCGCTGTCCTGGGTAAAAAAAGCGGGTAGTTGCGCGGTCCGATAACCCACCACGGGCACACCATGGGTTTCCAGGTACTCCAGGGTCAATCCCAAGTCCAGAATGGACTTAGCGCCCGCACACACCACCGCCACCGGGGTGCGCGCCAGTTCCTGCAGATCGGCAGAAATGTCAAAGGTTTGAGCTGCACCACGATGAACACCGCCGATACCCCCAGTGGCAAATACACGGATACCAGCCATCGCCGCAATGATCATGGTGGCGGCCACCGTGGTCGCACCAGTTTGGTTGGTAGCCACGATAAAGGGCAGATCACGGCGGCTGACTTTTGCCACGGTAGGTCCGGCACGGCCCAGTGCCTCTATTTGCGCGGC
>CAXNFT010000003.1:0-35163 GCA_964201255.1 Rhodoferax sp.
CCCGGTTAGAGCGCTTCATGCAACTCAGCGCAGACACCAATATGCAGGTGGTACAACCGACGACGGCCAGTCAGATTTTTCACATTTTGCGGCGCCAGATGGTGCGCAACATCCGCAAGCCCTTGATCATCATGACGCCCAAGTCGCTGCTGCGTAACAAGGACGCCACCTCGCCCCTGTCGGAGTTCACCAAGGGCAGCTTCCAGACCATCATTCCGGAGCAAAAGGAAGACATCGGTAAAAAGGCGGACAAGGTCAAACGCCTGGTCGCCTGCTCGGGCAAGGTTTACTACGATCTGGTTAAAAAGCGGGAAGAAAAAGGCATCGACGATGTGGTCATCGTGCGCGTCGAGCAGTTGTACCCGTTTCCGCATAAAGCCTTTTCGAATGAGCTGAAAAAATACGCCCACGCCACCGAGGTGGTGTGGTGCCAAGACGAGCCGCAAAACCAGGGCGCTTGGTTTTTTGTGCAGCACTATATTCACGAGAACATGCTGGATGGGCAAAAACTGGGCTACTCCGGGAGAGCAGCCTCCGCCTCACCGGCCGTCGGGTATTCCCACGCGCACCAGGAGCAGCAAAAGGCGCTGGTCGAAGGCGCGTTTGGCAAGCTCAAAGGGTTCGTCTTGACCAAATAAGGCCGACGTTCCCTACATAAAAATTTATTGAAAGAAAAGTTATGGCGATCGTAGAAGTCAAAGTCCCTCAGCTGTCCGAGTCGGTGGCTGAGGCCACTATGCTGCAATGGAAAAAGAAGGCCGGCGACGCCGTTGCCGTGGATGAAATCCTGATCGAAATCGAGACCGACAAGGTGGTACTGGAAGTGCCTGCACCCAGTGCCGGGGTGCTGGCCGAGATTCTGGTGGGTGATGGCGGCACGGTCCTGGCCGATCAGCTGATCGCCCGTATCGACACCGAAGCCCGCGCAGGGCAGGCTGCCCCGGCAGCGGCATCAGCTGCGGCACCCGTCGCGGCGGCTGCCCACGCCGTCTCGATGGCGGGCGTCGCCATGCCCGCAGCCGCCAAGCTGATGGCCGATAACCAAATGGCGACCGGCTCTGTGGCGGGTACCGGCCGCGATGGTCGCGTCACCAAGGGCGATGTGCTGGGAGCGATAACCACCGCATCAACAGTTGCACCTGCGGTTGCTGATGCTCCTAAAATAATAGCTGCATCTGTAGTAACAGCAAGGGCTGCAGCCACATTTTTGCCACAAGTGGCAGTGCCTGCCGCGGTGTCGGTTGAGCGCCCTGAGCAACGTGTGCCGATGAGCCGTTTGCGTGCCCGCGTCGCGGAGCGATTGTTGCAGTCGCAGTCCACCAATGCCATCCTGACCACTTTCAACGAGGTCAACATGGCACCTGTCATGGAAATGCGCAAACGTTTCCAGGACAAGTTCGAGAAAGAGCATGGCGTCAAAATCGGCTTCATGAGCTTCTTTGTTAAAGCGGCGGTCCACGCCCTGAAGAAATACCCGGTGCTCAATGCCTCGGTGGATGGCAATGACATCGTCTACCACGGCTACTTTGACATCGGCATTGCGGTGGGTTCGCCGCGTGGTCTGGTGGTGCCCATCTTGCGCAATGCCGATCAGATGAGTTTTGCCGACATCGAGAAAAAGATAGCCGAGTACGGCGCCAAGGCGCGCGACGGCAAGCTTGGCATCGAAGAGATGACCGGTGGCACCTTCTCGATTTCCAATGGCGGTGTTTTCGGCTCCATGTTGTCGACCCCCATCATTAACCCGCCCCAGTCGGCCATCCTTGGGGTGCACGCCACCAAGGACCGAGCCGTGGTGGAAAACGGTCAGGTGGTGGTACGTCCGATCAACTACCTGGCCATGAGTTACGACCACCGCATCATCGATGGCCGCGAGGCGGTGCTGGGCCTGGTGGCGATGAAGGAGGCGTTGGAAGACCCTGCGCGCCTTTTGTTTGATATTTGAAGGCGGCATGAGCATGAGCAAATCATTTGACGTGGTGGTGATAGGGGCCGGTCCTGGCGGCTATATCGCCGCCATCCGCGCCGCCCAACTGGGGTTCAGCGTCGCCTGCATCGACGAATGGACCAACAGCAAGGGCGGACCAGCGCTCGGTGGTACCTGCACCAATGTGGGTTGCATCCCATCAAAGGCTTTGCTGCAGTCGTCTGAACACTACGAGCAGGCGGCACACCATTTTGGAGAGCACGGCATTGGCGTGACCGGTTTGAGCCTGGACATGGCCAAGATGATTGGCCGCAAGAACACGGTGGTCAAGCAGAACAACGACGGCATCCTGTTTTTGTTCAAGAAAAACAAAGTCAGCTTCTTCCATGGCCGTGGTGCATTTGCTGCGGCTGTCGCCGGCGGCTACGAGATCGCGGTCGCCGGCTCAACGCCTCAGGCGCTGCTGGCCAAGCAGGTCATTGTGGCTACCGGCTCCCGCGCACGTGAACTGCCAGGAACACCGTTTGACGAGCAGCAGGTGCTCTCGAACGAGGGGGCCTTGGCCCTGGAGGTCGTCCCGAAGCGCTTGGGCCTGATCGGTTCAGGTGTGATCGGCCTTGAGATGGGTTCGGTCTGGCGCCGCCTGGGTGCGACGGTGACCGTGCTCGAAGGCCTGCCTACTTTTCTGGGGGCCGTGGACGAGCAAATTGCCAAGGAAGCCAAGAAGGCCTTCGACAAACAGGGCCTGAAGATCGAACTCGGGGTCAAAGTTGGGGCGATCAATATGTCGGCAGATGGTGTCAGCATTGCCTATAACGATGCCAAGGGCGAGCCCCAGCTGCTCAATGTCGACAAGCTGATAGTGTCGATCGGGCGCGTGGCAAACACCGTCGGTCTGAATGCCCAGGCCGTCGGGCTCCAACTCGACGAGCGCGGTGCTGTAGTGGTCGACGATGAATGTCGCACCAATTTGCCAGGCGTCTGGGCTGTGGGCGACGTGGTGCGTGGCCCGATGTTGGCCCACAAGGCCGAGGAAGAGGGTGTGGCGGTGGCGGAGCGAATCGCCGGTCAGCACGGCCACGTCAACTTCAACACGATTCCCTGGGTGATCTATACCAGCCCGGAGATCGCGTGGGTAGGGCAGACCGAGCAGCAGCTCAAGGCCGCTGGGCGCGCTTACAAGGCTGGCACGTTTCCGTTTCTGGCAAATGGCAGGGCGCGGGCGCTGGGTGACACGACTGGCATGGTCAAGATGCTGGCAGACGCGGCCACTGATGAGATCTTGGGAGTCCATATCGTCGGTCCCATGGCCAGCGAGTTGATCGCAGAGTGTGTTGTTGCCATGGAGTTTCGTGCCAGCAGTGAAGACCTGGCGCGCATTTGCCATGCGCATCCCTCGCTCAGCGAGGCAACCAAGGAAGCAGCGTTGGCAGTGGACAAGCGCACTCTCAATTTTTAGGGCGGGCGAGCCAATTGTTGCCGGTTTCCAGCGCCTACCAGCGCGAGTTGCAGCAGCGCGGGTACGCCAGTGATCCAGCGCAGCTGCTAGCGGTTGCGGCGTTGGAGCGCTGTGCCGCAGAATGGCGAGACTACAAGGAAAAGCGGTCCAACGCCCTTAAGAGGTTCTTGAACCGGCCAGAAATTCCACGCGGCGTTTACCTGTACGGCGGCGTCGGCCGCGGCAAAAGCTTTTTGATGGACTGTTTTTTTGGTGCGGTGCCGCTCAAGCGCAAGACGCGTTTGCATTTTCATGAGTTCATGCGGGAAGTCCATCGCGAGTTGGCGGCGCTGCAAGGTACGGTTAATCCACTCGACGCTTTGGGCAAGCGCATGGCGGAGAAGTACCGGCTGATATGCTTTGATGAATTTCATATCGCTGACATCACTGATGCAATGATTTTGCACCGCCTGCACACAGCCCTGTTCGACAACGGCGTGGGCTTCGTCACGACTTCAAATTTCAGGCCGGACGCGCTCTATCCAAACGGCTTGCACCGCAGCCGGATCTTGCCGGCCATCGCCCTGCTGAACGCCAAGCTCGAGGTGGTGAACGTCGACAACGGCGTCGATTACCGGCGCCGCGCCCTGGAGCAGCTGACTCTTTACCATACGCCCCTGGGTGTGTCGGCCGAGCTGGCGATGGACGAGGCCTTTGACCGCTTGGCCGGCTCGCAGGACGAAGATCCCGTTCTGCACATTGAAGCGCGGCAGATCCGGGCCCGGCGCAAGGCGGGCGGCCTTGTATGGTTTGACTTTAAGACCCTGTGTGGCGGGCCACGCTCGCAAAATGACTATCTGGAGCTCGCCTCGCAGTTCCATACGGTTTTATTGAGCGACGTGCCTCAGATGCAAGTGCGGATGGCTTCAGAGGCGCGGCGCTTCACCTGGTTGATCGACGTGTTGTATGACCGCCGGGTCAAGCTCATCATGTCCGCCGAAGTCGCGCCAGAGATGCTTTACACCGACGGCCCCTTGGCACATGAGTTTCCGCGAACAGCGTCTCGCCTTAATGAGATGCAATCTGCTGAATTCCTGGCGCTGGACCGGCGATTGGTCGACACCCGGCTCACATGAACCGCAGTCTTTTCCTTGTCCTGATGTTGTGGGTCCAGGCGGCCATGGGGCAGCCGACGTTGGCGCTATCCTCGGCCCAGATCGACGTTGACGCCGAGCGCCAGCGGATCCAAGCTGAACGCGTGCAAGAGACCGAGCGGCACGCCCGCCAAGAAATCTCCTGCTACGCCCGGTTTGCGGTCACCGACTGTCTGTTGGCCAACCGGGCGCAACGTCGGGAAACTCTTGACCAACTGCAAAAGCAAGAGTCCGCCATCCAGGCCAAACAGCGCAAGGAAAAGGCTTTCGAGCAGCTGCAACGCGTGCGCGACAAGGCGGCGGTCCAAGATGGCGTGCCCGCTACCGACCCGTGAGCGTTCCAGAACGGCCTGGTTCATGAAGCTGTTACAGCAGGTGCAAGCCGCCTTTGCGGAGGCCGGCACCTTGTCGCAGATGGTTGACGAGTTTCGTCCGCGGCAAGGCCAGTCCGACATGGCGACGGCGATTGCCAGCACACTCGAGTCGGGTGGTGTGCTGGTGGTCGAGGCGGGTACGGGCATAGGCAAGACATTTTCATATTTGGTGCCGGTACTGCTCAGCGGCCAGCGGACGCTGGTGTCAACAGCCACTAAAACCTTGCAAGATCAGTTGTTCAACCGTGACTTGCCCCGACTGATTAGGGCGCTGTCCCTGCCAGTAAGGATAGCCTTGTTGAAGGGGCGCGCCAGTTACCTGTGCCTGTATCGTCTGCAATTGGCGCGCGAACGGGCGGACCTCAGCGATCAGCCGGGCATGGCTGGCCTGGCGCGCATTGAGCTTTGGACCCAAGCCACCCAAACCGGCGACCTTGCAGAAATACCTGGTCTTGATGAGCGTTCGCCGTTGATACCCATGGTGACCTCCACACGCGAAAATTGCTTAGGTTCACCTTGTCCGAGCTGGCGCGATTGCCACGTCAACCAAGCTCGGCGCGAGGCGCTGGCCGCCGACATTGTGGTGGTTAACCACCATTTGTTCTTTGCTGATCTGGCGGTGCGGGAGTCCGGTATGGCAGAGCTATTGCCAACCGTGAAGACCGTGATATTTGATGAAGCGCATCAACTGAATGAAACCGGGGTTCAGTTTCTGGGGCAACAGCTCGGGACTGCACAATTATTGGATTTTGCCCGAGACCTCCTGGGCGTAGGCGTGCTGCACGCGCGGGGGTGGTGCGATTGGCAACAGCTTGCCGCTGACCTTGAGCATGCCACCCGCGATTGGCGCATGCTGGTAGGTCGGCAACCGGCAACAGCTAAATTGCGCTGGCTGAGCCAGGCACCCGAAACTCTGCATGAGGCGAGTTGGCAAGAGGCGATGGCAGCCGTTGCCAATGCCTGCAGTCAGGCGTCTCTGGCGCTGGCTCAGGTCAGTGAGGCTGGGCCGGAACTGGCTCGTCTGGCCACGCGCGCACTGTCGTTGACTGAGCGGATGATGGGCTTCATGACCTCTTGCGAAGCTGGGGCGGTCCGTTGGCTGGAGGTCGGCCCCCACCTCAAGCTGATCGAGACGCCTCTCGATATTGCCGATACGGTCAAAGCCAGACTGATTGGGGCAAGCGAAGACCCTGCTGACCGTCGCGCTTGGATATTCACGTCCGCGACACTCGGTGATGACCCCGGGCTGACCTGGTTTACGGAACCTTGCGGACTTGCTAACGCCACGATCCTGAAGATCGAGAGTCCGTTTGACTACGCCGCGCAGGCTGGCTTGTATATTCCGGCGCATTTGCCCAAGCCGCTTGCGCCAGACCATAGCCAGCAGGTAGCCCAATTTGTCGGACAGCACGCGCTGCTGTTGGGTGGGCGCACGCTGGTGTTGACTACCAGTCTGCGTGCCCTGCAAGTCATCAGTGCGGTGCTGCAGCAGCAGTTTGCTGGCTCTCAAGCGCTTCATATTCTGGTGCAGGGCCAAGGGCCTAAGCGGGAATTGATCCAGCGCTTTCGAGAGGGTAACGAGGCGGGTGGTCCGGGGTGCGTGCTGCTGGCATCTGCGTCCTTTTGGGAGGGCGTGGACATCCCTGGTGCCGCCTTGCAAATGGTGGTTATCGACAAGCTGCCCTTCCCGTCGCCCGGTGATCCTCTGGTGGAGGCCCGCGCACAGAGGCTTGAAGCCGCAGGGCGCAAAGTATTCAAAGACTACTATTTGCCAGAGGCTGCAGTGGCGCTGAAACAGGGGGCGGGGCGCCTGATCAGGCATGAGACCGATCGCGGCGTGCTGGTGGTGTGCGACACCCGCTTAAGCAGCATGGGCTACGGCCGACGGTTGCTCGCCAGTTTGCCGCCGATGCGGCGTTTGGCCGCTCAGGCGGACTTTCTCACTTTCTTAACAGGCCTCACCACACCTTCCACCACGGATCAGACTTGGCTTTGATGCTACCGGTGAGGTAGGGTGACTGAGGGTAATTTTTGGCCAGAATCCTTTGGGCGTCGTCGCGTAACTGGGCCATGCCCAATGCATCGTAGGATTTGGTCAAAATCATCAGCGCCTCTTCCACTGACGGTGTATCGGCATGATCGGCAACAGCCACCTGAGCCCGGTTGATGGCGGCCACATAGGCGCCCCGGGCAAAATAATAGCGAGCGACATGCACCTCGTACTCGGCCAGCGAGTTGGTGATGTAGGCCATGCGCTGCTTGGCATCGGGGGTATAACGTGACTGCGGAAACCGTGTAACCAAGTCTTTGAAAGACTCAAAAGACTCCTTTGCTGCTTTTTGGTCCCGCTCTGAGAGATCCTGTCTAGTAATGGCCGAAAACATTCCTAAATCGTCGTTGAAATTAACGATGCCCTTCAGGTAGAGCGCGTAGTCAAGGGCAGGACTGGCTGGGTGCAGCTTCAAAAAACGCTCTATCGTAGAGAGTGCCTGGGCTGACTCCCCGGACTTATAGTGTGCGTAGGCCTTGTCCAACTGAGCCTGCTGGGCCAGAGGTGTTCCGGCAGCGCGACCTTCGAGTTTCTCAAATAAAACGATGGCTTTGTCGTACGCCCCGGCCGCAACTTCATATTTTGCCTCGGCGTAGACCTTGCTTGGGCTCCAGCCCGCAGTGTCGTCCACGGGCGTGGTTGAGCAGCCGCCCAGGAGCAAGGCGAGACCGGCAGCCACGGCAGCAATGACCACCGATAATTTGGCTCGAAGCATGAAGGACAACTTTCTTGGAAAAGACAGGCGTGATTATATCGAGCGGGTCAGCTGATGATGGCCTTGACGAGCCTGCAGAGGCCGGGCCGGATGCCGAGCTCCGGGTATGGGTGGCTGGCGCTAGCCAGCATGGGCATCGACTCGACCGGACATTGGCCGAACTCGTGCCTGAGTTCTCTCGCAGTTATCTTCAGCAGCTGATTGGGCTGGGTGCTGTCACTGTCAACGGCAGCGCCATCACCAAACCGGCGACCCGGGTTAAGGTGGCAGACACCGGGACGGTTGAACTAAGGCCTACGCCGCAAAGCCAGGCTTTCAAGTCAGAACCGATGGCGCTCAATGTGATATATCACGATGAGCATGTGTTGGTGATCAACAAGCCGGCGAATCTGGTAGTGCATCCCGCGCCAGGCAATTGGAGCGGCACCCTGCTGAACGGCCTGCTGGCCTTTGATGCCGCCTTCATGGACCTTCCTCGCGCGGGCATTGTGCATCGGCTGGACAAGGACACCAGCGGCCTGATGGTTGTGGCCCGAACCCGCTTGGCCATGGACGTCCTAGTTCGGTCGATTGCAGCGCGCGACGTCCAAAGGCATTATTTGGCGCTGGCCCACCGGCGCTGGGTAGGTGCTGGCCGCCAGGAAGTTCGGGCCGCCATCGGACGGGACCCACGCAACCGGTTGCGGATGTCAGTTGTCGATTTGAGCCAGCACGCGGGCAAGTCAGCGAGGACAGACGTCGAGTTGCTGCAGAATGCCCATTCAACATGCCTCGTGAAATGTTCCTTGCATACAGGGCGAACGCACCAAATTCGTGTCCATATGGCTTGGCTCGGCCATCCCTTGCTGGCAGATGACACCTACGGCGGCGTTGCCGTCGCGGGAATGGATCGGCAGGCACTTCATGCCTTCCAACTGGCCTTTAACCACCCGGTGACAGGCCAAGTCTTGAGCTTTAGGGCAGACTTGCCGGGCGATTTTCTGGCAGCCATGGACGAGTTAGGCCTGCGCTACAATTTCTTGTGAGCCTTGGCGTGTCCTACGCGCCGGCTGTCACCCGTCCCCCGCTCCGCAGCTGATCGATTCTGCGGGAAGCGCTGAGTTGAATCATTCTGATTTCGCACCCAAGAGGTGCCCGACCCGGACTTGCCATACACATGAACTCGGCTGATGCCAAGCGCGTTTTGGAAACCGCCTTGATTTGCGCCCAACAGCCCCTGCAGTTGCGTGAGCTGCGCGCTTTGTTTGACCAAGCATTAGGTGCAGACAGCATTAAACAGATGCTGATGGAGTTGCAGCTTGATTGGTCTGGGCGTGGCGTTGAATTGGTCTGCGTCGCCTCTGGCTGGCGCTTTCAGAGCCGCCCGGACATGCGTCCGTATCTGGATCGGCTACACCCTGAAAAGCCGCCCCGCTACAGCCGTGCGACTCTGGAAACCTTGGCTATCATTGCTTATAGGCAGCCAGTGACACGTGGCGACATCGAGGACATCAGGGGCGTCACTGTGAATTCGTTGATTGTGAAGCAACTCGAGGACCGGGGCTGGGTCGAAGTGATTGGGCACCGCGAATCGATCGGCCGACCGGCGCTGTTCGCAACCACCCGGCATTTTCTGGATGACCTGGGGCTTGAATCCTTGGAGCAGCTTCCGTTGCTGGACTCGCCGGTGCAACAGGCCGGTGCGCTTGAAGCGCTGACCGCCAGCAGCGCCGATACCGACCCCTCGCCTGCCAACAGTCCTATTGCGGCGCGGGACGCGCCAGACTCGCCTACGTTTCAGGACAGTCAGGCCGGTCGCGAGGCTGATTTGTTTTTTTTGACAGGAACCTCTTTATGAGTGAACACACTGCCGATATGCCAGACGAGACCAGTCCTGAGCTGGCCGAACAGCCTGAGCTGACGCCGCAGCACCCCGCTCCGGTTGATCCTTCGGAGACACCTAGTCTTACCGCCAACCGTTTTGGAGACGTGATCTCCGGACAATTTGACGCCGACGAGGAGCAGCCAGACCTCGCACTGCCAAAGCGGGTGCTGGCCCCGCAAGCCGAGACGCCCAAACTTCACAAGGTGCTTGCGCAAAGCGGCATGGGATCCAGGCTTGAGATGGAGCAATTGATCTTGGAGGGGCGGATCACCGTCAATAACGAGCCCGCCCATATCGGGCAAAGAATCCAGTTTGGGGATCACGTCAAGGTCAATGGCAAGCCAATTCGTATTCGGATCGATGCGCCGCCAGCGCGTGTCATCGCCTACCACAAGCCGGCTGGTGAGGTGGTGACCCATGACGATCCGCAAAATCGGCCGACGGTATTTAGACGTTTGCCCAAACTGTTTCAAGGCAAATGGCAATCGGTGGGCCGCCTGGATCTGAACACCGAAGGGTTGCTCCTGTTCACCAGTTCCGGTGAATTAGCCAACAGGCTGATGCACCCCAGATTTGGACTCGAGCGGGAGTACGCCGTGCGCGTGTTGGGTGCCTTGAACAAGGAAGAAAAACAACGCCTGCTGGAGGGTGTAAAACTTGACGACGGCCAGGCTCAGTTCGGGTCCATCGAGGAGGGCGGTGGTGAGGGGTCCAATTGCTGGTACCGCGTCACCATCTCGGAGGGGCGTAACCGGGAGGTGCGACGCATGTTCGAGGCCGTGGGTCACGCGGTGAGTCGTTTGATCCGAATCCGATACGGCGCGATGGTCCTGCCACGCGGCCTCAAACGCGGCGCCTGGATGGAGCTTGACGACGGGGACATCAACGCCTTGATGCAAGCCGCAGGCGGTTCCCAGAGTCGGAGTTCCTTTGGGGGCCAGGCGGGCCAAGGCGCGAACCGAAGCGACCGGAGTGGACCTGATTCCGGATCCCGACGACGGGGAAACGGTGGCCGCGGCGCCGGTCCACGCAGTTCGAATGGCGGAGGAATGCGCCAACTGCCTGCAAGTTCGCTGGGTGGGATACCAGGTCCGGCGGCTGGGGCGAATGGTGGGCGGCGGCAGCGGAGTGATTCTCCCGAACACAGTGACCGGCAAGCGGCGGCCAGCCAGCCTGATCCGATGAAAACAGCGTTTGGTTACATTGGCGCTGACAGTTTTACCCGACAGCGCCAGGACCAGGGTCAACGCCGGGGCGCCGCCGGTGGGTCGGGCGGCGGTGGTCCGCGTCGAGGTGGTCCGCGTCGCTGACCCCACCGTAAACACAGGGGCAAACTGCAGCGGTTAAACTAATTGGCTTTGCCCTTACGGCAAACTATTTTTAAGGCAATTGAAATTTCATGACTACCGAACGAACACTTTCCATCATAAAGCCCGACGCAGTTGCGAAAAATGTAATCGGACAAATCTATGCCCGATTCGAGGCCGCAGGCCTCAAAGTGGTGGCCGCACGGATGGCGCATTTGTCACGTCGCGAGGCGGAGGCTTTTTATTCCGTGCACAAAGAGCGCCCCTTTTTCAAGGATCTGGTCGACTTCATGATTTCTGGCCCCGTGATGATTCAGGCCCTGGAGGGCGAAAACGCCATTTTGAAGAACCGTGACTTGATGGGAGCGACTGATCCGAAAAAGGCCGCTGCTGGCACGATTCGCGCTGACTTTGCAGACAGTATTGATGCGAATGCAGTTCACGGCTCTGACGCTGCCGAAACTGCTGCTGCAGAAGTGGCGTTTTTCTTCCCCGGCTCGAACATTTACTCGCGATAAGCGATGCAATGACCGCCAATCTGCTCGACTACGACCTCGAGGGTTTGGCCCTGTTATGTGAACGGCTGGGCGAGAAGCGCTACCGGGCGGTTCAGTTATTTCGCTGGATTCATCAAAAAGGGGCGGTCTGTTTCGACGACATGACCGACCTCGCCAAATCTTTGCGCGATAAGTTGACGACGACGGCACACCTGAGTGCGCTTCCCGTAATGTCCCAGCACCTGTCGAAAGACGGCACCATCAAATGGTTGTTCGATGTTGGCGGTGGAGACGCCGTCGAGACGGTGTTCATTCCAGAAGATGACCGTGGCACCCTGTGTATTTCATCCCAGGCGGGTTGTGCAGTAGGGTGCCGATTTTGCTCCACCGGACATCAAGGATTTAGCCGTAACCTGTCCACAGCAGAAATCCTCGGACAACTGTGGTTTGCTGAGCATTTTCTGCGCAAACATTTGCATCAGTCTGCGCGTGTGATCTCGAATGTGGTGATGATGGGGATGGGTGAGCCCCTGCAAAACTACACGGCCCTGCTACCGGCTTTGCGGGTAATGCTGGACGATCATGGTTATGGTTTGTCTCGACGGCGGGTCACCGTGTCGACATCTGGCGTGGTGCCCATGATAGACCGTATGGCACTGGATTGCCCGGTCGCGTTGGCGGTTTCGTTGCATGCTCCGAATGACCGTTTGCGAGACGACTTGGTACCCTTGAACCGTAAGTACCCACTGGCCGAGCTTCTCGATGCCTGTAACCGGTACTTAGCCCACGCCCCGCGTGACTTCATCACTTTTGAATACTGCATGCTTGATGGTGTGAACGACCAGATTGCCCATGCCCAAGAACTGGTTCGGCTGGTCCGGGCACGCGCCAGCGCGGGTTTTGCTTGCAAGTTCAACCTGATCCCATTCAATCCGTTCCCTGCCTCAGGTCTGACTCGCTCAAGTCTGGAGCAGGTCCAGCTGTTTGCCAGAACTCTGAGCGACGCCGGCATTGTGACCACCATTCGCAAAACCCGGGGTGATGACATTGACGCAGCCTGTGGGCAACTTGCCGGCGATGTCCGCGATCGCACCGGCGTTCAAGAAAGAATATTGCGCCAGCGACGCATCGTTATTCATCCCAACCCTGACGTCATGTCGGCTGACCGGAGTCATTGACAATGAAGCCAATGCCTATATTGTCAAGGCTAGCATCAGTTCAGTTCAGTGCGCTGGTGATTCTGGTGTTGCTTGGACTGTCTGGCTGCATGTCCGTCCCCAGTGGCGGCGCTAACGGCGGCGGCCGAGATATCATGACGGCGTCAGATGAGCCTGATGGCCGCAAGCGTGCACGCATACGTCTGGAGTTAGCCCTCGGGTATTTCGAACGAGGACAAACTACGGTTGCACTCGACGAGCTCAAGCAGGCGCTCATTGCCGATCCGGCTTACGCCCCAGCCCATAACCTGCGCGGTCTGATCTATATGCGTCTTAATGATTTTCGCGTTGCGGAAGATGGCTTCAGCCGGGCTCTGGCGCTGAGTCCGGACGACCCCAATGTGTTGCACAACCTGGGCTGGATGCAGTGTCAGCAAAGGCGCTGGCCCGAATCTTTTCGCCGTTTTGATCAGGCCCTGGCAGATCCTCAGTACGGAGAGCGGGCAAAAACTTTTCGGGCCCTCGGTTTGTGCCAGGCACGAGCCGGTCTACCCACCGATGCTGAACGGAGTTTGCTTAAGTCGTATGAGTACGACGCTGGTAACCCCGTGACCACATTCAACCTGGCTGTGTTGATGCGCGCACGCGGTGACTTGGTGCGGTCGCAGTTCCATTTGCGTAGGCTCAACAACAGTGATTTCGCTAACGCCGAGTCTCTTTGGCTGGGGATCAAGGTAGAGCAAGAGCGGGACAATCAGGAGGCTACGCAGCAATTGGCTGACCAGTTGTTGAAGCGATTCCCACAGTCACGCGAGTCTGGCGCATACCAGAGGGGGGCATTTGATGAGTGATGCTGGGGTGCCGGTTTTGCTGAAACCAGACGACGGCTTGGTCCTGAAGCTGCCGCCTGATTCGGCCGGGAGCCTGCTTCGCCGGGCGCGTGAGGCCGAGGGGCTTGACATCGCGGCGCTTGCAGTTGCCTTGAAAGTGCCTGTCAGAAAAATTGAAGCACTCGAAGCCGACCGACTGCATGAGCTGCCCGATATCGTATTCGTGCGTGCGCTGGCCTCCAGCGTGTGCCGAGCCTTGAAAATTGCGCCGGAACCAATACTGGCGCAATTACCGCAGAGCCGTCAGCCGCAGCTGAAGTCGGTCGAGGCCGGGGGTCAGGCAAGTTTCCGCGTTAAGGGCCTGCGATCGGAGAGTAGGCTCTGGGATCATTTGTCTCGGCCCTACTGGCTGGCGATTGTTTTGCTTGTGCTCGGGCTTGCGGCACTTATTTTCTGGCCGCTCAAGCCAGACTTCCAGACGTCAACGGTCAGTGCGCCCGAGGTGGCTGAGCTGGCGGTTCCCGTGCCGCCTGCAACTGTATTACCCCTGCCGCCGCCTGCTGCGGTGCCTTCGCCAGTGGCAGAGGCTGCTCCAATGGTCGGCGCAGTTGCCAACGCAGTTGTCCCTGGTTCAGGTTCGACCGCTGGTATTTTGTCACTAAAGGCCAATGGCGCGTCTTGGGTCGAGGTAACGGATGCGAAAGGTGTGGTTAAGTTGCGCAAGACAATGAGCCAGGGTGAAGTGCAGGGTGTTTCCGGCGCCTTGCCAATGGCCGTGGTGTTGGGGCGTGCGGGCGCGATGGCCGTGCGGATTCGGGACGTCCCGTTTGATGTCGGGGCGGTAAGTAAGGACAATGTTGCACGTTTTGAGGTGAAGTGATGGATAACTGTCTTCCCATTGAGCCAGCTCAAGCCAAGGCGCGTCGGTCCCGGCAGGCGCGCATCGTGTGGAACTCGCGGGTCGTGACTGTGGGCGGTGACGCCCCAGTGCGCGTGCAGTCCATGACCAATACAGACACAGTCGATGCCATCGGCACGGCTATTCAGGTCAAAGAACTGGCCATGGCCGGGTCTGAACTGGTCCGACTGACGGTCAACACCCCCGAGGCCGCGCAGGCCGTGCCTTATGTGCGAGAGCAACTAGACCGGATGGGCATTGATGTGCCCTTGGTCGGAGATTTCCATTACAACGGCCATAGATTGCTGACGGATTTTCCGGATTGTGCCCAGGCGCTGTCCAAGTACCGCATCAACCCTGGCAATGTGGGCAAGGGCGAAAAGCGTGACAGGCAGTTTGGTCTGATGATTGAAGCGGCAATCCGCTGGAATAAGCCTGTCCGAATTGGTGTCAATTGGGGTAGTCTTGACCAAGAGCTCTTGGCTGAATTGATGGATGAGAACAGCCGACGGGTCAATCCTTGGCCAGCCAAATCGGTCATGTACGAGGCTTTGATCACCTCGGCGGTAGAGTCTGCCCGGCGGGCGACTGACATGGGCATGAGTCCGGATCAGATCATATTGTCCTGCAAGGTGAGCGGCGTGCAGGACCTCATATCGGTGTACCGCGCGTTGGCCCAGCGCTGTGATTACGCCTTGCATCTGGGGCTGACGGAAGCAGGCATGGGTACCAAGGGAGCCGTGGCTTCAAGTGCCGCTTTGGCGATCCTGCTGCAGGAGGGCATTGGCGACACTATCCGGGTGTCCCTCACGCCCCAGCCTGGTGAGTCCCGGACGCAGGAGGTAGTGATAGCCTCTGAAATCCTGCAGGCACTCGAGTTGCGGTCCTTCGTGCCCAGTGTCACGGCCTGTCCGGGTTGCGGCCGAACCACAAGCACGACGTTTCAAGAACTGACTCAGCAGATTGAGGGTTTTTTGCGGTCTCAGATGCCGATTTGGCGTGACCAGTACCCTGGCGTGGAAAAGCTTCGGGTCGCAGTCATGGGCTGTATCGTGAACGGGCCGGGCGAGAGCAAGCATGCAGACATTGGTATCAGCCTGCCCGGTACCGGAGAGGCGCCAGCGGCGCCAGTATTCATTGATGGCGAGAAGCGCATGACCTTGCGTGGCAACGACATCGCGCGGGAGTTTCAGAAAATTGTTGAAAATTACATTGAAAACCGGTTTGGCAAGCCGACGTCTGTCCCTGTCCTCTAGGTGTCCCCATGAGTGCCAATGACCCGGCGCCCAAGGCGGCCAAGCTGACCGGCGTGAAAGGCATGAACGACGTGCTGCCCCCGGACTCGGCCGGGGTTGAGTGGCTTGAGGCTAAAGTGCGTGCGTTAATGGCGCGGTATGCCTACCGAAATATTCGCACACCCATTGTGGAGCGTACGCCGTTGTTCACGCGGGGCTTGGGCGAGGTCACCGACATCGTTGAAAAAGAGATGTACACCTTTGAGGATCGCCTCAACGGCGACTCTCTGACCTTGCGCCCCGAGTGCACAGCGGGTGTAGTGCGCTCGGTGGTTGAACACTCGCTGCTGTATGACGGTGGCAAACGTTTTTACTACATGGGTCCGATGTTTCGCCATGAACGGCCCCAGCGCGGACGGTACCGGCAGTTCGACCAGATTGGCGCTGAGGCGCTTGGCTTTGGTGGGCCCGAGGTCGATGCAGAATTGATTTTGTTGGCGCTAGCGCTCTGGCGCGAACTCGGCCTGAACGACGTCCGGCTTGAAATCAATAGCCTGGGTCAGCCTGAGGAGCGCCTGCAACACCGGAAGGCTCTGATTGCCCATTTGGAAAGCCATGTCGATCTGCTGGATGACGACGCCAGGCGTCGCTTGCACAGCAACCCGCTGCGTATTCTTGACACCAAGAACCCTGCGATGCAGGGGGTGGTGGACGCGGCGCCGCGCTTGCTTGACTTTCTGGGTGAAGCCTCTTTGATCCACTTTAGCGCCCTGAAGGCTATATTGGATGCCAATGGTGTGACCTACACAGTCAATCCGCGCCTGGTACGTGGCATGGACTACTACAACTTGACTGTGTTTGAATTTGTCACCGATCGGCTAGGGTCGCAGGGCACGGTATGCGCCGGCGGCCGTTACGACTACCTGATTGAGCAACTCGGTGGTAAGCCTTCGCCAGCGGTCGGGTGGGCGCTTGGCGTTGACCGGGTGTTGGCATTGGTCAGGGAACTGGGCGGCGCCGAGGTGGTGGTGCCACTTGACGCCTATGCGGTCGTGGCACAAACCACGGCACTGCCAGTGGTGCTGTTGACCTTGCAAACGCTGCGTAACGCGGGCGTCAGTGTTCAGATGCACGCCAGTGCGGGGGACTCTATGGGAAGCATGAAGTCGCAATTCAAGCGGGCTGATGCCAGCGGAGCCCAGTATGCGCTGATTTTTGGCGATGATGAAGTCGCGCAGCACCGCGTCACCATCAAGTCGTTGCGAGATGGCACTGGCACACAGACCAGCCAACCTCTGGCTGAGATTGCGGCCTGGGCCCCGACCCTACAATCGCGCACTTAATTGAGTATCCGTATGGCAAATCAACTCGACCTCGAAGAACAAGAACAACTTGACCAGATCAAACATTTCTGGAAGCAGTATGGGAATCTGATCACTTGGGTGCTGATGGCCGTGCTGGGTGCCTTCGCCAGCTGGAATTTCTACCAATACTGGCAGCGCAACCAGGCGACACAGGCGGCAGCCATGTACGAGGAGGTCGAACGCGTCGTCAAAACCGGCGACACGGTGAAAATTGAGCGTGCCCTTGCCGACATGAAGGACAAGTTTGGTGCGACTGCTTATGGACATCAGGCCGGCTTGCTGGTGGCACGGCAATTTTTTGACACGGGCAAACTTGACCAAGCTAAAGGTGCCCTAATCTGGGTTGCCGAAAAATCAACTGATCCGGGTTACCAGGCTGTAGCTCGCTTGCGCTTGGCTGGGGTGCTGGCAGACAGCAAGGCTTACGCCGAGGCTTTGACGCAACTCGCGGGGCCGTTTCCAGCTCAGTTTGAGGCGCTGGTGGCCGATCGCAAGGGTGATGTTCTTATGCTTGAGGGCAAGAAGGAACTGGCTCGTGCCGAGTACGACAAGGCCTACAGTGCCTTTGAACCGCGCACCGAATACCGACGTCTGGTTGAGGTCAAGCTCAATGCCTTGGGCGTCGAACCTCCAGTCCCAATTGTGGCGGCCGTATCAAAAGCTAAGCCGTGACAGTGATGGCCCTTGTCCGCTCGGTGCGAAACAGCCTGCTGGTCCTGGGCCTTGCGCTCGGTTTGGTGGCGTGTTCCGGGACCTCTAATCTCATTAAACCAGCCGAATTGGTACCCAACCCAGCCTTGCTCGGGGTGCGATTGGCCTGGTCTGCCAAAGTGGGGGTCACTGATTTCCCGCTGGATGTCAGGGTAAATGGCAACCTGGTTGCGCTCGCCAGTTCGGACGGTCTCGTGGCCGTCCTGGACGGGCGAACTGGCACGGAAGTCTGGCGGGTCAAACTTGCGGAACCTATTGGCGCTGGCGTCGGCAGCGACGGCAGGCTGGTTGCGGTGTTCACTCGCCAGAATGAATTGGTGGTCTTGGAGAATGGCCGTGAGCTCTGGCGTCAGAAAACAACGGCCCAGGGCTTCACGGCGCCACTGGTCGCCGGGGGCCGTGTATTCCACCTGGCGGCAGACCGTAGCGTGACGGCATTTGATGCTGCGTCCGGGCGACGGCTATGGAGTCAGCAACGTTCTGGTGAGGCGCTTGTGCTGCGCCAGGCGGGCGTACTTTTGGCGGTCGGCGACACGCTGGTGGTCGGTCTGGGTAGCCGCTTGGTCGGAATGAATCCGGGCAACGGCAGTACGCGCTGGGAAGCTGCGATCGCGACACCGCGGGGATCTAATGATGTGGAGCGACTGGTTGATGTGATTGGTCGAGTCAGCCGCGACAAGGATGTGGTTTGTGCCCGTGCCTTTCAGGCCACTGTGGCGTGTGTCAATGCCAGCCGAGGCAATGTGCTCTGGACCAAGCCGGCTTCGGGATCGGTTGGTGTGCATGGTGATGATCGCTTGGTTTTTGGTGTAGAGAGTGACGGCAAGGTGATGGCCTGGCAACGCGCTGATGGGCAGCTTGCCTGGTCGTCAGAATTACTGAGGTATCGTGGCCTGAGCACGCCTCTTGCGGTCGGCCGTTCGGTGGTCATCGGTGATGCATCGGGACAAGTGCATTGGCTGTCCCGAGACGATGGGACCCTGTTGAACCGCATGGCTACCGACGGTTCGGCTGTCGTGAGTGGTCCGGTTTTGGCTGATGGGACTCTTGTGATTGTGACAAGGCAGGGCGGCATCTTCGGGTTTAAGCCCGAGTGAGCGCGCTCGTGAAGCCTGTTCTTGCGCTGGTTGGACGCCCCAACGTCGGCAAATCAACTCTGTTCAATCGTCTGACTAAGTCCCGTGACGCCATCGTGGCAGATTACGCGGGATTGACCCGTGATCGTCACTATGGCAATGGTCACCAAGGTAAACACGACTATATCGTCATCGATACTGGTGGCTTTGAGCCCGATGCCACCACAGGCATCTACCGTGAAATGGCCAAGCAGACCCGTCAGGCCGTTGCCGAGGCAGATGTCGTGATTTTTGTGGTCGATGCCCGCGCAGGTGTGTCCGCTCAGGACCACGACATTGCAAAATACCTTAGGCGGCTGAGCAAGCCCTGTCTACTGGTCGCCAACAAAGCCGAAGCCGTGCGGGAAGGCATGCCGCTGGTAGAGTTCTTTGAGTTGGGTCTCGGTGATGTGCACCCGGTGTCCGCAGCCCATGGGCAGGGCATACGCGCACTGGTTGAATTGGCCTTGGTGCCACTGCACCTGCCTGAACTTGATGATGTCCAAGCACAACCCGATGCCGATACCATCAAGCTGGCGGTGGCTGGGCGGCCCAATGTAGGCAAGTCGACCCTGATCAACACGTGGTTGGGCGAAGAGCGCCTGGTTGCCTTTGATTTGCCTGGCACGACGCGGGATGCCATCTCTGTGCCATTCGAGCGAGACGGCCAGAAATTTGAGTTGATCGACACAGCGGGCCTGAGGCGGCGGGGCCAAGTCTTCGAGGCGATCGAAAAATTTTCGGTAGTTAAAACCCTGCAAGCGATCGAGTCATGCAACGTGGTTTTGTTGCTGATCGACGCCACGCAGGGTGTGACCGATCAGGATGCTCACATCGCCGGTTACACCTTGGAAAACGGACGGGCGGTTGTAGTGGCGGTCAACAAGTGGGACGCCGTGGACGACTACCAGCGCGAACTGGTGAAACGCTCGATCGAAACGCGTCTGCCCTTCATGAAATTTGCCGCTATGCATCTGATCTCGGCGCAAAAGCGGCAGGGACTGGGCCCCTTGTGGGCGTCTATTGTGCAAGCCCATAAAGCAGCCAATTGCAAGATGTCCACGCCGGTGCTGACCCGGCTGTTGCTCGAGGCCGTGCAGTTCCAGAGCCCGAAGCGCTCGGGTATGTACCGTCCCAAACTCCGTTATGCCCATCAGGGCGGAATGAATCCGCCGGTGATCGTGATTCATGGCAACTCGCTCGAGCACGTCACTGACAGCTACAAACGCTACCTGGAAGGGCGCTTTCGCAAGGAGTTTGATTTGGTCGGCACGCCGCTGCGGATCGAACTAAAGACCTCCAGCAACCCTTACGCCGGCAAAGACAATGACTGAAGCGGCGCCCGTCGCAGCTTGAGCCGAAGCTGCCGGTCGTTTCGCTGGGGCACCTCCATTCAGTCCGATAGGGCTGTGGTATCGTCTCCCTTTAAATAATTTCTTGAACACGGAGGATATCGTGAACAACAAAGGTCAGTTACTTCAGGACCCTTTTCTCAACGCGCTGCGGCGTGAACACGTACCGGTCGCCATTTATCTTGTGAATGGCATCAAGCTGCAAGGGCAGATAGAGTCGTTCGACCAGTATGTTGTGTTGCTGCGCAACACAGTAACGCAAATGGTCTATAAACATGCTATCTCCACGATTGTGCCGGGGCGGGCCGTGAACTTTTCGACCGGCGAGGGTGACGCACCTGCAGCCGCGTGATCGCCAACCGGCCCCGACCCTTCTTGTCGGGGTTGATTTCGGCCTACCTAATTTCGATCGTGAGCTGGAGGAGCTGGGCTTGCTGGCGCAAACAGCGGGTCTCGACCCGGTTGCACGCCTGACTTGTAAACGCAAGGCGCCGGACGCAGCCCTGTTTGTTGGCAGCGGTAAGGCCGATGAAATCAAACTGATGGCAACGCAGCTGGGCGCGGTTGAAGTACTCTTTGATCAAAGTTTAAGTCCCGCTCAGCAGCGCAATCTGGAGCGGCACATTGAGTTGCCCGTGAACGATCGGACCCTGTTAATCCTCGAGATCTTCGGGCAAAGGGCGCGAAGTCATGAAGGCAAACTGCAGGTGGAGCTTGCCCGCCAGCAGTATCTCAGCACTCGTCTGGTGAGACGCTGGTCTCACCTAGAGCGCCAAAGCGGTGGCATCGGCATGCGCGGCGGCCCGGGTGAGACGCAGATTGAGCTCGACCGGCGCATGATCGGTGAGAGCATCAAGAAGATCAAGGACCGGCTCGGCAAGGTCAAACGCCAGCGCCAGACTCAGCGGCGTCAGCGGGAGCGTCGCGACGCCTTCAATATCTCATTGGTTGGCTACACCAACGCTGGCAAAAGTACCTTGTTCAATGCGCTGGTCAAGGCGCGGGCCTACGCGGCCGACCAGTTGTTTGCCACGCTCGACACCACGACCCGTCAACTCTACCTCGGTGATGCAGAGCGGTCGGTTTCGCTGTCTGATACCGTAGGCTTCATCCGCGACTTACCGCACGGATTGGTTGACGCTTTTCAGGCCACCTTGCAAGAGGCCGTCGATGCCGACCTGCTGCTGCATGTCGTGGATGCTTCGAGCCCTCACTTTGTTGAGCAAATGGTCGAAGTGCAGCGGGTTTTGGGTGACATTGGCGCAGCAGATATCCCGCAGGTGCTGGTGTTTAACAAGCTCGACGCCATGGACGACGCGCACCGCCCCCTGCAATTGCAGGATACCTTTGACCTTGACGGCGTCCAGACACCCCGACTATTCCTGAGTGCTAGCCAAGGCGAGGGGCTTGCGGCTCTGCGGCGCCAGCTTGGATTGGCGGTTACCGCAGGTACCAGGAACGCCGAGAAAGCAGGGAATTATCATCCTGAGCTTGGGGACGATACCCAATTGGGCACAATCGAGCAATGACACACTTGGAAGAATCTTGATGAAACATCATTTGCGCGCCATTCGCTGGCCGTCAATTGGCAATGCTTTGCGGGGGATGTTTAACCTGAACGACTCGCGTTGGGGCCGTAGCGACGATAAGCCTGCCGACGGTGGTGGCACCGGCGAGCCGAACCGCCCTGAGGCTCCGGCACCCGAGGCTCAGCCGCCAAGGAGCCCCGAGCGCCCTCAAAAGCCGAGGCCGAGTGCCGGTCCGCCTGATCTGGACGAACTCTGGCGCGATTTCAACCGCAAGCTGGGTGGCCTTTTGGGCGGCATTAAATCTGGCGGTCGAGGTAGCGCAGGGGGCTCGGGAGGAATGGGTGGCGGTGGCGGTGGCGGTTTCCAGCCGGATATGAAGAGCGCTCGCATTGGCCTGGGTTTGTTGGCCGGCGTGGTCGTGCTGATTTGGCTGGGAACCGGCTTTTTCATTGTCCAGGAAGGGCAGCAAGCCGTGATTACCCAATTTGGGCGCTACAAATCAACGGCAGGCGCTGGCTTTAACTGGCGGCTGCCGTACCCGGTCCAGCGCCATGAATTGATCTTCGTGACGCAGATCCGGTCGGTGGATGTAGGGCGAGACACCGTCATCAAGGCCACTGGGCTGCGAGAGTCGGCCATGTTGACCGAAGACGAGAATATCGTCGAGATCAAGTTTGCTGTGCAGTACCGTCTGAGCGACGCCCGAGCTTACCTTTTTGAAAGCAAGAACCCGGGTGAAGCCGTGGTGCAGGCGGCTGAGACCGCCGTGCGCGAGGTGGTGGGCAAGATGCGTATGGACAGCGCCTTGTCGGAGGAGCGTGACCAGATCGGGCCCCGCGTGCGCGCCCTGATGCAGAAAATCCTGGATCGTTACAAGGTCGGCATTGAAGTGGTCGGCATCAATTTGCAGCAGGGCGGCGTGCGGCCGCCTGAGCAAGTCCAAGCTGCTTTTGACGATGTGCTCAAGGCGGGACAGGAGCGTGAGCGTGCTAAAAATGATGCCCAGGCTTATGCCAATGATGTGGTGCCCCGTGCGGTCGGCTCGGCCTCTCGCTTGAAGGAGGAGGCCGATGCCTACAAGTCCAGAGTGGTGTCACAGGCCCAAGGTGACGCGCAGCGCTTTCGTTCAGTACTAACCGAGTACCAAAAGGCGCCGCAAGTGACCCGGGACCGGATGTACATCGACACCATGCAACAGGTCTATGCCAACGCGACCAAGGTGCTGATCGATTCCAAGCAGGGCTCCAACCTGCTGTACCTGCCCTTGGACAAGATCATGCAAATGTCGTCCCAGCCCTCATCGGTCGGGCAGGAGGCGCCGCAGGCTTCAGCGCCTGCCGCCGCGTCGGGAACGATGCAGCCCTCAAGTACTGCCGATGCGCGGACCAGAGATGCCACCCGGTCGCGTGACCGTGACACCCGCTAGGAGCCTGACATGAACCGTTTGGGATTTATTTTTTCGTCGTTGCTGGTGCTACTGGGCTTGGCTAGTTCCACCTTGTTTGTTGTCGACCAGCGTCAGTTTGGCGTGGTGTATGCGTTGGGGCAAATCAAGGAGGTTATTACCGAACCGGGCTTGAACTTCAAATTGCCCCCGCCATTTCAAAATGTGTCCTACATCGATAAGCGTTTGCTCACGCTCGACAGCACCGATACCGAGCCGATGTTGACGGCTGAAAAGCAGCGGGTGGTGATCGATTGGTATGTGCGTTGGCGCATTTCTGAGCCCACCGAGTACATCCGTAATGTTGGCACCAATGAGGCAGCGGGTGCAAGTCAGCTCAACCGTGTGGTCCGCAACGCCTTTCAGGAGGAGATCAACAAGCGAACCGTCAAAGAACTGTTGTCGCTCAAACGCGAAGCGTTGATGACCGATGTCAAGCGTGAAGTGCTCGAAAAAGTCCGTGGCGAGAAGCCCTGGGGGGTTGATGTGGTGGATGTGCGGATCACGCGAGTCGATTACGTCGAAGCCATCACCGAATCAGTCTACCGACGCATGGAGGCCGAGCGCAAGCGCGTGGCCAACGAACTGCGGTCCACCGGTGGTGCCGAAGGTGAAAAGATTCGCGCTGACGCGGACCGTCAGCGCGAAGTCGCGGTTGCCAATGCCTACCGTGATGCCCAGAAGATCAAGGGTGAAGGAGACGCCGAGGCCTCGCGGATCTACGCCGATGCCTTTGGCCGCGACCCGCAATTTGCCCAGTTCTACCGCAGCCTGGACGCCTACAAGGCCAGCCTGGGCAAAAAGAGCGATGTGATGGTGGTTGATCCGTCTTCGTCTGAATTTTTTAAGGTTTTCCGGGGCAACGCCGGTCCAGCCGTGCCGGCGCTGCCGGGCTCGGCAACGCCAAAGAAGTGAACCTTGAGCGAGGACACATTCTGGCTGGCATTGGCCCTGGTTCTGGTGATTGAGGGGCTGTTTCCTGTGTTGTCGCCCACCGGATGGCGACGCATGTTCTCTCAGATCCTGCAACTCAAGGACGGACAACTGCGATTTTTCGGGATGTGCAGCATTTTGGTAGGTTGCTGCGTGATTTGGTTGCTGTCTTGACGTGTTCAGACCCGGTTTTACCGGGTTTGGACCGGTAAAATCTCGACTTCCACTGTTTCACGCTCTCTGACATGTCTGCCTGGCTCCTGCCGGATCATATTGCCGATGTCTTGCCGTCCGAGGCACGGCACATTGAAGAACTCCGTCGCGACCTGCTCGACATGGCACGTTGCTATGGGTACGAGCTTGTCATGCCGCCTCTGCTGGAGCACCTCGAGTCCTTGCTGACCGGGGCCGGTCAGGCGCTTGACCTGCAGACCTTCAAATTGGTGGACCAACTTTCGGGCCGGATGTTGGGTTTGCGAGCCGACAGCACACCCCAGGTTGCCCGTATTGATGCACACCTGCTCAACCGCAGAGGGGTCACCCGCCTGTGTTACTGCGGGCCGGTGCTCCACACCCGTCCGGGCAGTCCGCACGCGACCCGCGAGCCCTTGCAGTTCGGCGCCGAAATTTATGGCCATGCCGGACTGGAGGCCGATCTTGAAGTCTTGTCTCTGGCGCTGGATGGATTGAGTGCGGCGCGGGCACGAACCTTGTCGGTGGACATGGCCGACGCGCGCATTGTGCGTGCTCTGCTGGAAGGGGTGAGCCTTGACGCGCAGTCCCTGGCTGAGGTTCATGCCGCGTTGGCTGCCAAAGACAGCAGCGCCTTGCAAGTGCTGACCCGTCAGTTGCCACAGGTCACGCGCGATGGCCTGCTGGTATTGACTCAACTTTATGGCGACGAGCGTGTGCTGCTGGAGGCCGAAAAGGCACTCCCTGCGATGCCGGTCGTGCAGCAGGCGCTGGCCCATCTAAAGTGGCTGGCTGGTCGGCTTGGCGGCGTCCAGGTGACCTTTGATTTGGCTGACCTGCGCGGCTATGCGTATTACAGCGGCACTAATTTCGCAATTTTTGCCCGTGGCGCGCATGATGCGCTGGTGCGGGGTGGTCGCTACGACCAGGTCGGCGCAGTGTTCGGACGAAACCGTCCGGCGGCCGGCTTCAGCCTCGACTTGAAGGCGCTGGTCAGTGCGGTATCGCCTCTGCCCTTGCGTGCTGCAATTCGAGCGCCGTGGCGGGATGCCGCTGATTTGCGGGCAGCTGTAGCCGCGCTGCGCGCGCAGGGTGAGACCGTGGTGTGTGCCTTGCCTGGCCATGAGAGCGAAGTCGATGAGTTCCACTGCGACCGCGAATTGACCTTGGTCGCCGGCCAATGGGTTGTGCAATCCATCTGAAAACAACACGAGCAAAGCACTCAATGAACGTAATCAAGGGACGCAATGTCGTTGTCGTCGGCACCCAGTGGGGCGACGAAGGCAAAGGCAAGCTGGTGGACTGGCTGACCGAAAGCGCGCAAGGCGTGGTTCGCTTCCAGGGCGGACATAACGCCGGCCATACGCTGGTCATCAACGGCGTCAAGACCGCACTGCACCTGATCCCTAGTGGCATCATGCGCCCGGGCGTCAAGTGCTACATCGGCAATGGTGTTGTGTTGTCGGCGGCCAAGCTGTTCGAAGAAATCGAAGGACTGGAGCGGGCCGGTGTCGAGGTCCGCGGGCGCCTGCGCATCAGTGAGGCCTGCCCGTTGATTCTTCCGTTCCACGCCGCCCTGGATGTGGCTCGTGAAGCAGCGCGCGAAAAAGGGGGCAACGCAAAGATCGGCACCACCGGGCGTGGCATCGGTCCGGCCTACGAGGACAAAATTGCCCGCCGCGCCCTGCGTGTGCAGGACCTCAAGCACCCGGAGCGTTTTGCCGACAAGCTGCGCGATCTGCTGGCCCTGCACAACCATGTGCTGATCAGTTACCTGGGCTCGGCCGGATTTGATTTTGGCCCCACGTTGCAGCCCTACCTGCAGGACGGCCAGGTGCAGTTTGACGCTGTCTTTGCCGAGGCCATGCGCCACGCTGAGCTGCTCAAGCCGATGATGGCAGACGTCTCGCGCGAACTCAACGAAGCCCACCTCAAGGGAGCCAACCTGTTGTTTGAGGGCGCGCAGGGCACCCTGCTCGACGTGGATCATGGCACCTACCCCTATGTGACCTCCAGCAATTGCGTCGCGGGCAATGCTGCGGCCGGCTCCGGCGTCGGGCCGGGCATGCTGCATTACATCCTGGGGATCACCAAGGCCTACTGCACCCGTGTTGGCGGTGGCCCATTCCCCACCGAGCTGGACTGGGAGGTGCCTGGCACGCCGGGTTACCACATGAGCACCGTGGGCGCCGAAAAAGGCGTTACCACGGGCCGCAGTCGCCGTTGTGGCTGGTTTGACGCTGCTCTGCTCAAGCGTTCCTCCCAGGTCAATGGCCTGACTGGGCTGTGCATCACCAAACTCGACGTGCTCGACGGGCTGCCCGAGTTGCTGCTATGCACTGGCTATGAGCTCGATGGCGAGCCTATCGACATCCTGCCGATGGGTGCGGACGACATCAGCCGTTGCAAGCCGGTGTACGAGGTTGTTGACGGCTGGAGTGACAGCACGGTCGGTGTCACCCAGTATGAGCGGTTGCCGATTCAGGCCCGGCTTTACTTGCAGCGCATTGAGCAGGTAACCGGAGTCCCGGTCCACATGGTATCCACCAGTCCGGACCGCGACCACACCATTTTGCTGCGCCATCCGTTCCTGGCCGATTGAGCCAGGGCACCCAAAAATATTGGTCAAATAAGCCGCTAGCCCTTATGCAGCAAGTCTTTATAGCTATCTAATCAGGAGCACTATCATGTTGACCGAAGACGGCAAACACCTCTATGTGAGTTACGACGAGTATCACAACCTGATCGAAAAGCTGGCGATCAAAATCCATCAGTCGGGCTGGCAGTTTGACACCATCCTGTGTCTGGCCCGAGGCGGCATGCGCCCCGGCGATATTCTGTCGCGTGTCTTCGACAAGCCGCTGGCGATCATGTCGACCAGTTCCTACCGTTCCGACGCGGGTACGGTACAGGGCCATCTCGACATTGCCCGCTTTATCACCACGCCCAAGGGTGAAATCGCGGGTCGCGTCTTGCTGGTGGATGATCTGGCCGACTCCGGCCACACCCTGAAAGCGGTGATTACTCAACTGCGGACCAATTACGCTCCCATCACCGAGCTCCGCAGTGCGGTGATCTGGACCAAGGCCCTGTCCAGTTTCACGCCCGACTATTCGGTCGAGTTCTTGCCAAGCAACCCCTGGATTCATCAGCCTTTTGAGAGCTACGACGCGCTGCGGCCCGAGCAATTGATCCAGAAGTGGAGCGTCTGAGCATGGCCGTTACGCCGCCAGACATCGCCACAGCACTGATACACCACCCCTACCGGGCGCCCGCTGGTTTTGAAGCGCCGCAGCCGGGCGTGTTTAAGGCGTCTACTGTGTTTTTCCCAAGTGTCGCCGCCATGCGGCAGACCGAGTGGAAGGACAAGACCGGTTACACCTACGGCCTGCACGGGACGCCCACCACCTACCTGCTGGAAGAACGCCTGTGCGCTCTGGAGGGTGGCTTACAGTGTGTGTTGTCGCCTAGTGGCCTGGCGGCGATTGCCAACCTGTCGCTGGCACTGCTGCGCAGCGGCGACGAGGTGCTGATCCCCGATAACGCTTATGGACCGAGCAAGGCGCTGGCTGCAGCGGAACTCAAGGCATGGGGTATCAGCCACCGCTTTTACGACCCGCTTGACCCGCAGGACCTGGCTGCGTGTATCAGCCCGGCCACCCGCTTGGTTTGGCTGGAGGCGCCTGGTTCCGTCACCATGGAGTTCCCCGACCTGCCGGCGCTGGTACGGGTCTGCCAGGCGCGCGGTGTCTGGACGGCACTCGACAACACCTGGGGTGCTGGGCTGGCGTTCGCCCCGTTTGATTTGACGCCCGGCAGCAACCCGGCGCTGGCGGTTGACTTTTCGGTGCATGCCCTGACCAAGTACCCCAGTGGGGGTGGCGATGTGCTGATGGGCAGCGTGATGACCAGGGACCCAGCGCTGAATATGGCGGTCAAACTCACCCACATGCGGCTTGGGCTCGGGGTGGGCGTGAATGATGTCGAAGCCATCTTGCGGTCCCTGCCTAGCATAGCCCTGCGGTACAAGGCCCATGACGAGGCCGCGCGAGAGCTGGCGCGCTGGTGCCAGACTCGCTCTGAGTTTGTACAGGTGTTGCATCCCGCATTAGCTGGCTCTCCCGGCCACGATGCTTGGCGGGCCCTGTGCAAACCGGGTCCGGGCGGCGCGGCTGGCCTGTTCAGTGTGATGGTCGATCCTCGCTTCAGCCAAGCCCAGGTGGATGCGTTTTGTGACCAGCTTCAGCTCTTCAAGCTCGGTTACAGCTGGGGCGGCCCGGTCAGCCTGGTGGTGCCCTACGACATGGGTAGCCTGCGGACCGGCTGGCCTGCAGTGCTCAAGCCTGGACGGGTGGTGCGCTTCTCCATCGGGCTCGAGGCGGTGGCTGACTTAAAGCTTGATCTGGCTCAAGCCTTGAATTCAGAGTTTGCCTGAAGCTGGCGCCATGAGCCAACCGTGCCAGGCACGCTAAATCAGTCATAAAACTGACGCGCTGTGCCGTTCCCTATTCGCAAAATGTTAAAGTGGTTGTAACTAACTGAAAGCACAACTTGGCAACACCCAACTACGGATACGAAAAACGTCAGAAAGAGCTTGCAAAAAAGAAAAAGAAAGAGGAAAAGCTCAAGCATAAGGCTGAGCGCAAGGTGGGTGAAGGTGAGCCTGATGCCCCAGACGTCGACGGTGTTGAGGGCGCCGAGGCTGGGCCTGACGGTGGCACACCGGCTGCAGGTTGAAGCCTATTCGAGCTCAAAGCTGAGCCGCTTGGGCTGCCTGTACCGCCGATAGTTGGTGACCAAAGCGCCAGGTTTTTACTCCGGATTCTTGAGAATCTCCTGCGCCAATTTGGCCATGGCCCCCGTGGTGTGGTCTTCTGGCGCTATCGTTTTTGAGTGTTCATACTGCTTGAAGTTGCGTCGCATTGATTGCAGGTAAACCGGGTCATAGTGCAGGGTCAGCAGTTCCAGCACCACCGGCGCAATGTCACCAGCCCGCACAGAGCCCTGCCAGGTCTCCACCACCGCCTTGCCACGAAGCTCAGTCAGCGCCTGCAGCCGATCGCAGAAGTAGGCGCTGTCGCTGACGAAAAAGGCATAGTCTTCCATCAGCAGCGCGACCCGGTGGGCATCGGGCAACACCAAGTTGAGACAGGGGCTTTGCCGCATGACGTCAATCAGCGCCGTGGGGACAGCCACATTGCCTACTTTCTTGCTCTCACTCTCAATAAAGACCGGTCGGGCCGGGTCGAGCTGGCGCAGCGCATCCCAGATCAGGGTGTCAAAACGCTTCTGGCTGGGCTGCGCCAAGCCCGGAATAGCCCCCAGCACCGAACTGCGGTGGTTGGCCAAAGCTTCCAGGTCAATGACCTGCGCGCCGGCCTGCGCCAGTGCTTGCAGCAGGCGGGTCTTGCCCGAACCGGTGGTTCCGCAGACTACGCGCCAGTCCAGCTCGACCACGCGGCGAGCAATATCCTGCACCAGGGCGGCACGAAACGCCTTGTAGCCGCCTTCCAGCAGGGTTACCCGAAAGCCGATCTGGTCAAGGATCAAGGACAGTGCGCCACTGCGCTTACCGCCACGCCAGCAGTAGGCCAGGGGCCGCCACTCCTTTGGCGTTGCCATCAGCTCACGCTCGATGTGCCCGGCGATGTTGCGCGCGGCCAGGGCAGCGCCACGCTTCTTGGCCTCAAAGGGGTTGACCTGTGTGTACAGCGTGCCAATGTCGTGCCGTTCGGCGTTGTTGAGCGTAGGCCAGTTCACCGCCCCCGGCAGATGGTCGAGTGCATATTCGTCTTCACTTCGCGCATCAATGACGGCGTCAAACTCGTGTAGCCGGCCAATCGCCTGCTCAGCGCTCAGGGTGATCAGGCTCATTTGAGGAGTTTTCTCAGGACTGGCCAGACGTTGGTCAGCATGATGGGGTGGGCTTCCGCTTTGGGATGAATGCGGTCGGCTTGAAACATGTGTGTCGGGTCTGTGCCATCACCAACGCCGGCCAGAAAAAAGGGCACCAGAGCCGCTTTTTGTGCCTTGGCGACCACGGCAAACATGGCGGCAAAGCGGTCGGCATAGTGGCGGCCGTAGTTCGGTGGAACCTGCATGCCCACCAGCAGCACCCGAGCGCCGACTGCTTGCGCGGCCTGCGTCATCTGGCTGAGGTTGTCTTCGGTCAGGCTCAGGGGTAAGCCGCGCAAGGCATCGTTGCCCCCAAGCTCGATGATCACATGGCTGGGCCGGTGTTGGCTCAGCAGGGCGCCCAGGCGCGAGCGGCCTCCGGAAGTGGTTTCACCGCTGATGCTGGCATTGATGACTGTCGCTTTCAACTTCTCGGTTTTGAGGCGATTCTCCAAAAGCGCCACCCAGCCGGTGCCACGTTTGAGGCCATACTCGGCACTCAGTGAATCGCCCACCACCAGAATCGTCTGGGTCATCGGTGGGGTGCCGGCGGCGAGCGCCGCTGCGCATGACCCCAAAGTGGTCGCAGCAATAACAAGCGCGATAAAGTGATGTCGATTCAAAGAAAGTCCCATGTCTGATTCAATTATTTCGGTCGAGCATCTGTTCAAGTCGGTCACCGACTCGACCGGTACGCTTGATATTTTGCGTGATATCGATTTTGCGCTGAAACCAAAGGAAACCGTGGCCATCGTGGGTGCGTCGGGATCTGGCAAAAGCACCTTGCTCTCGATCATGGCCGGCCTCGACACACCCAGCCGTGGCACGGTCCGCCTGGCAGGGCAAGATCTGTTCGCCATGGACGAAGACGAGCGAGCCGGTTTGCGGGCACAAAAAGTCGGCTTTGTTTTCCAGAGCTTTCAGCTGCTGGGCAACCTGACCGCGCTGGAGAACGTGATGTTGCCTTTGGAGCTGGCAGGCCGCCGCGACGCCCGCCAGGCCGCCACCGCCATGTTGGGCCGGGTTGGTTTGGCCGAGCGACTGCGCCATTACCCCCGGGTGCTCAGTGGGGGCGAGCAGCAACGCGTGGCCCTGGCCCGCGCATTTGTGCTGCAACCGGCCCTGTTGCTGGCCGATGAGCCCACCGGCAGCCTGGATTTCGCCACCGGAGAAAAGGTCATGGAGTTGATGTTCGCCTTGAACCAGGAGCAGGGCACCACCCTGGTGCTGGTCACCCACGACCGCGCTATTGCCAGCCGTTGTGCCCGCTGCATCACGATCGAGGCGGGTCGAGTTTTGGGTAGCTAGTCGGCACTGGTATTTTTGTGGTTTGTGGTGTGGGGGAGGGCCTTGGTTGGCGAGCTGCAGGGGCCGACGGAGCGCCGCCGCTCGTGTCCCTCCGCCCTGCGGGCTCCTTCCTTGACCTCGCTGCGACACGCCATCGGCCCCTGCAGCAAAGGAAATGATTGGCCCACTTGCCGTCATCCCCGACTCGGCTGTCGTCATCCCCGACTCGATCGGGGATCCATGACTTCCTGGATTCCCGTTTTCACGGTAATGACGGAAAACACCAGAACGCCCCGCCGCCCTGATCCCAGATGCACAACCACAGCCGGGCCCCAACGCCGACTGTCAGGAAAAATCAGTTCGACTTGACCGCGATGCCCTTGAACTCGCCACTGGCAATGCGCTTCTGCCACTCGGCCGGGCCGGTAATGTGGGCGCTGGTGCCACCGGCGTCCACCGCAACAGTGACCGGCATGTCGACCACATCGAACTCGTAGATGGCTTCCATGCCCAGGTCGGCGAAACCGACCACCTTGGCGGTTTTGATGGCTTTGCTGACCAGGTAGGCCGCGCCGCCCACGGCCATCAGGTAGGCGCTCTGGTGCTTGCGGATGGCTTCGATCGCGACCGGGCCGCGCTCGGCCTTGCCGATCATGGCGATCAAGCCGGTGTCGCGCAACATCATCTCGGTGAAGCCATCCATGCGCGTGGCGGTGGTCGGGCCGGCTGGGCCCACGGCCTCGTCCCTGACTGGATCGACCGGGCCCACGTAGTAAATGACGCGGTTGGTGAAATCCACCGGCAGCTTGTCGCCACGGGCCAGCATGTCCTGGATGCGCTTGTGCGCGGCGTCGCGCCCGGTCAGCATCTTGCCGTTGAGCAGCAGGGTGTCGCCCGGCTTCCAGCTGGCCACTTCTTGCGGTGTCAGGGTGTCTAGGTTGACTTTTTTGCTTTTGACGTAGTCGGGTGTCCAGGCCACGTTGGGCCACAGGTCGAGCGAGGGCGGATCGAGGTAGACCGGGCCGCTGCCGTCCAGTACAAAATGGGCATGGCGGGTTGCAGCGCAGTTGGGGATCATGGCCACTGGTTTGCTGGCCGCGTGGGTGGGGTACATCTTGATCTTCACGTCGAGCACCGTGGTCAGGCCGCCCAGGCCCTGCGCGCCGATGCCCAGCGCGTTGACCTTCTCGAACAGCTCCAGCCGCAGCGACTCGGTCTGGCTTAACGCAGCGCCAGCACTGGCCTTGGCCTGCAGCTGGTACATGTCCAGGTCCTCCATCAGGCTCTCCTTGGCCATCAAGACCGCTTTTTCGGCGGTACCACCAATGCCGATGCCCAGCATGCCCGGCGGGCACCAGCCGGCACCCATGGTGGGGACGGTCTTCAGCACCCAGTCGACCACTGAGTCGCCGGGGTTGAGCATAATCATTTTGCTCTTGTTCTCGCTGCCTCCACCCTTGGCGGCCACTGTCACTTCCAGTGTGTTCCCCGGCACGATCTCGGTGAAGATCACCGCCGGCGTGTTGTCCTTTGTGTTCTTACGCGCGAACTCCGGGTCGGCCACGATGCTGGCGCGCAAGGTGTTGTCCGGGTGGTTGTAGGCGCGGCGCACGCCCTCGTTGATGGCGTCGTCTAGCCCGCCGGTGAAGCCTTCGAGCCGCACGCCCATGCCGAGTTTTAGGAACACATTCACGATGCCGGTGTCCTGGCAGATCGGCCGGTGGCCGGTTGCGCTCATCTTGCTGTTGGTGAGAATCTGGGCAATCGCATCTTTGGCCGCAGCGCTCTGCTCACGCTCGTAGGCGCGGGCCAGGTGGGCGATGTAGTCAGCGGGGTGGTAGTAGCTGATGAACTGCAGGGCGGCGGCGACGGACTCAATCAGGTCAGCCTGGCGGATGGTGCTCATAGGGGGCAAAGCCTCTGGGTTCGGGTACAGGTCAGTGGGCGAAAACGCCTTGGAGTTTAACCAACCGACCCCACCCACGATCCGAGGTCTCAATGCCCAGCGTCGGGGCGCGACATCAGCCGGTCGGTGTAGGCGATAGCCATGGCGGACAGCAAAAAGGTGACGTGGATCGCGGTTTGCGCGATCAACACTTTTTCATCGTAGTTGGCAGCGTTGATGAAGGTTTTGAGAAGGTGGATGGAGCTGATGCCAATGATCGCGGTGGCCAGTTTGACCTTGAGCACCGACGCGTTGACATGGCTCAACCATTCGGGCTGATCGGGGTGGCCTTCAAGCTCCATGCGGCTGACAAAGGTCTCATAACCGCCCACAATCACCATGATGAGCAGGTTGGAGATCATCACGACATCGATCAGCGCCAGCACCACCAGCATGATGATGGTCTCATTAAGGCTGGTCGTGACCGCTGTTTCCTTGTAACCGATGCTGGAGATCAGGGCCTGCAAGGCAGTTTGGTTGCCAAATGCGGCTTCAAGCAGGTGTACCAGCTCGATCCAAAAATGAAACACGTACACACCCTGCGCCGCGATCAGGCCAAGGTAGAGTGGCAGCTGCAGCCAACGGCTGGCGAAAATGAAGCTGGGCAGAGGACGCATGCGGTGTGGTTTGGCAGGTTTAGTGGAAGTCATGGGTCTTTATTTGGCAATCGACCGGATTGTAGGCCGGCGCCCAATACCCCCGCCGGCGTAAGATTCGAGCCAGTCAGTGGCTTGTAAGTGCTGGGCCCGACAGTTGCGCCCATTCTGAAATTATTACTGTAGGAGACCTATCCATGAGCACATCCACATCCGCTATCGAGTCCATTTTGGTGGAAAACCGCGTGTTTCACCCCACTGACGCGGTGGTCAAAGCGTCCCGTATTTCCGGCATGGCCAGCTATAACGCCTTGTGTGCCGAAGCCGCGCAGGATTTTGAGGGCTTCTGGGCTCGCCTCGCCCGCGAGAACGTGAGCTGGACCAAGCCCTTCACCCGCACGCTGGACGAGTCTGACGCCCCGTTCTACAAGTGGTTTGACGACGGTGAGCTCAATGCGTCGGCCAACTGCCTGGACAAGCACATGGGCACCCCTAACGAGCATAAGACCGCCGTGATCTTCGAGGCCGACGACGGCAGCGTCACCAAGACCAGTTACCGGGAGCTGTTGGCGCGCGTTAGCCAGTTTGCCAATGCGCTCAAGGCCCATGGCGTGAACAAGGGCGACCGGGTACTGGTGTACATGCCGATGACGATCGAAGGGGTGATTGCCATGCAGGCCTGCGCTCGCATCGGCGCCACCCACAGTGTGGTGTTCGGTGGCTTCTCAGCCAAGGCGCTGCAGGAGCGCATCATCGATGCTGGCGCGGTAGCGGTGATCACCTCCAACTACCAGATGCGTGGGGGCAAGGAACTGCCGCTCAAAGCGATTGTGGATGAGGGCCTGAGCCTGGGCGGTTGCGAGTCCATCAAAAACGTTTTTGTCTACCAGCGCACAGCCACCGTCTGCAACATGGTGCAGGGGCGTGACCAGACATTTACCCAGGCGCTGACAGGCCAAAGTACAGATTGCGCACCAGTTCCGGTTGGCGCTGAGCACCCCTTGTTCATCTTGTACACCTCGGGTTCCACCGGCAAGCCCAAGGGTGTGCAGCATGCCACCGGCGGCTTTGTGCTGTGGAGCAAGCTGACAATGGACTGGACCTTTGACCTGCGCAGCGATGATGTGTTCTGGTGTACCGCCGACATTGGCTGGATCACTGGACACGCTTATGTGGCCTACGGTCCGCTGGCGGCCGGTGCGACACAGATCATTTTTGAGGGCGTGCCGACCTACCCCAATGCCGGGCGCTTCTGGCAGACGATAGCGCGCCACAAGTGCAGCATCTTCTACACCGCGCCCACGGCCATTCGCTCCCTGATCAAGGCGGCCGAGGCGGACGAGAAAGTGCACCC
>CAXNFT010000004.1:0-32910 GCA_964201255.1 Rhodoferax sp.
AAACCAACCAATGACACCGATCCACCATTTTTCAGGGTTGCCGTCACCGCGCCAATCGTCGACTCTAGAGCGCGTGTCGCTGCTGCCTTGGAGATATCAGCGTGCGTTGCGATGTGCTCGATCAGTTCGGTTTTATTCACAAAGGACCCCTGGGTGGAAACAATATCGCTTGATTCGATTCAAAAAAGGTCAGTAAGCCCCTGACCCGCTATCAATTCAAGCCAAGCAGAATCATTCTAGACGGTTTTTTCACCAAATTCGCCGACCCAAACCAGTGCTGGCAACGCGCTGCAAAATTTGTCCGCCACCTGCTCGAACCTTAGTTTAGAGAGCCGCAGCAATGGCACGCCCCACGTCGCTGGTGCCGGCATGACCGCCCAAATCTGGTGTGCGTGGTGCGCCGCTGTCGGGTTGGAGCACGGCTTCGATGGCACTCAGGATGGCATCGTGTGCAGCCCGATGCCCCAAAAAATCGAGCATCATGGCACCGCACCAGATTTGACCAATCGGGTTCGCAACACCTTTTCCTGCGATATCCGGCGCCGAGCCGTGCACAGGCTCGAACAGCGAGGGAAATCGCCGCTGAGGATTCAAATTGGCGCTGGGTGCAATACCGATGGTGCCAGTACAAGCGGGTCCCAGGTCGCTCAGAATGTCGCCAAACAAATTGCTGGCCACCACCACATCAAAGAAGTCAGGGCGTTGAACAAAATGTGCCGTCAGGATGTCAATGTGAAACTTGTCCACAGCAACGCCGGGGTACTGCTTGGCCATCTCGACTACACGCTCGTCCCAGTAAGGCATGGTGATGGCAATTCCGTTTGATTTGGTGGCGCTTGTCAGGTGCTTTTTCGGGCGAGACTGCGCCAGCTCGAAGGCAAATTTCAACACGCGGTCGACCCCGATGCGCGACATCACGGTTTCCTGCATCACGATCTCGCGCTCTGTGCCAGGGTACATCCGCCCGCCAATGCTGGAGTACTCACCTTCCGTGTTTTCGCGCACGATGTACATGTCGATTTCACCGGGTTCGCGCCGACTTCCATCTCTCCGCACCACAGGCGCAATGATGCCAGGCATGAGCCGCGCGGGCCGCAGATTAACATACTGGTCAAATTCTCGGCGAAACAGCAGCAATGAGCCCCATACCGAAACATGGTCTGCGATTTTTTCGGGCCAGCCAACAGCACCAAAGTAAATGGCGTCGTGGCCGCCAATCAAGTCTTTCCAGTTGTCGGGCAGCATCTTGCCGTGACGCTCAAAATAGTCCCAACTGGAAAAATCAAAATGGTCAAACTGCAGCTTGATCCCGAACTTTCGGGCGACGGCCTCTAAGACGCGCAGGCCCTCGGGCATCACTTCCTTGCCGATACCGTCTCCGGCAATGACAGCAATTCTTTGGGTACTCATTAATCTTCCTTTCGAAGCAAACCATGGGGCGACGCGCTTGGCGGTTGACGCACCACCAGAGCCACGCCCAGGGCTGTGATGGCTGTGCCACCCAGGGTGATGGCCGTGATGGCCTCATTAAATAGTGCGAAGGCCAACAGCGCCGTCATGGGCGGCACCAGGTACATCAAGCTGGTGACTGTAGTTGCTGCACCGCGCTGTATCAACAAATAGAGCAGGGAGCTTCCACCTAGCGTCAATGCCAGCACGGACCACGCCATGGCGAAGGCCAACTCCGCGTTCCAATTGACGGTGCCCGGTTCTACCCACGCCAACGGGAAGGTCACCAACAAGGCCGCTGCCAACTGAACTACGTTGGCGCTGCGGACATCACAAGGCGCGACAAACCGCTTTTGGTAAAGCGTCCCCAGCGTAATGCCCAGCAAAGCACCGACCGCGAGCGACAGGTTCCACAGATCAGCCTCGCCGCCTTGCCCGAACTTGCGCGAGACCACCATCACCAGGCCGCCGAACCCCAAACCGAGCCCCAGCCATTGCCGGGTTGTGATGACGCGACCGGTGGCAGAAAGCCATATCCCGGTCAACACCGGCTGCAGACCGACAATCAAGGCAGCAAGCCCGGGGCCCATTCCGGCTTTGACAGCGGCCCAAACACCGCCCAGATAGCAGGCATGCATCAAGATACCCGTGACCGCCAAGTGACCCCATTGGGCCCGAGATCGCGGCCAAGAAACACCTGAAAATGCAATCCACGGCAAAAAACACAAAATGGATAAGGCGTATCGCAAGGCCAGGAACTTCATGGGCGGCGCATACGGCATGGCGTACCGAGCCACAATAAAACCCGTGCTCCAGATCAGCACAAAAACCGCCGGCATCACCTTGATAAGGGCCGCATCTCGGCGTTCAGTCACTTGGCACGGGCCCGAATCTCAGGCAAGGCTGTCTTGAGGTAATAGGCCATAGACCAAACCGTCATAATGGCGGCAATCCACATCAGCCAGAGGCCCCAGGTGCGCGTGTCGATGAGCCCGAAAAGCATGCCGTCGAACAGCAAAAAAGGAATGGCGACCATTTGCATAACCGTTTTGACCTTGCCGATCATATGCACAGCGACGCTCCTGGACGCACCGATCTGAGCCATCCACTCCCGCAAGGCCGAAATGGCAATTTCACGCCCGATGATGATCAAGGCCACAAAGACATCGGCCCGCTGCAGTTGTACCAGCACCAGCACACAGGCACAAACCAGGAACTTGTCAGCCACTGGGTCAAGAAAAGCCCCAAATGAAGACACTTGGTTGAGCTTGCGGGCCAGGTAGCCATCGAGCCAATCTGTGGCTGCAAAGACCACAAACATCACAGTCGCGATCAGATTCCGGCTTGCCGGTTCGATAGGCAGATAGAACACCCCGACGATCAGGGGAATCGCCACGATGCGCGCCCAAGTCATCAGCGTCGGGATGGTTAGAAACATGGTGAGATTGTGGCACGCCAATGTTGCGCGGACGCCAGGGCGAGTTCAGTGCAGCGCCCTGTAAATGGTATCGGCCAGTTCCCTAGAAATGCCATCCACCGTGGCAATGTCTTCGGCGCTGGCTTGCGCGACACCACGAACCCCACCAAAGCGCTGCAACAGGCGGGCTCGCCGCCTGGCTCCCACGCCAGGGATTTCTTCCAGTTTGCCACCGTCAAGCCGCACTTTCGCCCGCTGGGCGCGCATGCCGGTAATGGCGAACCGGTGAGCTTCGTCGCGGATCTGGGCCACCAGCATCAGTGCGGCTGAGTCTTTGCCCAGATAGACCTTGTCTCGCCCATCGGCAAACACCAGTTCTTCCAGTCCGACCTTGCGCCCCTCGCCCTTCTCTACGCCGATGATCAGGCTGAGGTCCAAGCCGAGTTGTTCAAACACCTCGCGCGCCATTGCCACTTGCCCCTTGCCGCCGTCTACCAGCACCAAGTCAGGCAAACGGCCCGTACCGGCAGGCAACTGACCCGATCGTTGCGCGTCCTGAAGGGCCTCAGCCAACTTGCCATAGCGTCGCAACAACACCTGACGCATGGCCGCGTAGTCGTCACCGGGCGTGATGCCATCGATCCGGTAGCGCCGGTATTCAGCGCTTTGCATCTTATGGTGATGGAAGACCACGCAAGATGCTTGGGTCGCTTCGCCAGCTGTATGCGAGATGTCAAAACACTCAATGCGCAGGGCTTCCAGGGCATCCAGCGGCAAATCCAACGCCTCGGCCAAGGCGCGGCTTCTGGCCTGCTGCGAGCCCTCTTCAGCCAACAGGCGAGCCAACTGAAGGCCCGCATTGGACTGCGCCATCTCAAGCCATATTCGGCGCTGCTCCCTTGGTTGATGCACTGCTGTGATTTTGAACCCAGCCTGACTCGACAAGGCCTTGATCAAGTGCTTGTCGATTGGGTCGCTGACGATCAGCGCGGTAGGAATGGGTTGGCTCAAGTAGTGCTGGGCGACAAAGGCCTCGAGAATCTGGGACTCAACCGTCGGGGCTCCTGGGGTGGCATCGTCCGCGTCCGGAAAATCATCGTCTGCCGGGAACGCCACGGCATCCTCAACATGCACCGGAAAGTAAGGGCGGTCGCCCAAGTGCCTACCACCACGCACCATGGCCAGGTTGACGCAAGCGCGTCCACCGTGCACCTTGACCGCCAGAATATCGACATCCCGGTCCGACACATTGTCAACTGACTGCTGGTGCAACACATTCGACAGTGCCGCCACCTGGTTGCGCAACTCCGCCGCCTGCTCAAACTCAAGCCGCTCGGCGTGGGCCATCATTCGCGACTCCAGGCCTTGCATCACTTGTTGGGCGTCGCCCCGTAAAAACCTTTCGGCGTCAGCCCTGTCCTGCGCGTAATCCGGTGCAGAGACGTGGCCCACGCAGGGTGCCGAGCAACGCTTGATCTCGTACAGCAAGCATGGCCGGGTGCGGTTGTTAAACACGGCGTCTTCGCAGGTGCGCAGGCGAAACACCTTCTGCATCAACAGAATAGCCTCTTTCACCGCCCAGGCGCTGGGGTAAGGGCCAAAATAATGGTGCTTTTTTTCAACTGCACCTCGGTAATAAGACACCCGCGGAAACCCTGTCGCCCTGCCGCCCGACGTGCCGACGCCAGACATCTTGAGGTAGGGGTAGCTCTTATCGTCTCGAAACAGGATGTTGTAACGCGGGTTGAGCGTCTTGATCAGGTTGTTTTCCAGCAGCAGGGCTTCAGCCTCAGACCGCACCACCGTGGTCTCCATGCGCGCAATCTTGCTCACCATGTGCCCGATACGGGTTGCGCCATGGTTTTTCTGGAAATAGCTGGATACCCGCTTCTTGAGATTGATGGCTTTGCCCACGTAAAGCACCGCGTCATGCTGGTCAAAATAGCGGTAGACGCCAGGCAGCGTGGGCAAGCTGGCCGCTTCTCGCAGCAGGTCTTCCTGAAGTTTCACATTGGGCTGGTCCGCTGCGGGATCAGGAGCGGTTGACTGAAGTGAATCCGGCATAGGTGCGTATTGTGGACAATCCGAGGGTGCAATCAGGAAAACTTTGGGACATTTTCTGCCGGGTTATCGACAACTATGGTGATATCGGCGTGTGCTGGCGCTTGGCGGTCAATTTGTCGCAGCGGGGCCAACGCGTGCGGCTGTGGGTCGACGACGCTAGCGCGCTGAGCTGGATGGCCCCCGCAGGGGTCCCTCATGTGCAAGTGATCCCCTGGTCAGAGTCGCTACGGCCTGTCACTCTGCCGCTTGGCGATATTTGGCTGGAGGCTTTCGGTTGCGAAATTGCTCCTGAATTCATAGCTACTCAACGAGGCGCGACAAGGTCTGGAGGCCAAAATCTCATATGGATCAATCTGGAATACCTGAGTGCAGAAACCTATGTGGCGCGCAGCCACGGGCTGCCCTCCCCGGTCCTGACCGGCCCAGGACGTGGCCTTGTCAAATACTTCTTTTATCCAGGCTTTATCCCGGAAAGCGGCGGCCTGTTGCGGGAGGTCGACCTGTTGCTGAGGCAAGCTCGCTTTAACCGCGAGGATTGGTTGCAGGAGCTCGGGATTGAACTGAATGGTGAGCAATTGCTGTCCCTGTTCTGTTATGAACCCACCGCCCTGGGTGATCTACTGACCCAGCTAGCCGGTGGCGCAACGCCGACCCGGCTCCTGGTCACTGCCGGCCGCGCCAGTACCGCCGTCGCGAGCGTGGTTAAAGATAAAAACCAGTTGGAACCCCTATGGAATAGGGATTCATCGCTATCAATTTCATATCTGCCAGCCTTGACTCAGTGGGACTACGACCACTTATTGTGGGCCTGCGACCTTAACTTTGTGAGGGGCGAGGACTCCCTGGTGCGGGCCTTGTGGGCAGGAAAACCCTTGGTTTGGCAGGTTTACCCCCAAAGCGACGGCGTACACCTCATCAAACTCCAGGCCTTTCTTGACCTGATTCAGGCGCCCGCCACTCTGCGCGACCTTCATCAACGTTGGAACGAGGCGCCTCGCACCGAGCAATTTGCACTTGCCCCGTTCGAACTACGGGAATGGCAGCAAACCGTCTTAACCGCGCGCAAGACTCAACTCGAGGGCCAGGACTTGGTCGAAAGCCTGCTGCGGTTCGTGGCAAAAAGCCATTAAAATCAGGGGCTTTGCGGAGCCAGACTGGGTTTATGTCCTGTCCATGCCGCGTCTGCCGTCAAACAAACGGCCAACCTACATTCAATCGTTATGAAAATTGCTCAAGAAATCCGCGCCGGCAACGTCATCATGCACGGCAAGGACCCGATGGTCGTTCTGAAAACAGAATACAGCCGCGGTGGCCGCAACTCAGCCACAGTCCGTATGAAGCTCAAAAGCCTGTTGAACAACTTCGGCACCGAGGTGGTGTTCAAAGCCGACGACAAAATGGACCAGATCGTGCTGGACAAAAAGGAATGCACCTACTCCTATTTCGCCGAGCCCATGTACGTTTGCATGGACACCGAGTACAACCAGTATGAGGTGGAAGCGGAGAACATGGGCGATTCGCTCAGCTACCTCGAAGACGGCATGTCGCTTGAAGTCGTCTTTTACGACGGCAAGGCCATTTCGGTGGAAATGCCGACCAGTGTGGTTCGGGAAATCACTTGGACCGAGCCGGCCGTCAAGGGCGACACCTCAGGCAAAGTGCTCAAACCAGCCAAAATTTCAACCGGCTTCGAGATTGGCGTGCCAATTTTTGTAGCCCAGGGCGACAAGGTGGAAATTGACACCCGCACCGGCGAGTACCGCAAACGGGTTTAAGTCTTCATCACCATTGCCAGGGCAAAAAAGGGCTTCTAGAAAGCCCTTTCTTATCTTCGTTTGCCCTAGACATCGGCGCGCCAAAGTCCTGGTCGCCCCTCTTGGCGGCCTGGGAGGTCACCCCGGCTTTTTATTGCCTTTGATCGGGCCAGTATCAGCGGTTGGCCGCAGCAACCAGGCGGGCCTGGCGCCCGCACCGACGACCAAGGCGACCGACCAAAACACCACCGAGACACCAACGACAGCGCCCACCGTACCGAATAGCATCGGCATCACAACGCTGGACGCGTTGATCGCCATCAACCGCAGGCCCAAGGCTTCGCCCTGTCGAGCTTCTGGGGTGATTTGATGCAGAGTGCTCATGATCATGGGCTGCACCGAGCCGAGAACCACGCCCAGCACCACTGAACACAGACCCATCGCCAACGGGGTCTGCATCACCGGGTAGATGCCGAACAGAATAGCCGTCATGACCATCGCCCCGGAAACCACCACATGCTCACGCAATCGTGAGGCAAACCAGGGCATCAGCACCCGTACAGCGGCAGCGGCGATGGCGAAAGCACCCAGAATAGAGCCGATCACCGATGCACTGAACCCCCGCTCATGCCCAATCACCGGCACCACAAAGGTGTGAACATCCCAGCACGAAGACATGCACAAGTTCACCAGCATCAAGCGTTGCATTTGCGGCTCGAGTAACAAGTCCCATGTCCGATCCGATCGGCCTGGCAATGGGGCTGGGGCGGCGCCTAACTCAGGCATCAAACGAACCAGCAACCAGGCCCCCAAGGGCAGTATCGCCATGAGCAAGAAAGCCGTGCGGTAACCCAGGGTGTCGCCCGGAGCCGTACCGGCGTAATCAATCAACAGACCAGCCGAAAAGGGCCCGAGGAAATTGGATATCGCCGGTCCGATGGCCAGCCAACTGAACACGCGCTTGAGCTCTGTAGCGCCATCAGCGGCACGGCCTACGTGGCGCTGCAGCGCGATCGAGGCTGCACCGGTCGCCCCCCCAGTCATCAAGGCACTGATGCACAGCATTGGAAATATCGGAAAAGCCGCTGCCAAACCGACGCCCAGCATGGAGGTTATGACCGCCCAACCCACGGGCCGCCTGAGTCCATGGCGGTCTGCAAAGCGCCCTGCGGGTAGCGCCAGAAATACCGGGGCCAAAGAAAAGAGCGCCAGTAACACGCCCACGGCCAAGGGACTGTACCCCTGGCGTAAGGCCAGCAAGGGTGCGGCCATGCGCGTGCCTGCCATACAGGCATGCAGGCAGATATGACCGGCCACCAATCGACTCAGCACGTCAGCCCGCATCGGGCTCCTGATCGAAATCCTTATCAATCGGGATCAAAACCTGCGCCTGCACGTCCGGTAAGGACTCGACCTTTTTTAAGGCACGGCCCATGGCCCGGCTGCGAGTTTCGGCACCGTCGATGGTTTTGAGCACAGTCTCGGTTTGGGACTTGACCTTAGCCAGTACATCGCCGAACTTACCGAACTCGGTCTTGACTGCCCCCAGGACCTGCCACACCTCACTGGAGCGCTTCTCCAGGGCCAGTGTCCGGAAACCCATCTGCAGCGAGCTGAGCATGGCCAGCAGCGTCGTTGGGCCGGCCAAGGTGATGCGGTGATCGCGCTGCAGGCTTTCCATCAGCCCCGGACGGCGCAGAACCTCGGCGTATAGGCCCTCAGTCGGCAAAAACAATATGGCAAAGTCAGTGGTGTGCGGCGGCGCCACATATTTATCGGCTATGGAGCGAGCCTCCAGCCTGATGCGTGACTCCAGCGCCTTGCCTGCAGCTTCAGCACCAAGCACATCGGCCCGGCCCTGCGCCTCGAGGAGGCGCTCATAATCTTCGTTAGGGAACTTGGCGTCAATTGGAAGCCACAGCGGCTGGCCCCGGTCAGATTGGCCCGGGAGCTTTATCGCAAAATCAACCACATGCTTGCTGCCCGGCCGTGTCGCGACCTGTGCCGCGTATTGGTCGACCACAAACACCTGCTCCAGCAGCCCGGCCAGCTGCGCTTCACCAAAAATACCGCGGGTTTTGACGTTAGTCAGCAGGTGCTTGAGGTCGCCCACGCCAGCAGCCAAGGTCTGCATCTCGCCCAGGCCCTTGTGCACTTGCTCCAGACGGTCAGCGACCTGCTTGAAACTTTCGCCCAAACGGGCTTCCAGTGTGGCTTGCAGCTTTTCATCGACTGTGGCCCGCATTTGGTCCAATTTTTTCTCATTGCCATCCTGCAGGGCCGTGAGACGTTGCTCCACCACCAGGCGTACCTCACCCAGCTTGCGCTCGCTAGCCTCAGACATCTGGCGTAATTGATCGTTCAGGCCATCCGCAACGCGCTTGAGCGCCATGTCCTGGGCCTCGCGCGCCAAAGCCAATGAGGCGGCAAGTTGCTGCTGCGTGACCCCGAGTTGGACCCTAAAGGAGTCGATCTGCTCATTTTGCGTACGGGCCACGTCGCCAGACTGCGCCAGCAAGGCCTGCTGAAACACGGAGAGGTTTTGGGTCAACTCCGTCCGGATCTCGCGCGCGCCACCCTGCACCTCCAGGCGAATTTCGCGCTCCATGCGTTCGTTGGCGGCAGCCAGGCCAGCAATTGCCGCCAACAGCTGGGGCGACCCGTCCGAACGAGACCGGGCAGCCGCAAAGAACCACAAGGCCCAACAAGCGACGTTGAGAACTGCCAGCGCCAGCAAACACCACAGAAGCCAATCAAGCATTAGAAGTGGGCTCAATCAGGTCCGACTGGCAGGCGCCATAGGCTGCGCGGTCAAACCGGTGGTCAAAACGACTGGGTTCAGCGGCGTCAGCAGTGGTTGACCGGTAAAAAATGCGATCAGATTATCGGCCGCCAAATTGGCCATTGCCAGCCGCGTGGGGATGCTGGCGCTGGCAATGTGGGGCGTCAACACCACGTTGGAAGCCGTCAGCAGCGCGGGGTGCAACTGGGGTTCGCCCTCAAACACATCGAGACCTGCCGCCGCTATTGTCTTGTTGCGCAAGGCCTGAGCCAGTGCAGCATCATCAACAATGCCGCCACGCGCGATATTCACCAGCGTCGCCGTGGGCTTCATGCATGCCAACTCAGCGGCTCCAACCGCATGATGAGAGCTCGGCGTATACGGCAACACCAAGACAAGGTGGTCTGCGACTTCAAGCAGTTCCTGTTTGCTCACATAGCGGGCATTCAGATCGGCTTCTAGCTCAGGGGCAAGCTGAGAACGATTGTGGTAAACCACTTTCATACCAAACCCATGGGCCCCCCGCCGGGCAATGCCCTGGCCAATGCGCCCCATACCCAAAATGCCCAATGTGGCGCCATGAATGTCAGCCCCCGCAAACAGGTCGTAACTCCACTTGGTCCACAGCCCGGCCCGCAGGTAATGCTCGCTTTCGGTGATACGGCGTGCGGTGGCCATCAGCAAGGCAAAGCCAAAGTCAGCGGTGGTTTCGGTCAAGACATCGGGGGCATTGGTGCCCAACACCCCGGCCCGTGTCATCGCTGCCAAATCAAAGTTGTTGTAGCCGACGGCCATATTGGCGCAGATTCGAAGCTCAGGCGAGGCGGAAAGCACTGCTGCGTCGATTTGGTCGCCTCCGGTGGTAAAAGCGCCTTGCTGCCCCTTGAGTTGCTCAATCAGTTGGGATTGGGTCCAGACAACGTCACTCTGGTTAGTCACAACATGAAAATGCCGGGTCAGCTTATCGACAATCTCAGGAAAAATGGCCCGTGCCAGCAGGATGCGGGGTTTGCTCATGGGTAGCCAGTCAGCGGAACCAGATGACAGTCATCAGGATAAACAAGGGCACAAGCACCGCACACGACCAAGCCATGTAGCCAAAAAAACCGGGCATTTTCACGCCTCGCTCTTCGGCAATGGCTTTGACCATCAAGTTAGGGGCGTTACCGATATAAGTATTGGCACCCATGAAGACGGACCCGGCCGATATGGCCGCCAGGGTAGGAGCCAGCGTGGTCATCAGCAGTTGCGGATCGCCACCCGCAGTGTTGAAAAACACGAGATAGGTGGGCGCATTGTCCAAAAAAGAGCTGAGCAGCCCACTTGCCCAAAAATACATGGCGGGGTCCGGCGTGCCGTCAGCTCGGGTCACCGCCATCACCACGCCGCTGAACGGCCCGCCGACACCTGCTTTGAGCATGGCAATCACCGGCACGATGGTCAAGAAAATTCCGGCAAACAACTTGGCCACCTCTTGCATCGGCCCCCAGGAAAACTGGTTGGCCTCATGCACCAGCGCCGGGGTCAACTTGAGCGAAACGGCGGTGACTGCCAGCAAGCCGATGTCTCGCACCAAACCAGGCAAACCAATATCGATGCCCTGAATGTGAAGCACAACCGAAGACTTCCAGATCCCGCTGAGTAACACCAGTCCAACAATACAGCCCAGCAGCAAGAAGTTGAAGCGGCCGTCAAAGCCGATGCGGCGGGTGTCAGGCGTGGGATCGACGGGCAATACCCCCTCCCGGCGGTACAACCATGCATCAATGGCGCAAAACAGTGCCAGCAGCGACCCCAGCAAAAATGCCGTCTCTGGAAAGATGTGTTTGACAGTCCAGAAGAAGTCAACGCCCTTCAAAAAGCCCAGGAACAGGGGCGGATCGCCCAGCGGCGTTAGTGAGCCACCGGCGTTGGCCACGATAAAAATGAAAAACACCACGATATGGGTGCGGTGAATACGGTTGTCATTGGCCCGGATCAGGGGACGGATCATCAACATCGACGCGCCTGTGGTTCCCATGACGCTGGCTAATGCGGCACCAATGGCCAGTAGGCCGGTATTGAGCATGGGGCTGCCATGCAAATTGCCCCGGATATGAATACCGCCGGCCACCGTGTAAAGCGCGGTCAACAGCACAATGAACGGGATGTACTCGGCCACAGCAGCGTGCAACAGCGTGGCTCCTGCCATGCCAAAGCCAAAAAAAAGCGCGAACGGCACGATAAAGGCCAGGGACCAAGCCAAGGTCACTTTGCCAAAATGGTGATGCCAAAAGTCAGGCGCCTTCAGCGGGATCAGCGCCATCGACAACAGCACGCCGGCAAAGGGCAGGGCCCACCAAGGAGACAGTTGGCTGCCATTCAGATCGGCGGCCCAGGTTGCGCCCGGCAACAGCGGCAGCAGGAGCAGTAAGACAGCCCGATAACGGTGTGAGGTCAAAAAATATCTCCTGGTTAGCCAAGCCGGCTTAAAAGCTCAAGCAACATGCGCAATGTCAAACACCTGACGCAAATAAGCCAGGTATTTTTCGTCATCGCACATGTTCTTGCTGGGCGTATCGGACAACTTGGCCACCGGCTGACCATTGCAGCGAACCATCTTGATCACAATTTGCAGCGGCTCATAGCCCAGGTCATTGGTCAAGTTGGTACCGATACCAAACGCCAACTGGCAGCGACCCTTGAAGCGTTGGAACAGCTCAATGGTACGCGGCACGGTCAGTGCATCGCTAAAGATCAGCGTTTTTGTGCGCGGATCGACGCGATTACGGTTGTAGTGCGCCAGCATGCGCTCACCCCATTCAAACGGGTCGCCACTGTCGTGGCGGGCGCCATCAAACAGCTTGCAGAAAAAGAGGTCAAAGTCGCGCAAAAAAGCACTCATCCCGTAGACGTCGCTCAGCGCAATGCCAAGATCACCCCGGTATTCCTTGGCCCATGATTCAAACGCATAGGTCTGGCTGTCGCGCAGACGCGGTCCGAGGGCTTGGCAAGCCTGCAGGTACTCGTGGGCCATGGTCCCCAAAGGCACCAGTCCTAGCTTCATCGCATACAGCACATTGCTGGTACCGGCCAGTTGTCCACCCACACCGGCGGCATGACCAGGGCTGTGCCCTGTGCCCAACCGGGCCGACAACACGCGCAGCACCTCTTCGTGCCAGGCATTGGAAAACCGCCGCCGGGTACCGTAGTCGGCAATCTTCAGGTCGCTCAGGCCTTCGGCCCGCAACTGACCGATCTTCACATCCAGCCGACGCCGACCCTCGAGCAAGTCAGGCAAGCTCTGTGTGTTGCGAAAGTAGACCTCGTTCACAATCGCAAGAACCGGGATTTCAAACAGAATGGTGTGCAACCAGGGTCCCCGGATCGTGATGTCAATCTCGCCCGAGGGAAGCGCTGACACAGTGACGTACTTTTCGTTGAGCCGGAACAGCCCCAGAAAGTCGACAAAGTCGCTCTTGATGAAACGCATCGACCGCAAATAGGCCAACTCGACGTCCTGAAAATGCAAGTCGCACAACAATCGAATTTCGTCTCGGATTTCGCTGACGTAGGGGGCGAGTGGCCGCGCTGATTCGCCCGTTTCAGGATCGACGGCCGGATTTCGGCATTTGAACCGGTATTCAACCTGAGCGCCAGGGAACCGATGCAGCACTACCTGCATCATGGTGAATTTATAGAGATCCGTATCAAGCAGGCTGCCGATAATCATGGGGTGACTTTATCAGTCCAGCCAGTGGGTGAACTGCTCCACCGGTACCCGCGGGGTGGTCAGCGTATTGACAAGCGCGCTTTGGTCGGCGTAGCCCAAGGCCATGCCACAGACCAGCATTTCATCCGGTGTCGCACCAATGTGCGGCATGATGATTTTCGCGAAGCCGTTCCACGCCGCCTGTGGACAGGTGTCCAGGCCTCGGCCTCGCGCCGCCACCATGAAGTTTTGCAAAAACATCCCGTAGTCCACCAGCGAACCCCGCCCCATCACCCGATCCATCGTGAACATCAACCCAACTGGTGCATCGAAAAATCGGTAGTTGCGTTGATGTTGGGCGTGCATTTTGCCTTTGTCAGCTTTGCCAATACCCAGCAAACCGTAAAGACTCCAGCCATTTTCGCGACGGCGGTCAATGTAGGGGCTGACCCATTTCTGGGGGTAATAGTCGTACTCCTCCTGATACTTTGCGGCCAAGGATGGATCGTCGCGAATGGCATCGTGCGCCGCGCAGACCTTGTCAGCCAGTTCAGTCCGACTCGATCCCAGCAACACATAGACCTTCCAGGGTTGGGTGTTGGTGCCAGACGGCGCGCGACTGGCCGCTGCGAGCAAGTCGGCCACGACTTCTTTGGCCACCGGTTGCGCGGTAAAGGCCCGAATCGACCTGCGTGAAAGAATAGCGCCGTCGACTGCGGTGTGGGTCATACCAGTTTCTCCAATACTGACTTCAAGGCCTTGGGCAAGGGCACCGGGCGCCGGCTTTGCCTGTCCACATACACATGCACAAAGTGCCCTCTTGCGGCGGTCGATGACGCGCCAGCCGCAAACAATCCGATTTCATAGCGCACGCTGCTCGACCCCAACCGCGCCACGCGAAGGCCTGCCTCGACCACCTGAGGGAAGGCCAGTCCTGAAAAATAATTACATTGGGTCTCCACCACCAAGCCAATCGTCTCGCCATGCTGAATGTCGAGCACGCCCTGCTCAATCAGATGGGCATTCACGACCGTATCAAACCAGCTGTAGTACACCACGTTGTTCACGTGCCCATAGGCATCGTTATCTGACCAGCGGGTGCCAATTGAGCGGAAAACCCGGTAAGCCGAACGCGCGTCGGGCCGTAATTTTTCAGAGTCCAGAGAGGTCATGCCTATGATTTTGCCAGCCCAGCGCCCGCCAGCGCCAAGTCCTGCCATTTCAGCCAGTAGTCCAGGGCAACGGCATAGGTGTTGAATTGCACCTGAACGGTGTCCTCAAGACTGACACCATACCCACCGGCCATCACAACAGCCAGAGGGATGCGCCGCGCAAAGCAAGCGTCAAAGGTGCGCCGATCACGCGCCTGTAGCCCCTCAAAACTGAGTTCCAGTCGGCCCAACCGATCCCCGCAGTGGGGGTCTGCACCCGCCAGATAAAAAACCAGATCGGGGCTGAAGCGTGCAAACAACTGCGCCAAAGCATCGTCGAGGGCCCGCAGGTAATCGGCGTCACCGCACCCGTCCGGGAGAGCCACATCCAGATCACTGACTTCCTTGGCAAACGGAAAATTTTTATCGCCGTGCAGTGACAAGGTAAACACTGTGTCGTCAGCCGCGAAAATGCGGGCGGTACCGTTCCCTTGGTGCACGTCCAGGTCAATTACCGCCACGCGCATCGGTCGCTGTCTTGACGCATGACGGCCCCACTCAGCCTGCATCAGGCGAGCCGCCACGGCCACATCGTTGAAGACACAAAACCCGCTGCCTCGATTGGCGTAAGCATGATGGGTTCCCCCTGCAAGATTGCCTGCCACACCCTCGCACATCGCCCTGCGCGCCGCGGCAATGGTCGCGCCAACCGACCGGCGAGACCGCTCGACCATAGCGTCACTCCAAGGGAAGCCAATGGCACGCACCATGACCGGGTCGATCGTCCCATCCGCCAAGGACGCCACATAGGCAGGCTCGTGAATCAAAGCAAGTTCACCATCGCTGGCGCTCGGCGCTTCCGAGAGGCAGACCAAGGGCATGGTCTCCCTCAATCGGTCACGAAGCAATCGATATTTGGCCATAGGAAACCGATGTCCTTCAGGCAATGGCAAAACAAAATGGTCCGAGTAAAAGGCCTTCATGAAGCAATTGTGGCGGCACGTTCGCCCCACATATTTTTAGGATTGCACCTCTAATTTGCTGCAGCGCAACAAAAATCACTTGCTAAGCGGGCAGTCAACCCTATAATTCGTCACATGTTGCACTGCAGCATATATCAAGATCAGCTTGATAGTGTTGCAGGCACAATTTTTTACCTTACCTAATGGAGATTTTCCTATGTTGACAGTCGAACAAGTCATGGCCTCCCACAAAGCAAACGTCGAGACCCTGATGGGTCTGACCACCAAGGCCTTTGAAGGTGTCGAGAAGATTGTTGAACTCAATCTGAGCGCCTCCAAAGCAGCCATGGCAGAAACCGCCGAGCACGCCAAAGCGGTTTTGAGCGTTAAAGATGCCCAAGAACTGATGGCTCTGCAATCGGGCCTGCTTCAGCCCTTGGCTGAAAAAACAGCGGCTTACAGCCGGCACCTGTATGACATCGCTTCCGGCTCGACTGCCCAATTCGCCAAGGCCTTCGAAGGCCAAGCTTCCGATGCACAGAATAGCTTCATGGGTTTGGTCGACAACGCTGCCAAGAATGCCCCAGCCGGCTCCGAAACAGCCGTCGCCGTGATGAAGAGTGCTGTTGCTGCAGCAAGCAACGCCTTGGAGTCCGTGCAAAAAGCTGTCAAACAAGCCACAGATGTGGCCGAAGCCAACTTTAACGCTGTTGCTGCTACCGCGGTCAACGCCACCAAGCCAGTGAGCAAAAAGCGCTAATCAGGCGGACTGGTTCAAGCAAGCAGACAATTTTTTGACACTATCAGTGTCAAATAAGTATAAACCCTGATATGCTATCAATGATTCAAGATTTACGGAAAGCTTAGGCTTCAAAAGTTGTCTCCTCGGGTCCTTTCGAAACCTTTTGGTTCAGGGATCTCTTAAGGGCTGGTCGCAAGATCAGCCCTTTTTTTTCTGATGAACGGCCTACTTGGTCTTGGTGCTGATAGCAGCACGAACCAGAGGCAACAATCGGGTCATCGCCGTGCGGCCAGCATCGATTGACTTTTGGCGGGACGCGAAGTCTGAACTCCCAATGGCGTTGAGTTCTGGCCGGACGACCACATCGGCATCGCGCAACTCGAAGTTATTAATACTTTTGCCCATGATGGAAAAGGTCTGTAGCAGAATTTGCAAGCTGTCGCCAGCGGCGTTAGCCTCGGGCGCGCTGGAGATGTCAACCGCCACAATCAGCTCGGCCCCCATTTGCCGCGCGTACCGCACCGGCACTGGGGACACCAGCCCCCCATCCACATAGTCTCGCCCGGATATCCTCACCGGCTGAAACAGGGCGGGTACAGCACTTGATGCTCGCACGGCGGTTGCGGTATCGCCACGCTGAAACATCACGCCCAGCCCATTGTTGAGATCAGTGGCGACAATACCCAGGGGCATGGCCATGTTTTCGATCAGCTTCCCGTTGACCTGAAGGCTCACATAGCGTGCGAGCGCTTCTCCACGCAATAGGCCTCGACTGAAAATGGGCAGGGTCCAGTCGGCGAAGGTCGCCTCCTCCATACTTTCCGCAATGTGCTGCAACTGTGCGCCGGTCTTGCCGCTGGCGTAGAACGCCGCCACCAAACTGCCCGCTGAGGTTCCTACCACCATGTCTGGCCGGATACCCGCCTCTTCCAGGACCTGAATCACCCCGACATGAGCAAAGCCGCGAGCGGCACCGCCTCCCAAAACCAGTCCGATGCGTGGTGGCCGCTTGGGCGTCACGACCACCGCTGGCGATTCCGGTGGCGCAACCGGCGGTGGTGTAACAGCGCAGCCGGTCAAAAAGACAAAGCTTGCTACGCCGATAAGGCGAATCAATTGGTGTGTCATGGATGCTTCTTATTGATAATGATTCTTGTTTGTGTTAAAGTGCAACTCGTCAACCAGAAGCCTTAGAAAAATATGTCTTTAAAAGAAATACAACTGGCCTGCGTCCTGGTCTTGGGTGCTTCTGTAGTGTCAGCGTCTGAGCAGACACTCAATATTTACTCGGCCCGCCACTACCCGACGGATGAAGCCCTGTATGCCAACTTCACCAAGAGTACCGGAATCCGCATCAATCGGGTGGATTCTGATGATGCAGGTATTCTCGCTCGGCTCAAGGCCGAGGGCGGCGCGTCGCCAGCCGAGGTGATTTTGCTGGTCGATGCGTCGCGCTTGTGGAAGGGTGAGTTTGAAGGCCTTTTTCAACCGGTCAAATCAAAATCCTTGGACGATGCCATTGCGTCCCAGTTCCGCGGCAAGGCAAGCCCAGATGGCGGAACACCTTGGTATGGCTTCTCGACCCGGGCCCGCATTGTGGTCTACGACAAGGCGACGGTCAAAAAATCAGATGTCGACACCTATGAAGCACTGGCTGAGCCCGTCAACAAAGGCAGGCTTTGCATCCGATCTGGCTCCCACCCGTACAACCTGTCCCTGTTTGGCGCCATCATGGAGCACTTAGGTGAAGCCAAGACGCAGACTTGGCTCAAGGGACTGGTAGACAACATGGCCCGCACACCCAAAGGGGGCGACACCGACCAGATCAAGGCCGTTGCCTCGGGCGAGTGCGCCATTGCCGTAACCAATAGTTACTACTTAGCCCGCATCATGCGTTCAGAAAAGGCTGATGACAAAGCCACGATGAACCGCCTGGGCATCGTCTTTCCAAACCAATCCAGTTCGGGCACACACGTGAATATCGCTGGTGGCGCTGTGGCCCGCCATGCCAAAAACCCGGCGAATGCAGTCAAGTTTCTGGAGTATCTGGCCACGCCCGCGGCACAGGCGCATTTCGCTGATGGAAACAACGAGTGGCCAGTGGCCAAAGGCGTGACGTTCAGTAACGGGGCGCTTCAAGCCATGACTAGCGGCGGCTTCAAGAGCGAAACCATTCCAGTGGCCGTGATCGGGATGAACCAAGTCAAGGTCCAGCAAATGCTGGACCGGGTTGGGTTTCGCTAGTAAAACGCCACCGGATCACTACAAAAATAATAGCTAGTAGCCCATAGCCCACGCGGCCTGGGCTGCTTTTTCGCTTATAGATCAGCCCGCAGTAGCTTCCTGCGGTTCTGGCTTAGACCGGCCTTCTTTCTTCGGTAGAGGTTGAATATCCAGCAAGACCTCCGTCTTGCTTTCATCCTTATCGTCAAGGTCTACGGTCAAGCGCCCACCATCGGTGAGTCGCCCGAACAGCAGCTCATCGGCCAAGGCACGGCGGATCGTGTCCTGAATCAGTCGCTGCATCGGGCGCGCACCCATCAAAGGGTCAAAGCCTTTCTTGGCCAGATGTTTACGCAACTTGTCAGTAAAAGTGACGTCGACCTTCTTGTCGGCGAGTTGTGACTCCAGTTGCAACAGGAACTTGTCCACGACCCGCAAAATGACCACTTCATCAAGCGCTTTGAAGCTGACCACCGCATCTAGCCGGTTGCGGAACTCTGGCGTGAACAGGCGTTTGATGTCGGCCATTTCATCACCGGCTTCCCGGGGGTTGGTGAACCCGATCGTGGCCTTGTTCATGGTCTCGGCACCGGCATTGGTCGTCATGACGATGATCACGTTACGGAAGTCCGCTTTACGGCCGTTGTTGTCGGTCAGTGTGCCGTGGTCCATCACCTGCAACAGCACATTAAAGATCGCCGGGTGGGCTTTCTCGATTTCGTCGAGCAGCAGCACACAGTGCGGCTTCTTGGTGATGGCCTCGGTCAGCAGGCCGCCCTGGTCAAAACCAACGTAGCCGGGGGGCGCGCCGATCAGGCGGCTCACGGCATGCTGCTCCATGTACTCGCTCATATCAAAGCGAATCAGGTCAATGCCCATGATGTAAGCGAGCTGCTTGGCCGCTTCAGTCTTGCCAACGCCGGTCGGGCCGCTGAACAAGAAGGAACCGATCGGCTTGTCGCCCTTGCCCAAGCCGGAACGTGCCATTTTGACAGCCGAGGCCAGCATATCGAGTGCTTTGTCCTGCCCGAACACCACGTTCTTCAGGTCCCGCTCCAGAGTCTTGAGTTTGCTGCGGTCATCATTGGAAACGTTGGCTGGCGGGATGCGGGCAATCTTCGCCACAATTTCCTCAACCTCGGTCTTGCCAATGATTTTCTTGCGCTTGGACGGCGCCAGGATGCGCTGCGCTGCGCCAGCCTCGTCGATCACGTCAATCGCCTTATCGGGCAAATGCCGGTCATTGATGTATTTGGCGCTGAGATCAGCAGCGGCTTGCAGCGCGGCCACAGCGTACTTGACGTTATGGTGCTCCTCAAACCTTGACTTGAGGCCTTTCAAGATGTCAACTGTCTGCTCAATCGTCGGCTCAACTACGTCAATTTTCTGAAAGCGCCGAGACAGTGCCGCATCTTTTTCGAAAATGCCGCGGTACTCGGTGAAGGTGGTGGCACCAATGCACTTAAGTGCACCGGAACTCAAGCCCGGCTTCAGCAGATTGGATGCATCCAGCGTACCTCCAGAGGCAGCACCAGCACCGATCAGGGTGTGAATTTCATCGATGAACAGCACCGCGTTGGGTTTGTCCTTGAGTGATTTCAGAACGCCCTTGAGGCGCTGCTCAAAATCACCACGGTATTTCGTCCCGGCCAGTAGCGCGCCCATGTCCAGCGAATACACCACCGAGTCGGCCAGGATTTCCGGCACATCTTTTTGCGTGATGCGCCACGCCAAGCCCTCGGCGATAGCGGTCTTGCCGACCCCCGCCTCGCCCACCAGCAGCGGGTTGTTCTTGCGCCGGCGGCACAGGATCTGGATGACGCGCTCCACCTCATACTCGCGCCCGATCAGCGGATCAATCTTGCCGTCTTTGGCCAACTGGTTCAGATTTTGGGTGTACTGCTCAAGCGGCGAGGCTTTTTCGTTCTTTTCAGCCGAGCCGTCCTCGGCCTCGGTAGGTGCTTCTCCCGACTTGGTGGGTTCGGGCGGATCGTTTTTCTTGATGCCGTGCGCGATGAAGTTAACCACGTCCAGCCTGGTCACGCCTTGCTGGTGAAGGTAATACACGGCATGCGAATCTTTTTCGCCAAAGATCGCGACCAGCACGTTGGCGCCCGTCACCTCCTTTTTGCCGCTCCCGGTCGACTGAACATGCATGATGGCGCGTTGGATCACACGCTGAAAACCAAGCGTCGGTTGGGTGTCAACATCATCAGTGCCAGCCACCTGGGGCGTGTTGTCCTTGATGAAATTGGCCAGTGACTTGCGCAAATCGTCAATGTTCGCCGAACAGGCTTTCAATACCTCAGCCGCGCTGGGGTTGTCCAATAGGGCCTGCAACAAGTGCTCGACCGTGATGAACTCATGGCGTTGTTGCCGTGCCTCGACAAATGCCATGTGTAGGCTGACTTCCAATTCCTGGGCAATCATGTAATTTCCTTTAACGCCGTACTTTGAGGTTTAACTGTAATCCGATTTACGGAACGATTGAGCGCAGGTGCTACCAATTCCCTAGAAATCAACAGGCTCACTCAGACATTTAAGGGGATGCCCGGCCTTGGCTGCGGCATCGAGCACCTGATCGACCTTGGTAGCCGCAACATCGCGTGAGTAAACGCCACAAACGGCCTTACCGTCCAGATGGATCTTCAGCATGATCTGGGTCGCGGTCTCCAAATCCTTGCCAAAAAACTCCTGAATCACCACCACCACAAACTCCATGGGGGTGTAGTCGTCATTGAGCATCAGCACTTGGTACATCTGCGGCGGCTTCGCCTTCAGCGTGCGACGCTCCATAACAACGGCGCCGGTGTTGTCGTGATCAGGCTCTGAATTCGGCCCGCGCGGGGGGGGTTGGGGGGGGTTTGTAGCCATGTATCCATTCTAGCCAGCGTACCCAACAGTTGCCGACCACATGCCGGCTATGCCCATTGGCGCAGAGAATTACAACTTCGTGTCAACGCATCTGAGTGGAGGGCCGTTGTGGTGTGACCTTCCATTGCACGGGAGGAATCACTCCCAATAACGCTTTCTCAAGGAAATTGAACATGAACAAACTTATCGCTGCTCTGATCGCCGGCCTCTTCGTCGCCGCTGCTTCGGCCCAGACGGCTGCCCCAGCCAAGGCCGCCGCTCCTGCTGCCGCCGCCGCTCCTGCCGCTGCCGCTGCCGCTGCTCCTGCTGCCGCCGCTGCTCCTGCCAAGAAAGAAGAAGTCAAGGTAGATGCCAAGGCTGAGAAAGCTGCTGCCGCCAAGAAGGCCAAGGATGAAAAGGCTGCTGCAGCCCAAAAAGCCAAGGACGATAAAGCCGCTGCTGCTAAAAAAGCGAAAGAAGAAAAAGAGGCCGCCAAAAAAGCCAAGGCTGAAGCCAAGCCTGCTGCCAAAAAAGAAGAAGTCAAGAAGTAATTCCTGACTGATTGAGAAAAGCCCGCGATTGCGGGCTTTTTTTTGTCTGGCCTCGCATGCCCTTGGGGCAAAATCTCATTATGAACCCTATCGCCGTCGGATTAATCAGCTTGGCCGCTCTATTGGGCCTGGTCAGCCATGCGCAGACCGCCCCCCAAACGGACCTGCCGCGGACCAAGTTGTCGGCCGGCATGCACCTGATTGACGCTCAAGTGGCGGCGACGCCAGAGCAACGCTCAACCGGCCTGATGTTCCGCCGCGAGATGCCGGCTGCTGAGGGCATGTTGTTTGTGTTTGAGCAGGCAAGTCCGCAATGTTTCTGGATGAAAAACACCCTGCTGCCGCTGACGGCGGCGTTTGTCGCCGACGATGGCACCATTGTCAACCTAGCCGACATGAAGCCACAAACCACCGACTCGCATTGCTCAGCACAGCCCGTTCGCTATGTGCTCGAGATGAACCAAGGCTGGTTTGCCAAGAAAGGCATCAAGGCTGGCTTTAAGCTGGGCGGAAAACCCTTTGATAATCGATAATACTATTATTTATATAGCAATAAACTTATATTTAGCCAGGGCTAGAGACCAAAAATAGCCAAAAAAACCGCCTTGTAGGCGGTTTTTTAAAGCTTAAGCTTCGCTCAGGCAAAGTTGGATTCGACAAAATCCCAATTCACCAGCTTGTCCAAGTAAGTCTCGACAAATTTGGGACGCATATTGCGGTAATCAATGTAATAAGCGTGTTCCCACACGTCCACCGTCAGAAGGGCTTTGTCAGCCGTAGTTAGCGGTGTCCCGGCTGCACCCATATTCACAATATCAATGGAGCCATCAGACTTTTTCACCAGCCAGGTCCAGCCAGAGCCAAAGTTACCGACCGCCGACTTGACGAAGGCTTCGCGGAAGGCTGCATAAGAGCCCCACTTGGCATTGATGGCTGCTGCCAACTCGCCGCCAGGTTCACCGCCGCCGTTGGGTTTCATGCAATTCCAGAAAAATGTGTGGTTCCAGATCTGGGCCGAGTTGTTGTAAACGCCGCCGCTGGACTTCTTGATGATGTCTTCCAGCGCCATGCTTTCAAAGTCGGTACCTTTTTGCAGGTTGTTAAGGTTCACCACATAAGCGTTGTGGTGCTTGCCATGGTGAAACTCCAAGGTTTCGCGGGAGTAATGGGGTGCCAGGGCGTCGATGGCATAAGGCAGGGCGGGTAGAGTGTGTTCCATGAGGTCCTCGTAAAGTAGGTTGTTGCAAGTGTTAATTGTAGAAACTTTGTTCAGGGCAAATTTGACACATTTAAATCAACCTCCCCATCCGCAAGGGTGGCACGCACGGCCTGGCCCAGCGTGATCTGCCGGACGCTAGTCACCGTTCGGCCCCGTGTGTCGGTCAACCAGGCGTAACCGCGTCGCAACACCAGAGACGGATCGAGCAGCCCCAGGCCAAGCGCGGCGCGGTCCAGCTGCTCTTTTTGCAGGTCAAACCGTCGGCGTAGCGCCGCGGGTAATCGCGCCTGCAACGCATGCAGCGTCCGCTGCTTCTGTTCTAAAAAATGCATTGAAAAGACCTGCAGTCGCTGCCCGGTCGAGGCCAGCCGCAAGCGCTGGCTGGCCACAAGCGCAGAGGGCCTGCCAAGGCGGCCAGCAATCAGGTCCAACATTTGCGCTTGCACGTCGAGTCGACGAAAGGCGGCCGTCTGTAATCTGTGCTCGAGAATGGCCAGTGCGCCCTGCCAGACTTCTCGCGGCTGCGCCACCAGTTCAGCCGCAGCGGTCGGGGTGGGGGCTCGCAGGTCAGCCACAAAGTCAGTAATACTGAAATCAGTCTCATGGCCGACCCCGCTGACCACTGGCACTGGACTACGAAAGATGGTGCGGGCCAGCTGTTCATCGTTGAATGCCCACAAGTCCTCAATCGATCCGCCGCCACGCACCAGCAAAATGACATCCACCATGGGGATTGGCCGAACTTCGGCTTTGTCCGGCGAGACTAGGCTCAGGCTTCGCCCGGTCTCGGTAAGCCGGTACAAGTTGGTGAGCGCGGCGATCAGCTCAGCTGGCGCACTGACCCCCTGCACTGATGCCGGTGCCACGACCACTGGAATGTGCGGCACACGCCGCTGCAGAGCACTGACCACGTCATGCAGGGCGGCCGCACCCAGAGAAGTCACGATACCAATGCCGCGTGACATCAGGGGCAGCGGGCGTTTACGACCGGCATCGAACAGCCCTTCGGCCTCCAGCGTGGCACGTAATTTAAGAAACTGTTCGTACCAGGCGCCCTGCCCGGCCCGGCTCATACTCTCCACCACCAACTGGAGGTCACCGCGCGGTTCATAGACACTGAGGCGGCCCCGCAGCTCAACGAGCTCGCCGTCTCGTGGCGAAAAAGCCAGCATACCCGCCGCACGGCGGAACATGGCACACCTGAGCTGGCCGCTGGCGTCCTTGAGCGAAAAATAGCAATGGCCACTGGTGGCGCGTGAGAAACCCGATATCTCGCCGCGGACGGTGACCGGGTTGAAGCGGGCCTCCAGTGCATCGGCGATGGCGTGGCAGAGCGCGCCCACCTCCCAGACCCGACCGAACGCGCCCAACTGACCGACCTCAGCCATGCCAACGCTCATGACCATGCTGGCGCGTCACTCCGGACCACCCACTGGCGCGGCAGATAGGCTGAAGTTGATAGTCCATAATTGAAGGGCATCTCATCGAACTGGGGGTCCTTTTGTTTTCCATCATACAAGCTGCTGGCTGGCCAATCTGGCCGCTGCTCGCCTGTTCCGTGTTGGCCCTGGCTTTGGTCATTGAGCGTTTCATCAGCCTGCGCACGGTCAAAATTGCACCGCCGCGGCTTCTGGCAGAAGTGCTGAGCGTCACGAAGAGCTCGGTCCCGCCGCCGGACGTGGTGAACCATCTGGAGCAAACCTCGGCACTGGGCGAGGTGCTGGCCAGCGGCCTGCGCGCCCTCAACAGCAACCCGCGCTGCAGCGAGCAGGACCTGCGCGCTGTCATGGAGGGCACCGGCCGGCTGGTGGCCCACCGCCTGGAGCGCTACCTGAGCGCCTTGGCCACCATCGCCTCTGCCGCGCCGCTGATGGGTCTGTTCGGCACGGTGGTTGGCATGATCGAAATTTTTGGCGCCCAGACCCCTACGGGTGGCGCAGCGGGCGGTAACCCTGCGCAACTGGCGCACGGCATATCGGTTGCCCTTTACAACACGGCTTTCGGGCTGCTCGTGGCGATTCCATCGCTTATTTTTTGGCGGTATTTCAGGGCGCGGGTGGATGGCTTCCTGCTGACGCTGGAACTGGCGTCCGAGCGTTTGGTACGACAACTCAACCATTTGCGGCGCTGATGGAGCGTAGGCCATGAATTTTCGACAACGGTCCCGCGATGAGCCTGAAATAAATCTGATTCCATTCATCGATGTGCTGCTGGTGGTGCTTATTTTCTTGATGCTGTCCACCACGTACAGCAAGTTCACTGAGCTTCAACTGACCCTCCCGGTGGCCGATGCCGACGCGCCACGCGACCGCGCCAAAGAGGTGTTGGTGGGTGTGACGGCAGATGGCGCTTACACCGTGAACAAAGTGCCAGTGGCTGGGCGCAGCGTGGAATCGCTGGCGCGAGCTCTCACTGAAGGAGCCAATGCCGGGCGTGAGACTGTTCTGCTTATTTCTGCCGATGCCAGCGCCCGGCATCAGTCCGTCATCAGTGTGATGGAAGCGGCTCGGCGCGCTGGCCTGACCCAAATTACCTTTGCGACACAGTCCTCCAGCGCCAACCGGACTCCATGAGGCCATGGTCCCAGCAGCCCAAGGATTGCGCTGGCAGCTGACACTCACCCGCAGCTGGGTACGTCGCGGTCCTCTGGCCTACTTGCTCTGGCCGCTCAGCCTGATTTACCGGACCCTCTTGGCAGGCCGACGCCTGCTCTACCGACTGGGTTGGTTGACGGCGCAACGCTTCGAGGTGCCCGTGATGGTGGTGGGCAATGTGGTGGCCGGGGGCGCCGGCAAGACGCCGGTGGTGATGGCCCTGGTCCAGCACCTGCGTCAACGGGGCCTGCGCGTGGGCGTGATCTCACGCGGCTACGGACGTCGCAGCCACGGCTGCATGGAGGGGCTGCCCGACAGCCGGCCGGAGGACGTAGGTGATGAACCAGTTCTGATTCGACGCAGCACCGGAGTGCCTGTCATGGTGGCTGAGCGTCGCACACAAGCTGCTGCCGCGTTGTTGGCCAATTACCCCGATACCGACGTGATCGTGGCCGACGATGGCCTGCAGCATGCCGCGCTGCACCGGGATTTTGAGATCTGCGTTTTTGATGACCGAGGTATCGGCAACGGCCTGCTATTGCCAGCCGGCCCGCTGCGGGAGCCTTGGCCGCGCCCGGTGGATCTCATTCTGCACACTGGCCTAAAACCCGCCTTTGCCGGCTTTCGTGCCCACCGGCAACTTGCGCCACTGGCGCGGCAATGGGATGGCTCGACCGTACCCCTTGATAAATTGGCCGGGCCCGGTCAGCCGCCGCTGCTGGCGCTGGCGGCCATCGCCCGACCAGACGAGTTCTTCGACATGCTGCGCGCTCGCGGTTTGTCGTTGTCACACACGATCATGCTGCCAGATCACTATGATTTTAATAGCTTAAACACCAATGAATTCAAGGGCTACAGCGTGATTTGCACCGAAAAAGATGCAGTTAAGCTATGGCCTAAGTGGCCGCAGGCCTTGGCGGTACCCCTGCTGCTGACGCTGGAGCCGGCCTGCCTGGCGCGGCTTGACCAATGGCTCAACGCCAGCCTGCCAGCAAAGCTATCATCGCCTGATGGACACTCGACTACTTGAATTGCTGGTTTGCCCGGTCACCAAGGGCCCACTCACCTACGACCGCGACAAACAGGAACTGGCCTCGCGCAGCGCGCGCCTGGCGTACCCGGTGCGCGATGGCATCCCGATCTTGCTGGAAAACGAAGCACGCACCTTGAGCGACGAGGAGCTTGGCCTGTGAGCTTCACGGTGCTGATACCGGCAAGACTGGCCTCTACACGGCTGCCCAACAAGCCCCTGGCCGACATTGGTGGTCTGCCCATGGTGGTGAGGGTGGCGCAACGCGTGCTGCTCGGTCAGCCCCATGGCAGCCAGCCCCGCGTTGTGGTGGCCACTGACAGCGCGGACATCATGGCAGCCTGCGCCGCCCATGGCGTCGAAGCTGTGCTGACGCGCTATGACCATCCCTCCGGCAGTGATCGCCTGGCTGAAGCCAGTAGCTTGCTGGGCTTGGCCAATGAGCACACCGTGGTCAACGTGCAGGGGGACGAGCCGCTGATAGACCCGGATCTGGTTGGTGCCGTGGCAAAGCTGCTGACCGAGCAGCCGCAGGCCAGCATGAGTACAGCCGCCCACGCCATCGACAACGAGGCCGACTTTCGCAACCCTAATGTGGTGAAGGTGGTTCTCGACGCGCAGGGGCTGGCGCTTTATTTCAGCCGCGCACCCATTCCGCACTGGCGGGACCGACCACAGAACGCCGCGGGCGCTGGGGCGATGGGCCTGCCAACCCAGCCACAGGCACTGCGCCACATCGGCATCTATGGTTACCGAGCGGGCTTTCTGCGCCAGTTTCCCAAACTCGCGCAAGCACCCATTGAGACCACTGAGGCGCTGGAACAGCTGCGGGCCATGTGGCACGGTCACCGGATCGCCGTCCATGTAACCCTTAAGCCACCGGGTCTCGGCGTCGATACGCCTCAGGACCTGGCTCGGGTAAGGCGCCTGATCACCCGCTGAACCGTCGGGTCTTGGCGCTGGCCTTGTCAGCCAGGTAAAAGCTGTGCGTGCTATTCTCCAAAATCGAGGGTGTCACCGTTTGACAGGCGGCCACCCTGGCCGAGTGGCCTGACTCAAATTATTCCAAGGACAAGCATGAGACTCATTCTGTTGGGCGCTCCCGGCGCTGGAAAAGGCACACAAGCCACCTTCATCTGCCAAAAATACGTTATCCCCCAAATTTCAACCGGCGACATGCTACGCGCTGCCGTCAAGGCGGGCACCCCACTTGGCCTGCAGGCCAAGCAAGTGATGGAGTCCGGTGGCTTGGTCAGTGACGACCTGATCGTCAATCTGGTGAAGGAGCGCCTAGCGCAAGCCGATTGCGCCGGTGGTTTTTTATTTGATGGCTTCCCACGCACCCTACCACAGGCCGATGCCATGAAGGCTGCTGGCGTCAATTTGGACTATGTGCTGGAAATCGACGTGCCTTTTGACGCCATTGTTGAACGCATGAGCGGTCGGCGCTCCCACCCGGCCTCGGGCCGGACCTACCACGTCAAATTCAACCCCCCAAAAATGGCCGGGCTGGATGACATCACCGGCGAACCCCTGATTCAACGTGCCGATGACCAGGAAGAGACCGTTAAGAAGCGGCTGGAGGTCTACAGCGCCCAAACCCGGCCGCTGGTCGATTACTACAGCGACTGGGCACATACCGGCACCAGCGATGCCCCTCAGTACCGCGCCATCAGCGGTAGCGGCAGCGTGGACGAGATCAAGGCACGCGCCTTCGCGGCACTGGCCAGCTAATGCTTAGTCCAGTAACGCCAGCATCAGGGCAATTCGGGCCTTGACTGGCGACAAACCTGTTGAATCGGGTAGGCGCTGCCCTGGTATCGGCAGCACTCGGCCCCAGGCACACCGAGTCGCGCGCAAGATACGCACCCCACCGGCTTGAGCCCGTAGCAACGCCGCCTCCAAATCCTGGTGCAATGAGCCGTTACCGGTGCCCGCTACCACCAGCCCCCGCAGCGGCCCAAGTGCAGTTTGCCCTTGGGCAAATAATGCGTCCACTACCGCCCCACTGGCCCCGGCATGGCTCAGCACCAACTCCACCCTGGGCCAGTGGCTGACTTTTGCTATCGAATGCATAGCTCCTTCGCTTGATCCGACAAGGGCTGAAGACCAATTCTTCACGAGGCGAACGACGCCTTCTTCCACATAGCCAAGCGGACCGGCATCCCCAGATCCGAACGCGTCGAGCCGATAGGGATGGACCTTTTGCACATCCAGGGCACAGTGCAACACGCCCGCACAGACTGCCAACACGCCACAGGCGCCAGATACCCCGGCCACGGCGACCGCATCCAACAGATTCTGTGGGCCATCCGGCGATAGCGCGGTGGCGGGTCGCATGGCGCAGGTCAGTACTACCGGTTTGCGTGTCAGAGCCGCCAACGGCAAAACCGACAACAGAAAATAAGCGGTCTCTTCCAGCGTGTCAGTGCCATGGGTGATCACGATACCGCGCACATCGTCCTGCGCGAGATGGTGGTCCACGCGCAACGCAAGTTGCTGCCAGACGGCAAACGTCATGTCCTTGCTGTCAAGCTGCGCCACCTGCTCCGATACCAGCGAACAACCGGCCAACGCGTCAGCCATACCTTGAACCCCTCGCAACAATTCGGCTACCGGTAACTGTGCTGCGGCGTACGCCAGGTTGTCAGACGGATCACCGGCCACCCCGGCAATCGTGCCTCCAGTGCCCAGCACAACGATCTTTTCAACTATTTTTGTGACCATCTCTTGCAAACTTTATAAAACTGGTTAAAAATACAGTTACTGGATATGAAACCAGTGTTTTCCGCCCAGCAACGCATACCACCGCCCAGGAGTCGCCATGCTTGAGAGCCCCAAACTAACCGCCCGACAGCAACAAATCCTGGATCTGATCCAGAGCGCCATTGCCCGCACCGGCGCGCCGCCCACTCGCGCCGAAATTGCGACCGAGCTGGGTTTCAAGTCGGCCAATGCCGCTGAAGAGCATCTGCAAGCCCTGGCCCGCAAAGGCGTGATCGAGCTTGTCAGCGGCACGTCACGCGGCATCAGGCTAAGGAGCGATGCCATGCGCTCGATCAACGCGCTACGCAGCAAGCAATATTCTCAGCCCCTACCAGGCTTTGCCCAATTGGCCTTGCCACTCATTGGACGGGTTGCCGCCGGCTCGCCGATTCTCGCGCAAGAGCATGTCGACCAAACCTATTACCTAGAAAACAGCCTGTTCCAGCGCAAACCCGACTACTTGCTCAAGGTAAGGGGCATGTCCATGCGCGATGCGGGCATCATGGACGGTGACTTACTGGCTGTGCAAGCCACCAAAGACGCCAAGAATGGACAAATCGTGGTCGCCCGCCTTGGCGACGAAGTCACCGTCAAACGTTTCCGGCGCAACAAGGACCAAATTGAGTTGCACCCGGAAAACCCCGACTACCAAACCATCGTGGTCGAGCCAGGTGAGCCATTTGAAATCGAAGGACTGGCCGTTGGCCTGATCCGCAACACCATGCTGATGTGATCAGCCAAGGACCTAACCCATGAGCATTGCCCTCTTCGCGATTTCCGACCTGATGTCCCCTGTTCAAGCCTGGGCACGCTGGGTGCTACCACACCCAAGCACAAGTCGCGCCGAACAAGCGCCAAGCATCCCGGCCACACACAGGTCGAAAACTCCTAATTCGATAGCATACAGACCAATGGCAGCAAGGGCCAGAGGCATTTCTCATGCTCAAACACACCGTGCCCGGCCGCTGCGCATTGAACGCATCGTCGAGTCTGGCCAGCCCGCCAGCCATGTAGGCCGAATGGTCATATCTGGCCGCATGGCCGATGTCTGCGCCGAGCTTGACCGATTGGTCGCACGCGAATCTGCCTGACAATAAACTGCTAAAATCCCGTTGACCGGTTGGGCCAGTCTCCCAGCCACGGGCGCCATCAGGCAAGAAATTGCACGACAGCTTTAGTCGGCTGTCCTACCAAGGCACAATCTCTGTCATGAATATTGTGATCCTTGATGACTATCAAGACGCCGTCAGAAAACTGCCCTGCGCAGCCCGGCTTGAACCCTACCAGGCAAAGGTCTACACCAATACCGTCAAGGGTCTGGGCCAATTGTCCGTCCGCCTGAAGGACGCCGATGTGATTGTTCTGAATCGGGAGCGCACCCACCTGGCGCGCGCCTTGATTGAAAAGCTGCCCAAGCTAAAACTGGTGGTGCAAACCGGCAAAATCGGGCCACATGTCGACGTGGCAGCCTGCACTGAGCGCGGCATCGCCGTGGCAGACGGCACTGGCTCGCCCACGGCGCCGGCAGAGCTCACTTGGGCATTGATCATGGCCGCCATGCGCCGCCTGCCCCACTACATTGCCAACTTGAAACACGGGGTCTGGCAGCAGTCCGGTTTGAAGTCGGGCGCGATGCCCCCCAATTTTGGCGTCGGCACAGTGCTAAAGGGCAAAACGCTGGGCGTCTGGGGCTACGGGAAAATCGGCCAGTTAGTGGCTGGTTATGGCGAGGCCTTTGGCATGAAGGTCCTGGTCTGGGGCCGTGACTCGTCGCGTGAACGCGCTGTCGTCGATGGCTTTGAAGCCGCCAGCAGCCGGGAAGACTTCTTCGCGCGGTGTGACGTGCTCTCGCTCCACTTGCGACTGTCTGAAGACACCCGAGGCACGGTGCGGCTGGACGACCTGTCGAAGATGAAGCCCACCGCCGTTTTGGTCAACACTTCACGCGCTGAATTGATTGAGCCCGATGCTCTGATGGCGGCACTCAACCGCGGCCGGCCGGGCATGGCCGCGGTCGACGTGTTTGAGTCTGAGCCCATCTTGCAGGGCCACGCCCTTCTGCGGCTGGAGAACTGCATTTGCACGCCCCACATCGGCTACGTCGAGCAAAACAGCTACGAGTTGTACTTCAGCGCAGCGTTTGACAACGTCATTAACTTCATCAAAGGCACGCCGACCAACATCGTCAACCCAGGCGCGCTGCAGGTTCGTCGCTGATCAACGCCGGGCGCCAGCGAGTCGCCCCCTATCTGCTCTGGCCCACTTGCTAGCCCTAATCTAAATGATGATCCCCAATTTTTCACAGGTCGGCATTATTGGCGCGGGCGCCATGGGCCGCGGTATCGCCCAGTTGGCGGCCCAGGCGGGCAGCACCGTCTTGCTGTTCGACACCCAATCCAGCGCCAGTGCGGCAGCGCAAGCGGCGGTCTTTACACAATGGGACAAGTTGCAGGACAAGGGCCGTTTGGAGCCAGCTCAGGTTGCAATCTACAAGTCCCGCCTCGGCAGCGTGGCTTCCTTGGCCCAACTGGCCACCTGCCAACTGGTCATTGAGGCAATTGTGGAACGGCTTGAAGCCAAGGCCGACCTTTTTTGTCAACTCGAGGAACTGCTGGCGCCCGATGCTGTGCTGGCCAGCAACACGTCTTCGCTGTCGATCACAGCGCTGGGCGCTCGGCTCAATCGGCCGCAAAGGCTGGCGGGCTTTCACTTTTTCAATCCTGTGCCGCTGATGAAAGTGGTGGAGGTGATCGCTGGCCTGAAGACTGACGCAACGGTTTGCGACGCTTTGTCCGCGTTTGCCAGGCAGATGGGCCACACGCCAGTAAGGGCTCAAGATACGCCAGGCTTCATCGTTAACCATGCCGGGCGCGGTTACGGCACGGAGGCATTGCGACTGGTGAGCGAGGGCGTTGCCGACTTCTCGACGGTCGATCGCATCCTAAAAGACCAAATTGGCTTCAAGCTCGGTCCGTTTGAACTGATGGACCTCACCGCGCTTGACGTGTCCCACCCGGTGATGGAATCGGTCTACCACCAATACTACGAGGAGCCGAGGTACCGGCCGAGCGTGATCACGGCACAGCGGCTCGCAGGCGGGCTGCTCGGGAAAAAAGTAGGCGAAGGTTTTTACAGCTACCAACAGGGCGTCGCTCAGGTCAGCCCCGAGGCCATTGCGCCAACGGTCGACGATCTACCACCGGTCTGGGTGTCACCGCGCGCAGCGCGTCGGGCCGAGTTGCTGCTGCTGGTCAAAAACCTCGGTGCCCGCATAGAAACGGGCGCATCGCCGTCGCCGCAGGCCCTGAGTCTGGTAGCACCGTTGGGTTTTGACATCACCACAGTGGCCGTGGTCGAGCGCCTCGACCCGGCTCGCACCGTCGGCATTGACATGCTGGTGGATGACGCCACAACACGTCGCAGGGTTCTGGCGACCAATCCGGCCACTCGTCTGGATATGCGACAAGCCGCTCATGCCCTGTTTGCGCGCGATGGCAAGCCGGTCAGTGTGATCCGCGACAGTGGTGGCTTTGTGACGCAACGGGTGGTCGCAACCATTGTCAACATTGCCAGCGATATTTGTCAGCAGGGTATTTGTTCACCCAACGACCTAGAGACTGCCGTCACCCTTGGTCTGGGTTACCCCAGCGGGCCGCTGGCCC
>CAXNFT010000005.1:0-31051 GCA_964201255.1 Rhodoferax sp.
TGCTCAAAACCCTGCACCAGCGCCCGCGCTCGCGACTGGTCCCCTTGCCCGAGACGGCCAATCAGATGGCCGAGGCACTTAACGTGCCCGAGCTTTTTGGCCAGGGCTCGCTGACCGATGCGGTGCTCAAGCTCGCGCGCAAGGCCAGCGCGGTGGACATTGCACGCAATGACTTCAAGCTCGACATGCTCAGCCCGCACGCTTTCATGAATTTCCGGGTGGTTGATGAGCACGGCCGCTTGCTGGGCACCGGGCGCAACCTGGGTGCACTCAAGTCCGAACTCGGCGCCCAGGCGCGCGGCGCCTTCCAGGCGCTGGCCGCGCTGAAGGTAGCCAGCCAGCGGACCAGCCCGGAAAATTTGGAGCCAAAAGTGGCTCCAGGCCACGCTGGTATTGGCTCGGTAGCTCCTAAAAAAGTAGCAATCCCGGCAGTGCCGGATTTGGCCAGCCAGCGCTACACCAGCTGGGCCTTTGGCGAACTGCCCGAGCTGCTGGAGATCCGCAAAGGCGCGCAGACCCTGATCGGCTACCCGGCCCTGATCGATGCCGGTGATGCCGTGACGGTGGAGGTGTTTGACGAACCCGAGGCCGCCGCAGCACGCCACCGCGCCGGCCTGCGGCGGCTGTTTGCGCTGCAGATCAAGGATGCACTCAAGTATCTGGAGAAAAATATCCCTGAACTGCAGAAAATGGCGGCCGCCTTCATGCAACTGGGCAAGGCCGCAGACGGCTCGGGCGGCGGCACACTGGAGGAATTGCGCGAGCAAATTATTGCGGTGGCGCTGGATCGGGCTTTTCTGCTGGAGCCTTTGCCGACGCAGGAAGCTGATTTCAAGCGCCGGCTTGACGAGGGCCGCGGCCGCTTGACCCTGATCGCGACCGAAGTCGCACGGCTGACGGCGCTGATTCTGGCCGAGTACGCGGTGGCGGCGCGCAAGATCCGCGACGGCAAGCAGGCGGCTGAGGCCAGTGCCGATGCCGCACAGCAATTGGCGCGCCTGCTGCCCAAACGCTTTCTGGTGCAAACCCCCTGGGGCGCGCTGCAGCATGTGGTGCGCTACCTCAAGGCGATCACGCTGCGGCTGGAGAAGCTGCGCGCCGACCCTGCGCGCGATGCCGCCCGGTTGGCCGAACTGCGGCCACTGGAGCAGCGCTACTGGCGGCTGGTCGCAGAGCGCAAGGGCGTGACCGATGAGCGCATGCTGGAGTTCCGCTGGCTGCTGGAGGAACTGCGCGTGAGCTTCTTCGCCCAAGAACTGCGGACACCGCAGCCGGTCAGTGTGAAGCGGCTGGACAAGGCCTGGACCCAGCTGGGTAGCTGAGGCTCATGCCCCGGACTGTTCGCTTACAAGCGAGACAGCCGCTCCAGCGCTGCATTCAAGGTCTCGTCTTTCTTTGCAAAACAGAAACGCACCACGCGCTGGTCAAAGCCGTCGCCATAAAAGGCCGACAACGGGATGGCAGCGACGCCGATCTCGCGAGTGAGCCATTGGCAGAACTCGGCTTCGCTCAGGTCGCTGACATCGGAAATGTCCACACACTGAAAATACGTGCCTTCACCGGGCAGCAGCTTGAAGCGGGTATGGGCCAGGCCGGCGCGAAACAGGTCGCGCTTGCGCTGATAAAAGGCTGGCAGCCCCAAATAAGGCTCGGAATCAGCCATGTAGGCGGCGAGGCCATGCTGCACCGGGGTGTTGACAGTAAACACATTGAACTGGTGCACCTTGCGGAACTCGGCGCTCAGGGACGCTGGCGCGGCCACATAGCCCACTTTCCAGCCTGTCACATGGTAGGTTTTGCCAAAGCTTGACACGATGAAGGCCCGTGCGGCCAAGCCTGGGTAGCGCGCCGCGCTCTCATGCGCCACGCCGTCGAACACCATGTGCTCGTAGACCTCGTCGCTGATCAGCAGGATATTGGTCGGCGCCAGCAACTCTTGCAGCTGCAGCATCTCCTGAGCGGTCCAGACCATGCCACTGGGGTTGTGCGGTGAGTTGATCAGCATGGCGCGCGTTTTGGGGGTGATCGCGGCGGCGATTTTGTCGAAATCAGGCCTGAAGCTGCCCGGTGTCAGAGGCACCGGCACCGTGACCCCACCCGCTAGTTCGATGTTGGGGATATAGCTGTCGTAGCAGGGTTCGAGCACGATCACCTCGTCACCGGGGTGCACCACGGCCAGAATGGCGGTGATGATGGCCTGCGTGGCACCGGCCGTGATGGTGATCTCAGTCGCGGGCTCATAGTGGCGGCGATACACGGCTTGCACCTTGGCCGCTACGGCCTCGCGCAGGGCTGGCACGCCGGTCATGGGCGGGTACTGGTTCAGGCCCTGGGTCATGGCCGAGGTCACGCCCTCCACCAGCCGCGGGTCGCAGTTGAAATCAGGGAAACCCTGGCCGAGGTTGACCGCCTTGTGCTCGGTTGCCAGCGCCGACATCACTGTAAAAATGGTGGTGCCGACCTTGGGCAGCTTGGTGTGCAGGGTGGGGGTGGACGTCATCATGGTGGGTTAGAGTTCGTAATCGTTTACATGGCCGGTCATGGCGCGGGCGACCAGGTCGCGGCCGAGCCGGGGGCTGAGCAATTCGGCAAACTTGTAGACGAAATTGCGCAGATAGGCGCCGCGCTTGAACGCGACCCGGGTTACATTTTGCCCGAACAGGTGTCCGGCAGGTCGCACCATCAAGTCACTTTTGGCGCCGTCGGCCACCACGTCGCGCACCGCCATTTCAGCGGCGATGCCCACCCCGAGCCCTAAGCGCACGTAGGTCTTGATCACGTCCGAGTCAATGGCTTCAAGCGCAATACGGGGGGCGAGTTTGCGCGTGGCAAAGGCCTGGTCGATGCGGGTGCGCCCGGTGTAGGCCGGGTGGTAGGTGATCAGCGGCTCCTGGGCGATGTCCTCAAGTGTCAGGTGCTCTTTTTGCCCGAGCGAGTGGCCCAACGGCAGCACCAGCACATGCTGCCACTCATAGCAGGGCAGGGTGACCAGTTCGGCGTAGGTGGCCAGGGACTCGGTGGCGATACCAATCTCGGCCACCTCGTCGATCAGCATGCGCGCGACCTGTTCGGGCGAGCCCTGGTGCAGGCTGACATTGACCTTGGGGTAGGCTTCGCGCAAGCGCGCCACTGGCTCGGGCAGCACATAGCGGGCCTGGGTGTGGGTGGTGGCAATCGACAGGGTGCCGCTGTCCTCGGCGCTGTATTGTTCCCCAATGCGCTTAAGGTTTCCGACCTCACGCAGGATCAACTCGATGCTCTTGAGCACATGTTGGCCAGGTTCGGTGATGCGTTTAATTCGTTTACCATGGCGGGCAAAAATTTCAATGCCCAATTCTTCTTCCAGCTCGATGATGGCTTTGGACACGCCCGGCTGCGAAGTGTGCAAGGCCCTGGCTGCTTCTGTGAGGTTCAAGTTCCGGCGGACGGCTTCTTGAACAAAACGAAATTGGTGTAGGTTCATATCAAATATCAACTAAGAATGATATTTATTATGCTGTAGACATCTATTCCCCTGGGGACAGTGCGATCTTTGCCATCAATTCGATCATTGCCGGGTCTTCGCCAATGGCTGGACGCAGTGTCAACTGGATACGCGGATGCTGCGCCTGCAAGGCTTGCATCAACAGCGGCAGGTCTTCCCGGGCATGTTTGCCAACGCCCAGGAACATGGGCACGACGGTCATTGATTGCACTCCCAAGGCCAGCAGTTCGTGCACCACGGTGTTGAGGTCTGGCGCGCAAAGCTCCAGATAGGCGCATCGCACTGGCACTTGCGGCGCGCTGTCTGCCATGCGGGCCGCTACCGCCTCAATGGGTTGGCGCCAAAGCGGGTCCCGTGAGCCATGGGCGAAGAGGACGACGGCGCGCTGGGGCGATGATAGTGGCGTTGCGTTCATATTGGTCTGCTTGTTCAGCGTCGCAACACCAGCCAGCCAAAAGCCGCCAGCGACAACGCAGAGTAAATCAGGCCGGGCAGGGCAGCACTGAGCCAGGGCTGCCAGTTTTGCAAATTGCCCATGTGCCCAAAAAGGTTGTTCAATAGAAAAAAGCTGATGCCCGCCATGACGCCGCCAAACACATAAGTCGAGATGCCACCGCCACGAAAATGCAGATAGGCAAAGGGCAATGCCAGCACCACCATGACCAAGCAGCTCAAAGGATAAAAAACTTTGCGCCAAAACTCGATTTCGTAGCGCTGGGCCGACTGCTGATTGGCCTCCAGATGCTGAATGTATTGAAACAAATCGAAGGTGCTCATACGCTCAGGCTTGAGAAGGGCCGCCGACATCATCTGGGCGCTGATCTGGTTCGGCCAGAGAAAGCTTTCCATTTTCAGGAGCTGAATCTGGGCATTTGGCTGATCTCTGGCCGGGAATACGTTGCGCACCACACCACGTAGGCTCCAGGCGTTGTCGGCATTTATCGTCGCTTGTTCGGCCTGCGTCACGGATATCAAGAAGCCCTGGTTGTCAAACTCAAACATGCGCACCCCACGCAGACTGCCGTCTGATTCGAGGGCACGGACGTTGACCGAATACTGTGAATGCGGTTGCCGCTCCCTTAACCAGGCGCCGGTTTGCCCGGTCGTGATGCGCCCTTGGTAACGGGCTTTCAACAATTGGGCAGTCCGATCTGCCATCGGTGCCAGGTAGTCTCCAATGACACTGGTCAGAACGACAAACACCAGCCCAAGCTGCAGCAGCGTGCGCAGGGCACGCCAGGGGCCAAGGCCGCTGGTGCGCAAGATGGTGAACTCCGAACTTCTGGCAAACCGCGCCATGACAAAAATGGTGCCTATCAGCACGGCGATAGGCAGCAGCTCGTACAGGTGGCTGGGTACCATGAGCAAGACATAAGTCAGAGCGTGCACCAGCTGGTAGGTGGCGATGCTGGCGCGCCCCACCGATTGCAGCTCTTCGACAAAATCGAAAAAGAAGAACAGGCTGATAAAGCCGAGCGTGACAAAACCAACGGCCCAAAGCACCTCGAGAAAAATGAGCCGGCGGATGGTGTTCAAGCCCGAGCCTTCGTACGCCGTTTCAGGCCCCGTTTGAAAACGCTCCACCGCTGCCAGTTATTGTGGCTTTTGATCAGCCAAAACAGAGTGATCACCAAGACCCCGCCATGCAAGCCCAGCATCAGGGCGCCAAAGGACAGCTGCTTTGATGAAATCCAGTTTTGGCCCAGGTTCAACAAATTGAAATAGACGACGAAGGCAAACAAGGCGAAAACCACGTTGGCACTGCGCCCGACGCGCGGGTTAACGCTAGACACAGCCAGCCCAATCACCGTGAAGTTGATGGCCGCCAGAATGAGACCGATACGCCAGGACAGTTCGGCCAGTTCTGAGGGCGTCCCTCCCTGAATCAGACCCCAGGTGGGCCGCGCATGCACCGAGGTCGACGTTTGGCTGCCCAGGATATCTTCGCCCACCCTGACGCGGTACTCTGCAAATTCGCTGATCTTCAGACCCGATTGTTCGGTCATGCGGTCCAGTCGCTGCCCGTTTTCAAGAACCAGAAAGCGGTCGGTACCTACGGTTTCGATGCGACCACTGCGGGCGGACGTGATGGTGTCCTTTCCCTCCTCTGAACTCGCGATAAAAACGTTGCTGCCAGCAATTTTGCCGCTGGCATCTTTTTCTATAAAAAAGACACGCTGCCCATTGGCTGATTCCTGAAACTGCCCAGGCTCCAGCCGTTCGATGTCACCCCGCTTTTCATACTGCTCTTGCATGTCGTCGAGCCGCTGCTTTGACCACGGCAACACCCACAGCGCCAGTACCACGACCACCAGCAGCACCGGCGAGGCAAAACGCAACAGGGGTCTCAACAGCGCGAGCAAGCCCTTGCCACTGGCGAACCAAATCACCATTTCGCTATCCCGGTACATGCGCGATAGGGTGGCGATGATCGCAATGAACAGGCTCAGGGCCAATAGGGTGGGCATGTCCGACAACACGGCATAGCCCATTGCCAGCATCACGTCTTCAGGCGCGAAATTGCCGCGGGTTGCCTGCCCAAGCGTGCGGATCAGCGTCATCGTCATGACCACCGTGGCCAGCACGATCAGCGTTGCGCCAAAACTGCGCGCCAACTCTTTGCGAATAGAAGAATGGAATAACATGAACGGCTAATTCTCGGTGCCGATCCAGCTCCGAGTCAGGAATTAAACCCAAAATCTCAACGATTGAAAGATGTGAATTATGAACTTTGAACTCAAAGCACTTGATTTGAGCGGCGCAGCACTGGAGAAATGCGAAGCCATGGTGCTGCTTTTTGGTGGTGACTTCAAGCCTGGCAAGGATGCAGTCTCGGCGCTGCTGTCTGTGGCTTTGAAATCGGGTGATATTGATGCCAAAGCGGGGAAAGCCCTGCTCGCGTATCGTCCCGCTGGTGTGCTGGCCAATCGCTTGGTGCTGGCAGGAGTAGGCGAGGGCTCGGCCCGCGAAGTGCGCCAGGCACTGGGCGCTGCCATAGGTCAGCTCAAAGGGGCCAAGCTCAAAAAAATCGACGTTTGCTTTGCTACCACGCCGCAGTCGGCCGCCCTCCGAGCCGCCGTTACCGCGGTGGCAGACGCCACCTATGTGTATACCAGCACCAAATCCAAGCCTGAGGGCCGAACTGTGCTGCGTGTGGTGATCGGCGTGCCGGCCGTCGCGGGATTGCAAGCCGGCTTTCAGCGGGCAACTGCCACTGTCTCGGGGGTTGAGCTGGCCAAAGAGTGGGCTAACCGGCCAGCTAATCACGCGACCCCAATGCTGCTGGCCGGGGCGGCGCGCGCCCTGGGCAAGCTGTCCGGCATCAAATGTGAGGTGCTGGGTCCGATTCAGGTGGCCAAGCTGGGCATGGGCTCCTTCATGGCGGTGGCACAGGGGTCCGAGCAACCCCTGCGATTCATTGTTTTGCGCTATGACGGTGCAGCCAAGACCAAAGCGCCCACCGTTTTGGTTGGCAAGGGCATCACTTTTGACAGCGGCGGCATCTCGATCAAGCCCGCCCCTGAAATGGACGAAATGAAGTTCGACATGTCGGGTGCCGCCAGTGTGCTGGGGGTGTTCAGGGCGCTGGCCGACCTCAAGCCGGCAATCAATGTGGTGGGACTGATCCCCTCCTGCGAGAACTTGATCAATGGCCGCGCCGTCAAGCCCGGCGATGTGGTGACCAGCATGAGCGGGCAGACGATCGAGATTTTGAATACCGACGCTGAGGGTCGGCTGGTGCTGTGTGATGCCCTGACCTACGCCGAACGCTTCAAGCCACACGCTGTGGTCGACATCGCTACCCTGACCGGTGCCTGCGTGATCGCGCTGGGTGCGGTGCGCAGCGGCATGTTCTCGCCCAGCGACGACTTGGCCGAGGCACTGCTGGCAGCCGGCGACGCCGCGCAAGATTTGTGCTGGCGCATGCCGCTTGACGACGATTACGCAGAGGGTCTGAAGACCAACTTTGCCGATGTGGCCAACGTCGCGGGGCGCCCCGGCGGCGCTATCACGGCGGCCAAGTTTCTGCAACGCTTTACGGCCAAGTTCCCTTGGGCGCACCTCGATATCGCGGGCACGGCATGGAAAGGCGGCGCGGCCAAGGGCGCCACTGGGCGCCCGGTGGCCCTGTTGCTAGAGTATTTACTCAACCCTGCTGCGCCGAAGTCGCGGTGACCGAAATCGCCTTCCACTTCAATGCGCCTGATCGGCTGGCCTACGTCTGCCGTCTGTTGCGTAAGGCAGTAGCTGCCGAGGCTCAACTGGTGGTTGTCGGCCCTGCTGACCAACTGGACAGGCTGGATTCGGACCTCTGGACGTTTTCGGCTACTGACTTTGTGCCGCACTGCCGAGCACAGTCTGAACCTGAACTTCTTGCCGCGTCACCCGTGGTTTTGGCCGCCGACACGCACGGCCTGGCACACCGACAGGTCTTGGTGAATCTGGGGGACGACGTACCGGCAGGGTTTGAGCGCTTTGAGCGGGTGATCGAGGTGGTTGGGCTGAACGATTCTGACCGGCAGTTGGCTCGCGCCCGCTGGCGTCACTATGCCGACCGCGGTTACACCATCACAGGACACGACCTGAAACTTAAAAGCGGTCCTTAAACGGGCTCGGGCACCAGTTTTGTGCTTTGCGTCAAACTTTCACCGGATAGTTCACGCTTAGAGTTGCAGGGCCGCATTAGCAAGGTAAGGGGCGGGGTCTTCCCTAGGTGGATGGCTTGGAAATTGCTGTATCGTTGAGGGTGTAGAGCGTTTATTCACAATTTTTTTAAATTCATGGAGTTGTCTATGCAAATGAAGTTCAAAGTTACAGTTGCCGCCGCTATCGCAGCAGCCGCAGGCGTCGCCCTGGCACAAGACATGGTCGTCAAGATCGGTCACGTCGCTCCGATTTCCGGTGCGCAAGCGGCCTACGGCAAGGACAACGAAAATGGGGCCCGCATGGCCATTGAAGATCTGAATGCTGCCGGCGTCACCATCGGTGGCAGAAAGGTCAAGTTCGAACTCGTGGCAGAAGACGATGCAGCCGATCCCAAGCAAGGTGCAGCCGTTGCACAAAAACTGTGCGACGCCAAGGTCGCTGGCGTCGCTGGTCACCTGAACTCGGGCACCACGATTCCCGCATCCAAAATCTACAACGATTGCGGCATCCCCCACATCACCCCATCGGCCACCAACCCCAACCTAACCAAGCCCGGCTACAAGACCACTTGGCGTCTGCTGGCCAATGACAACGCGCTTGGCGCTGGACTGGCCTTCTATGCGGCTGACGCGCTCAAGCTCAAGCGCATTGCCGTGATTGACGACCGCACTGCTTATGGCCAAGGTGTGGCTGAAGTGTTCAAACGCACGGCTGCCACCAAGGGCATCACCATCGTGGATGAGCAGTTCACCACCGATAAGTCGGTGGACTTCATGTCCATCCTGACCGCCATCAAGGCCAAAAACCCCGATGGCGTGTTCTTCGGTGGCATGGACCCCCAAGCCGGCCCGATGCTGCGCCAGATGGAGCAGCTTGGCCTGACCAACGTCAAGTACTTTGGCGGTGATGGCATCTGCACCATGGACCTGATCAAGCAGTCCGCCGGTGCCAAGACGCTTGACAACGTGATTTGCGCCGAAGGCGGTGCTTCGCTGGAGAAAATGCCTGGTGGCGCTGCATGGAAAAAGCGTTACGACACCAAGTACCCCGGCCAGTTCCAGGTTTACAGCCCCTATGTGTACGACGCCGTGCATGTGTTGGTCGACGCCATGAAGCGCGCTGGCAGCGCAGACCCCAAGGTCTACACCGCCAAGCTGGCTGACACCAACTACAAGGGCATCACCACCAACGTGATGTTTGAGTCCAATGGCGAGTTGAAGAACCCCTCCATGACGCTCTACACCTATAAGGGTGACAAAAAGATTGCGCTGAACTGATTCAACGGCAAGCTGAAAAAAGCCACCTTCGGGTGGCTTTTTTTTGGCAGTCGAGCCAGACACTGGCTGACCCAGTGTCTGCCTCAGTTAAAATGCTACCAACGGAGCGGTGGATGAGCGGTTTAAGTCACACGCCTGGAAAGCGTGCGTGGGGTTAAACCCACCGCGGGTTCGAATCCCGCCTGCTCCGCCAGAACTATCAGAACGTATCTTAGGAATACGAAGGAAAAATGGAAAAAGCCAAGTAGATTAAAGACTTGGCTTTTTTTTCGCCCAAAAATAAGCCGAGGCACATAGAGCGCAAATCATCGAATCCAAAGTTTGCCAAAGGGTACGGGGGAGGGTGCAGTCCAAAAATGCGAATTCCCATTCTTTCCTTTTGTAAAACTCGATGGCATCAGTCAACTAGCGCCGTGGACAACGAAACCGAAGCGGGCATACAGCATTCGCTGGAGGTGGTCCGCCGGTTCTTCACCATCATCGAAATTGCGCACCTCTTGTACTCGGCGTGCCAAGCACATTGCATAGATTTGACTCGAACCGAACTGATCGATGAAAGCGGCACCCAGGATGAGCGGTTGACGCAAGGCTGCGACCATGCCGCGCTGCGACGATTTCAAACCGGCGAGTGTCAATTGTTCTGGCGCATACTTGCAGCCGCCGCCGCCCCGAATTCAACAAAGGAATGTGTCATGAGCAAAATGGAAGAGCTGCTGCGCCAACAAGCGCAAATTGCCGCCGCGATTGAAACGGAAGTGGTACGCGCACGTGACGAGGCAGCAAGAGGCGCCGCCCAGGCGCAATACGACATGGCGGTGCTGATGCATTTTGCCCGGGGCGTACCTCAAAACTACGCTGAAGCCATGACGCTGTACAAATTGGCGGCGGCCCAGGGTCTGACGGAAGCGCAACTCAACTTGGGCCTCATGTTTGAAAACGGGCAGGGCACCCCCGAAGATTTTGCGCAGGCCTTGAATTGGTACAAGCAAGCTGCCACCCACGGCAATGGCGAGGCGCAATGGCGACTGGGCATGTTGTGCGAACAAGGCAAGGGTGCCAAGCAGGATTTTCAGTTCGCCATGCAGTGCTACAAAATGGCAGCGGCCCACGGTTTGGCCGAGGCGCAGTTCGCCATAGGCCTGATGTATGAAAACCACCACGGCGTGGAGCGCGACTATGCCAAAGCGGCTGACTGGTACAAACAGGCCGCCGCGCAGGGCCATTTGGAAGCCAAAACCCGCTTGGGCCAGATTTACGAGCACGGCGTGGATATCAAGCAGGATTTTTCGCAAGCCATGCATTGGTTTCGCAGCGCGGCAGACGCCGGCTACAGCACGGCGCAACTGCATGTGGGCTTGTTGTATGAGCACGGGCAGGGTGTGGCAGAGGATTTACATGAGGCGCTGCGCTGGTTCAAATTGGCCGCAGCCAAAGGCAATGCCGACGCGCAGACCAAGATTGGCTTTATGTATAGCAATGGACGGGGTGTGAAACAAGACTATCACTTGGCCATGGACTGGTACCGGCTTGCAGCCGAAAAAGACCATGTCGGCGCCTTGTCCAACCTGGGCTTTATGTACGAGCATGGTCAGGGTGTCGAAGAAGACGAGTCACGCGCGCTGAACTATTACGTACGTGCTGCCAAAAAAGGCGATGCCTATGCCATCAAAAACCGCGATGTAATCTTGGCGCATCGGGCAGAACATGAATCGCACCTGGCGGCGTTAGAGGCGAAAAAGGCCGCCCAGGAGGCGCATAAGCCTAGCAAGTGATATGAGTTAGTGCATTGGGGTCTCCTTCGAAGCCATCGCAAAGACCATGACTGACGCTGCGTCCAAATTCAACGCTGACGCGATGCAGGATGCCATCAAACCCGTTCAGGACAACCTGAAGGTCTGGGCTGACTTGGTCCAAAACCAGGCCAAAGAAGCTCAGGATGCCATGGCTGAAACCATGGCATCCATCAAGGACATCAAAGATCCGCAAGCTGCTTTTGACATCATGAAAGCCTCGGCCGAAGCCGGCATGGCGATGTTCGCCAAAAACCTTAAAGATGCCACGCCCTTGAGTTTTGGCCAGTGGGTATGACGCTATAGTCGAAGCTCAGTAACACTTCCGCTGCTTTAGAACTACCGTAATGGGCGGGTTTGCCATGGATGGATTGACGAGAGAAATCTTCGCGCCGCTCGACATCATTTGCCGAGCGGGAGATCCTGGCATATGTGCCTATGTGATTGAAGAAGGCTGCGTCGAAGTCTTGCGTGGCGAAGGTGCCGACCAACGTTTAGTGGCTGTGCTTACAGAAGGCGCCATGTTTGGCGAGGTGGCGTTGCTTGACCGACAGCCACGGACAGCCACCATCAGGGCTTTGGTGCCCACAAAATTGGTTCGGATAGAGCGTGACCACGTCGAGCAACTGCTGCTTCGGGCCGACCCAGTGATCCAGCACCTGCTGCGCCTTCTATTGGCAAGATTTCGCAATCCCTTCGGGGCTGGCAATGCGTCGGGACAAGGCCCGGCACAAGGGGTAGGCCAAGTTGGTGACGCGGCCTATGGCGAGCAGCAGGATCGTGACTTGCAGGCCTCTGCCGTGCGGACCTTGTCTCTGGCGCGCGACCTCTCTCACGCGCTGGAGGCAGATCAACTGGAGCTGTTCTACCAACCGATCATCGCTTTCGGAGACCAATCTCTGGCTGGCTTCGAGGCGCTGCTGCGTTGGCATCACCCAAAGTTGGGCCTGATCAGTCCGATGGAGTTCATTCCGCTGGCCGAAAAAACCGGACTGATTCACCGCGTTGGGCAATGGGTGCTGGAGCGAGCCACGACCGACTGGCTGGACCTGCGCAGCCTATGCCCCGCTGGGGGAGCTTGCCAGATGAGCATCAACCTGTCAGCACCTGAATTGGGCAGCGACCACATCGTCGATGCCATCACCAGCAGCTTGAGCGGCCGAGGTATTCCTGCCCATGAGCTGAGGGTCGAGTTGACAGAAACCATTGTCATCCGCAGCATCGACCAGGTGTCTCAGGCGCTTGGGCAGCTTCGCGCTACTGGTGTTGGCATTGCCCTGGATGATTTCGGCACTGGTTACGCGGGACTGGATTACCTGCAAACCCTGCCTTTCTCTTGTATCAAGATCGACAAGTCATTTGTTCAACAGATCAACACCTCGGAACGCAGTTTGCATATTGTCAAGACCGCACTGGAGTTGGCGCGCGGTCTTGGCATGACGACCGTGGCTGAAGGCATTGAGGATCAGGTCATCGCCGATCAGCTCGAGGCCATGGGCTGCACCTACGCCCAAGGCTATCACTTTGGCCGTCCGATGCCAAAATCGGCGGTGGCGGCTTGGCTAGCACATTTCAAGGCTGGCCCAGGAGCAGTTTGATCAGGTTTTTTGCTGCGACTGCACCATTTTCATGGCGGACGCGATCAGGGCCGACACCTCGCTCATGTTGCTCGGAACTACCAGCGTTGTTGTCGCGTCCGCCGCCACGCGTGAGTAGGCTTCAACCGCTTTTTCTGCCACTTTAAGTTGCACCGCATCGGCGCCGCCCGGTTGGCGAATCGCCGCAGCGATGCGCTCGATCGCTTGGCCGGTCGCCTCGGCCACTGCGAGGATAGACTCGGCATCCCCTTGCGCCTTGTTGATGACTGCCTGCTTTTCCCCCTCAGAACGGGCGATGAAGGCTTCGCGCTCACCCGTGGCAATGTTGATCTGCTCTTGCCGCCGGCCCTCAGAGGCGGCGATCAGGGCGCGCTTCTCGCGTTCAGCAGTGATCTGTTGCTGCATGGCATGCAAGATCTCCTTGGGCGGTGTCAGGTCCTTGATCTCGTAGCGAAGTACCTTAACGCCCCAGTTCAAGGCCGCTTCGTCAATCGCCTGTACCACCTGCGCATTGATGATGTCGCGCTCTTCAAAGGTCTTGTCCAGTTCAAGTTTGCCGATCACCGAGCGCAGCGAGGTCTGCGCCAGCTGAGAAATCGCCATGATGTAGTTGCTGGAGCCATAACTGGCGCGCATGGCATCAGTCACTTGAAAATACAAAATGCCGTCAACCTGCAACTGCGTATTGTCCCGAGTGATGCAGACTTGGCTGGGGATGTCTAGTGGAATCTCTTTGAGCACATGCTTGTAAGCCACTTTGTCGATAAATGGCATCAGAAAGCTCAACCCCGGCGTTAGAGTGCCGTTGTACTTACCCAATCTTTCAACCACCCAGGCGTGCTGCTGAGGCACCACCTTGACCGATTGCGTGACAAAAATAACCGCTATGAACAGCAAAATGAGGGCAATTTCCATGGAGTCTCCAAAAAAACAAAATTACGGCTCAAGCCGGTCTGACGATCAGGCGGTTGCCCAAGACTTCAACAATCGTACAAGCCCCCGGTAGCGCAGTGACGCCTGGCGCAATCACCACCTGCCAGTTGGCGCCGCGGTATTTGACACTGGCATGGCCCTGGTCATCCCATGCCTCGATGTGCACGGTTTCTCCCACGTCCAGGTTGACATCCGGGTTGGCTGAAGCGCGTGGCGCGGACGGTCGGCGTTGTTTATAAGCTCGCCAAGCGATTACTGCGCCACCTCCCACCACCGCCGCGACCACGATTTGGGCGCTCAGGCTGGCCCCCAAGTTCGCAGCCACGGCCGCTGCTGCCAGCCCGATAGCGATCATCAACAGGTAAAACGTGCCTGAGAGCAATTCAACCGCGATCAGTGCCCCTGCCAAGACCCACCAGACCGTTGATTCCGCCATGTTGATCCTCAAGTGTGTGCTGATCGCCACATTCTCAGGCAAAAGCATGCCTGCAAAATGGGCTGGTCACGATATGTCCTTACACTTCGCGCCTTATTGATGTTTTTCGTGCGCTTGGGAGTGCTCCATGAAGTTCCGTTTCCCCATTGTCATCATTGACGAAGATTTTCGGTCCGAGAACACCTCGGGCCTTGGCATCCGCGCCTTGGCTCAGGCCATCGAGTCTGAGGGCTTTGAGGTGTTGGGCGTGACCAGCTATGGCGATCTGAGCCAGTTTGCACAGCAGCAAAGCCGCGCCAGCACCTTCATTCTGTCAATCGATGACGAGGAGTTCACACCCGGGCCTGACCTGGACCCGGCTGTGCTGAACCTGCGTCACTTCATCACAGAGGTGCGCCGCAAGAACCTGGATGTGCCGATTTACGTCTATGGCGAAACCAAGACCTCTCGACATATCCCGAACGACATCCTGCGTGAACTACACGGCTTCATCCACATGTTTGAGGACACTCCCGAGTTTGTGTCACGTCACATCATCCGCGAAGCCAAGAGCTACTTGGAAAGTGTCCAGCCGCCGTTCTTCAAGGCCCTCCTGGACTACGCAGAGGACGGCTCCTACTCATGGCACTGCCCCGGCCACTCGGGTGGCGTCGCGTTTCTGAAAAGCCCGGTGGGGCAGATGTTCCATCAGTTTTTTGGCGAAAACATGCTGCGTGCCGACGTCTGCAATGCGGTGGAGGAATTAGGTCAGTTGCTTGACCATACCGGTCCGGTGGCGGCCTCAGAGCGCAATGCCGCGCGTATCTTTAATGCCGACCACTGCTTTTTTGTAACCAACGGCACCAGCACGAGCAACAAGATGGTCTGGCACCACACCGTGGCGCCTAACGATGTGGTGGTGGTAGACCGCAATTGCCACAAGTCGATCCTGCACGCCATCATCATGACCGGGGCGATACCGGTGTTTTTGAAGCCCACGCGCAACCACTTCGGCATCATCGGACCGATTCCCAAAAGTGAGTTTGAGCCTGCGGCCATCCGGGCCAAGATTAAGGCAAACCCTCTGGTTCAAGAGCATCTGGCAGGTGTCGACATCAGCACGATCAAACCCCGCGTGTTGACCCTGACCCAGTCTACCTACGACGGTGTGTTGTACAACACCGAAACTGTCAAAAACATGCTCGATGGCTATGTGGAAAACATCCATTTCGACGAGGCCTGGCTACCGCACGCGGCCTTTCACCCGTTCTACGGCACCTACCATTCCATGGGCAAAAACCGCCCGCGTCCCAAGCAGGCGATGGTCTACGCCACCCAATCCATTCACAAACTGCTGGCCGGCATCAGCCAGGCCAGCCACGTGCTGGTGCAGGATTCTCAAACGGTCAAGTTGGATAAGCACCTGTTCAACGAGGCTTACCTGATGCACACCAGCACCTCGCCGCAGTACAGCATCATCGCCAGTTGCGACGTGGCGGCCGCCATGATGGAGCCGCCTGGTGGTACTGCATTGGTCGAAGAAAGCATCGCCGAGGCGCTCGATTTCCGCCGCGCCATGCGCAAGGTGGATGAGGAATACGGCGACGACTGGTGGTTCAAGGTCTGGGGACCGGACAAGCTGGTGGACGAGGGCATTGGCCGGGCCGACAACTGGATCATCAAAGGTGAATCCCGCAATGCCAAGGCCGGGGTGAACTGGCATGGCTTTGGCAAGATGGCGGCTGGTTTCAACATGCTGGACCCGATCAAGTCGACCATCGTCACACCGGGCATGGACCTGAACGGCAAATTCGCCAAGACCGGTATCCCAGCCAGCGTGTTGACCAAGTTCCTGGCTGAGCATGGTGTTGTGGTGGAAAAGACCGGGCTCTACAGCTTTTTCATCATGTTCACCATCGGCATCACCAAGGGCCGCTGGAACAGCATGCTGACCGCCCTGCAGCAGTTCAAGGACGATTACGCCAAGAACCAGCCGATGTGGCGCATCCTGCCCGAGTTCTGCCAGAAGCACCCGCGCTATGAGCGCATGGGCCTGCGCGACCTGTGCCAGCACATCCACGAGCTGTATGCCAAGTACGACATCGCCCGTCTGACCACCGAGATGTACCTGAGTGACCTGACGCCGGCCATGAAGCCGAGCGACGCTTACGCCCACATCGCGCTACGCAAGACCGAGCGCGTCGAGATTGATGCGCTCGAAGGCCGCATCACGGTCGGTCTGGTCACGCCCTATCCGCCCGGAATTCCGCTGCTGATCCCCGGCGAGGTGTTCAACCGCAAGATCGTCGATTACCTGAAGTTTTCGCGCGAATTCAACGCGCAATGCCCAGGCTTCGAGAGCGACATCCACGGTCTGGTGGAAGAGCAGGGTGCCGATGGCAAAACCCACTATTTTGCCGACTGCGTGGCGGCCTGAGCCAGGAATTGCCCTGCCAACCAAGCTTTGGTCGCGTCGCGACTTGGGGTTCGTTCTGCTGGCCTTGAGCACGGTAGCCTGGCCGATTCTGGTGCAGTCGCAAGTCCCCGATGCGAAGGCGGCAAAGGTGCAGCAGGAGATCATTCGGGGGCTGAGCAGGCTGCGGGAGGCGGGCTGCCAGGGGCAACCCGGCAAGCCCGCTTTGGCAGCGGTCGATGCCCTGCATGCTGCCGCCCAATCAGTGGCCAATGGCGCTCAGCTTGGCGATGCGCTAACCGCGTCGAACTACCGGGCGACGAAGGCAAACACCGTCCAACTTGGGGGACATGTCTCGTCTGCCGCCGTCCTGAAAGCGGTGGTTGATGGCTATTGTGAGGTGCTGATGGACACCCGTCTCTCGGAGCTGGGTGTGGATGTGCGGGGCCGTCAGTACGCGATTATTTTTGCAGCACCTTTCCAACCCACGGTCATCGATCGTGATCAGGTTCGCGGGCAAGCACTTGTGCTGACCAACGACGCGCGTTCACGCGGTGCCGTTTGTGGCGACAAGTCCTTTGCGCCCGTTGGTCCCCTGACTGCCAGTGTCGGGCTGGACCGAGCAGCCCTGGGCCATGCCAAAGACATGGCGGAACACAGCTACTTCAGCCATACAGGACGAGACGGAAAAAAGCCCGCTGAGCGTATTACGGCAGCGGGCTACCGATGGACCACTGCTGGCGAGAATATTGCATCGGGACAGGACTCCGTGCAAGAAGCCGTGGCGGGATGGATCAAGAGCCCCGGGCATTGTGCCAACTTGATGAATCCTGGCTACCGGGAGATGGGAATTGCAGCGGCTGTTAACGCCAAGAGCGAGGGCGGCGTCTATTGGGTCCAGACATTTGGCGCCCCATAGCCCCAGTACTTTGCTACTATAAGTATAGCTAGAAACGTCCAGTCTACGGGGGCTAGGCCCCGATTTGCCTCATGTTACCGGAGATTCGACGACCGCCACAGCAGTCTGGCTCACGCCGCAATCCACATAGGAGATCTGCCCGGTCATGCCCGAGGCCAGGTCGCTCAGCAAAAATGCTGCCACATTGCCAACTTCGTCAATCGTCACGTTACGGCGTAGCGGTGAGGCGTTGGCAGAGATGGCCAGCAGGCGGCCAAAATCCTTGATGCCGCTAGCGGCCAGGGTCTTGATGGCGCCAGCGCTGAGGCCATTGACCCGGATGCCGCGCGACCCAACGGCCTCAGCCAGGTAGCGCACCGAAGACTCCAGCGAAGCCTTGGCCAAACCCATGGTGTTATAGCTTGGCACCACCCGCACGCCACCCAGGTAGGTCAAGGTCAGCAGCGAGGCTTTTGGGCTGAGGTAGGGCAGGGCGGCCTTGGCCATGGCTGGGAAGCTGTAAGCGCTGATGTCGTGTGCAATCCGGAAGTTCTCGCGGGTCAGGCCATCCAGAAAATTACCTGCAATGGCCTCGCGCGGTGCGTAGCCGATGCTGTGGACAAAGCCATCAAAGGTGGGCCAGTGGCTGGCCAGGTCGGTGAACAGCTTGTCGATCTGGGCATCGTCACCCACATCGCAGTCAAAGATCAGCTTGGACTCGAAGTCGGCCGCAAATTCAGTGATGCGTTCCTTGAAGCGTTCGCCCACGTAGCTGAAGGCCAGCTCAGCACCCTGCTGGTGGCACGCTCGGGCAATGCCATAAGCAATAGACCGATTGGACAGGACGCCCGTGATCAGCATTTTTTTTCCAGTCAGAAAACCCATGTCATCCTCAAAATGTCAGCAGCAATTTAGTGCAGAATTGTCGCATGCGCGATTTACTGCTTTTTTGCCTCACTGCGTTGTGCAGCTCGTCCTGGGCCGCACACGGGTATGCCTTGTGGGGCGATTTGAAGTATCCGCCTAACTTCACTCAGTTCGATTATGTGAATGGACAGGCACCCAAGCGTGGTGAATTGCGCTTGGTCAGCAATCTGCGTGTATCGACTTTCGACAAATACAACCCTTTCACCATCAAAGGGTCGGCGCCGGCTTACCTGTCAAACATGTTGTTCGACACCTTGCTGGCGGGCTCGCTTGATGAAACCGCGGCCGGCTATGGGCTATTGGCCAGCGATGTGGCGGTTGCGCCAGACGGCTTGAGTGCGACGTTCCGGCTGCGTCCCGAAGCCCGTTTTCACAATGGCGATGCGGTTTTGGCAGCAGATGTCACTCATAGCTTTGACACCTTGATGGGCCCGCACACCTCTCCGGCTTACAAGACGCTTCTCGAAGATGTCGCGGCCGCCGAGGTGGTGGACGATCGCACGGTGCGTTATCGTTTTCGCAAGGCCAACCGGGAGTTGCCTTTGCGTGTCGGGGGTCTGCCCGTGTTCAGCCGACAGTGGGGGATGGAAAACGGCAAGCCCAAGTCGTTTGACAAGGTGGTGATGGACGTGCCCATTGGCAGTGGCCCCTACCGGGTGGGCCCAGTGCGCTTCGGCAAGGACATTACCTATGTGCGCGATGCGAACTACTGGGCTCGTGACCTCAATGTCAAGCGTGGCAGCCACAATTTTGAACGCATCACAGTCAAAATTTATAAGGACAACACAGCAAGGCTGGAAGCCCTCAAGGCTGGAGAGTTCGATCTGATGCGCTTTTTCTCTGCCGGTGACTGGGCCCGCCGCGTTAATGGGCGACGTTTTGACAGCGGCGAGTTGGTTAAGGTTGAGTTTCGACATCGCCTGCCGTCCGGTTTTCAGAGTTATGTCCTTAACACCCGACGGGAGCGTTTTAAGGACGTTCGGGTACGCCAGGCGCTGGGCTTGGCGCTGGACTACGAGTGGATGAATCGGCAAATGTTTTATAACGCCTACCAGCGTGTCAACGGCCTGTTCGGAAATACCGATTGCCAGGCCAGCGGCTTGCCGCCGCCACAGGAGCTGGCCTTGCTCGACCCCTGGCGCGCCGAGTTACCAGCTGCGGTTTTTGGACCGATGACTGCGCCCCCGCGTACAGACGGGTCGTCGACGCTACGAGGCAATCTGCGCCAGGCGCAGGCACTGCTTAAAACGGCGGGCTGGGAGGTGCGTGACGGCGCCCTGCGCAACGGCCGTGGCGAAGCCATGGTGATTGAATACCTGGACAGCAATGAAGGCGGCGCGCGGGTGGTGACGCCCTGGGCTAGAAACCTTGAGAAGCTTGGCATTCAGCTGAACTTTCGGCCGGTCGACTTCGCGCTGTACCAGCAGCGCTTGCAGAAGTTCGAGTTTGACATGACCTCGCTCGCTTATGGCGGTACACATAACCCCGGGCAGGAATATGCCGACCTGTTTGGCGCCAAAGCTGCTGACGTTGAGGACTCCGGAAATATGTCGGGCATTAAGAGCGCCGCGGTGGACGACCTGATCCGGCAAATGACCGCGGCCCGTAGCCGGGACGATCTGTTGCCGGCCTGCCGGGCGCTGGACCGCACCATCAGCCACAACCACATCCTGATCCCGCAGTGGGCGGCCGGCACGCACCGTATGGCTTACAACGCCTGGCGCCTGCAGGGCCCTGCAGCCATGCCGCCTTATGCGACGGGTGAGGGCTGGGCAATCGACACTTGGTGGGCCAAATAAGCATGCTGACCTATATTTTGAAGCGCTTGTTGCTGATGGTGCCCACACTGCTGGGGGTGCTGCTGATCACCTTCGTGGTCGTTCAGTTTGTGCCTGGCGGGCCCGTGGAGCAGTACCTGGCCGAGGCCCGGGCTGGTGCCGGGCAGGGCGCCGAAGGGGCTGGCTCCGCATACCGTGGGTCTCAGGGGGTAGACCCTAAGCGCATCCAGCAAATCAAGGCACTGTATGGTTTTGACAAGCCGGCGCACGAGCGCTTTATCCAGATGCTGGGCCAATTCGCGCGCTTTGACCTAGGCAAGAGCTTCTTTCAAAACAAAGACGTGGCCCAGCTGATCTGGGAAAAGCTGCCTGTGTCGATCAGCCTAGGTTTGTGGACGTTTTTCATCAGTTACTTGATTGCCGTACCGCTTGGAGTAGCCAAGGCCGTGCGCGCCGGGTCGCGGTTTGACTTGGTCACGACCTTGCTGGTCCTGCTGGGCTATGCCATTCCCGGCTTCGTGCTGGGTGTGGCGCTGTTGGTCGTGTTTGGTGGCCAGTTACAGTGGTTCCCCCTGCGCGGCCTCACTTCCAGCAACTGGGATGAACTGAGCTGGGGCGGGCGTGTTGTGGATTACCTCTGGCATATCGCGATGCCCGTGACGGCGATGGTGCTGGGCAGTTTTGCCGTCACGACGATGCTGACCAAGAACGCCTTCCTTGAGGAAATCCGGAAACAGTATGTCGTGACGGCGCGGGCCAAAGGTCTGGACGAGCGACAGGTGCTTTGGAAGCACGTGTTTCGCAACGCCTTGATTCCCATCATTACTGGCTTCCCTGCGGCATTTATTGGCGCTTTTTTTACCGGTTCGTTGCTGATCGAGACCCTGTTTTCGCTCGACGGACTAGGGCTGCTCAGCTATGAGAGCGTGATCCGGCGCGATTACCCGGTGGTGCTGGGCACCTTGTACTTTTTCACCCTGATCGGACTGGTGACCAAGCTGATCTCGGATTTATCCTATGTTTGGGTGGACCCCCGTGTCAAGTTCGACTGAGCACTCATCCAAGGCACTGCTCGCCGGCGGCAATTCGCCGACGCGGCGGGCGTGGGCGCGCTTTCGGCGCAACCGTCTAGGTTACTGGAGCCTGCTCATTTTTTGTGTGGTGGTGGTGCTCAGTCTGGCCGCAGAGCTGATCTCCAATGATCGGCCATTGCTGGTGCGCTATCAGGGGCAGTTTTATGTGCCCGTGATGCAGGAGTACCCGGAGACAACCTTTGGCGGCGACTTCCAGACCCCGACCGATTACCTGGACCCGTTTATTCGGGAGCAGCTCGCCCGGCCCGGCAATTGGGCGGTTTACGCACCCAACCCCTATGGACCTAAAACCCTCAACTACTTTGCCAAGTCGCCCAACCCCTCACCACCCGGCCGCGACAACTGGCTGGGCACCGACGACCGCGGGCGTGACCTGCTGGCTCAGTTGATTTATGGCTTTCGGGTCAGTGTCTTGTTTGCGCTGGCACTCACTTTCACGGGTGTGCTGTTGGGCGTGCTGACCGGGGCAGTTCAAGGTTATTTTGGTGGCAAGACCGATCTGGCTTTTCAACGCTTTATTGAAATCTGGAGTTCCATGCCCGAGCTTTACCTGCTGATCATTTTCAGCGCGGTCTTTGCGCCAAGTCTTGCCCTGCTGCTCTTGTTGCTGAGCCTGTTCGGCTGGATGGGACTGTCGGACTATGTGCGTGCTGAATTTCTGCGTAACCGGCAGTTGGACTATGTGCGTGCAGCGCGAGCCCTTGGGGTGGGCAATTGGCAAATTATTCGGCGCCATGTGTTGCCCAACAGCCTGACGCCGGTGGTGACCTTTCTGCCGTTTCGAATGAGCGGCGCCATCCTTGCCTTGACCTCGCTCGATTTTCTGGGCCTGGGTGTGCCGCCAGGGACCCCGTCGCTGGGTGAGCTGCTGTCGCAGGGTAAAAATAATATTGATGCTTGGTGGATTTCCCTGGCGACCTTTGCCGTGCTGGTGCTGACCCTGCTGCTGCTGACCTTCATGGGCGATGCACTCAGGGACGCATTGGACCCTCGCAAGGCGGAGCAATGACCGAGCCGCTCTTGACCGTGAATGGCCTTCGGGTGGGCTTTGCCGGCCAAGACGTGGTGCACGGGATTAATTTTTCAATCGCGCCCGGCGAAAAACTCGCTCTGGTGGGTGAGTCGGGCTCAGGCAAGACCGTGACCGCTTTAAGTCTGCTGAGGCTGGTTCAAAACGCCAGCCTAGGGGGAACCGCGCGATTCAACGGGCTAGACCTGTTGTCGATGCCAGAACGCGCCTTGCGCGGTCTACGTGGGCAGGACATCGCCATGATCTTTCAAGAGCCCATGACGGCCTTGAACCCGTTGTTGACCGTGGGCGAGCAGATTGTTGAGGTACTGCAATTGAAAATGGGGTTGCCGCGCGTGCAGGCTTGGCCCAAGGCCATTCAATTGATCGCCGATACCGGTATTGCAGACGCGGCCACTCGCGCCAATGCCTACCCGCATCAGCTCAGCGGCGGCCAGCGCCAGCGCGCCATGATTGCCATGGCACTGGCCTGCCAGCCCCGGCTGTTATTAGCCGATGAGCCCACCACCGCGCTGGATGTGAGCCTGCGTGGTCAGATCCTCGACCTGATTGCCAGCCTTCAGCAAAAGAACGGCATGGCGGTTCTGCTGATCACCCACGATCTCAACCTGGTCCGCCGGTTTGCCGATCGCGTGATCGTGATGGAAAGCGGTCGGATTGTGGAGCAGGGCCTGGTTGCCGACGTCTTCGCGCAACCACGTCACAGCTACACCCAGCGCTTGATCGATAGCAAGCCAGAACGGGACCCGGCCGAGGTGGCGCCCTCTGAGTTGACCATCGTGGCACAGGCGCGAGGGCTAAGGGTTGGCTATTCGGTGCCTCGTCGGGGCGTGGCGGGCTGGTTCCGGCGTGGTGAATTTGTGGCGGTGCAGGGCGCTGATTTCCAGATTGAGGCCGGCCGCACCCTTGGCATCATGGGTGAGTCGGGCTCGGGCAAGTCAACCTTGGCGCTCGCCACGCTTGGGTTGCTGCCGAGTTCCGGGGAATTGCGGCTGGGCGAACTGAGCTGGGGCGCGAGTACCCCCCAGAACCAACGCATGCGCCGGACCATGCAGGTGGTGTTTCAAGATCCATTCTCATCGCTCTCGCCGCGCCTGACCGTCGAAGAGATCGTGGGCGAGGGCCTGCTGGTGCATGAGCCAGCCTTGTCGCCTGCCGGCCGGCGGGATCGGGTTTTAGCTGGCTTGCGGGAGGTGGGGTTGGGGACCGATGGCGATGCGCTGGCCTTGCTGCGGCGCTACCCGCATGAGTTTTCCGGCGGTCAGCGGCAGCGGTTGGCGATTGCGAGAGCGCTGATCATCAAACCCGACGTCCTGGTCTTGGACGAGCCCACCAGCGCGCTGGATGTGACGATTCAGAAACAGGTGTTGACCCTGTTGCAACGTTTGCAGCGAGAGCGCGGCCTGAGCTACTTGCTGATCACCCACGACGTTGCGGTGATCCGCGCCATGGCCCACCATGTGCTGGTCATGAAAGATGGCTTGATGGTCGAGTCCGGCCCCGTCACTGAAGTATTACAAAGACCTGTGCAGGCCTACACCCGCCAATTGCTGGCAGCAGCAGATTAGCTTGTAGCAAATGCCTTGAAAATCAAGGGTCTTGCCGGGACTTTCAGAGTACAATCCGTTTCTCACGACCAAACGGACGGGTAATTACCGCCCGTTTTTTTTGGTCTGTTGTTTTTGTGGATTGAACCCTGATACCTGTGGCACTGAAGGACATCGTCGAACAAACCGTAGCCGGTCTGGGCTATGACCTGGTGGACACCGAGCGGTCTGCCGGAGGTTTGCTGCGAATCACGATTGATCTGCCCTGGCAGCAGGCCAGCAGTGCGTCAGGTGTCGAGCAGTTTGTCAACGTGGAAGACTGTGAAAAAGTCAACCGGCAGTTGCAATTTGCTTTGGAAGTTGACGGCGTTGAGTACAAGCGACTCGAGGTGTCGTCCCCTGGCATTGACCGGCCGCTGCGACATGACAAGGATTTCGAACGCTTTGTGGGTTCGGTGGTTGACATCACTCTCAAGGCCCCAATGGGTGCGGCGGCACAGGGCCAGGTCAATGCCAACCGTAAAAAGTTTCGCGGCACGCTGGAGCGACGAGATGGCGATGGTGGCCTAACCGGCTGGCAAATCGTCTGGCGCGACGAACCTGCCGTGAAGCCGGGGCAGAAGGTGAGCCGCAAGCGCGTACCGGCCCCGATGCAGGTACTGGGGTTCACGCAAGATGAGTTGCGGGAGGCGCGTTTGGCGCCTATTGTCAGTTTCAAGGGCCGGGGTGCACCAGCAGGTGCTGACGGTAGTACAGATGAATTTGGTTTGAGTTGAAACAGGAGAGTCTTGGCATGAATCGCGAAATGTTAATGCTGGTAGAAGCCATCTCACGTGAAAAAAACGTGGAGCGTGATGTGGTCTTTGGCGCTGTCGAAGCAGCGCTGGCGCAGGCCACTAAAAAGCTGTACCAAGGCGAAGTCGACATTCGGGTGGCTGTTGACCGTGACAACGGCAACTACGAGACCTTCCGTCGCTGGCACGTCGTTCCCGACGAGGCTGGCCTGCAATTGCCCGACCAGGAAATTTTGCTGTTTGAGGCCAAAGAGCAAATCGAAGATGTCGAGGTTGACGAATACATTGAGGAAACCGTCGCCTCGGTGCCCATTGGCCGAATTGGCGCCATGGCGGCCAAGCAAGTCATCCTGCAAAAGATTCGCGACGCCGAGCGTGAAATGCTGCTCAATGATTTCATGTCTCGTGGCGATAAGATATTTGTCGGCACCGTGAAGCGCATGGACAAAGGCGACATCATTGTGGAGAGCGGTCGTGTTGAGGGCCGTCTGCGCCGCAGCGACATGATCCCCAAGGAAAACCTGCGTACGGGTGACCGAGTGCGGGCCATGATCATGGAGGTGGACCTCACCTTGCGCGGTGCTCCTATCATCCTGTCGCGGTCGGCGCCTGAGTTCATGATGGAGTTGTTCCGTCAGGAAGTGCCCGAGATCGAACAGGGCTTGCTGGAGATTAAGTCTTGCGCCCGGGACGCAGGCTCACGCGCCAAGATTGCCGTGTTGTCGCATGACAAGCGGGTCGACCCTATCGGCACCTGTGTTGGCGTGCGTGGTACGCGTGTCAACGGTGTCACCAACGAGTTGGCCGGAGAGCGGGTTGATATTGTGTTGTGGAGCGAAGACCCGGCGCAGTTTGTGATTGGTGCGCTGGCGCCTGCCAACGTGTCTTCCATTGTGGTGGATGAAGAGCGGCATGCCATGGATGTGGTGGTGGATGAGGAAAACCTGGCGATCGCGATTGGCCGGGGTGGCCAAAACGTGCGCCTAGCCTCTGAGCTCACCGGCTGGAAAATCAATATTCTTGACGCTGCCGAGTCGGCGCAAAAGCAAGCCACCGAGATGGATTCTGGCCGCAAGCTGTTCATGGAAAAGCTCGACGTTGACGAAGAAATCGCCGATCTGCTGATCGCCGAGGGTTTCACCAGCCTGGAGCAGGTCGCCTACGTGCCGCTGGAAGAAATGCTTGAGATCGAGAGCTTTGATGAGGACACGGTCAACGAGTTACGCACCCGGGCCAAGGATGCTCTCCTGACCATGGAAATCGCCCATGAAGAGAGCGTTGGCGAGGTCTCGCAAGACCTGCGTGACCTAGAAGGCTTGACGAAGGAACTCATTTCCAAACTCGCCGACAGCGGCGTGCATACACGTGACGACCTGGCCGACCTGGCAGTTGACGAACTCACCGAAATCACCGGCCAGTCTGATGACGAAGCCAAGGCCATGATCATGAAGGCGCGCGAGCATTGGTTTTCCAATGAAGCCACCTCAGCAGCATGAAGTCAAAGTCATGAAAACCCATTTTCAGTGATGGTTGCACAGAGCCCGCCGGGCTTGTTCAGCCGAACTAAAGGTTACACAAGAAATGTCCAGTACGACCGTCGCCGAGTTTGCAACAGAACTCAAAAAATCAACCGATACGCTGCTTGAGCAGCTGAGATCGGCCGGAGTTGCCAAATCGGCGGCCTCCGATAACCTGTCCGAGGCGGACAAGCAACGATTGTTGGGTTATCTCCAGGCGAGCCATGGCACGGCCAGTCCTGAGCGCAAGAAAATTACACTGGTCAAGAAGTCGACCAGTGAAATCAAGCAGGCGGATTCAACGGGCAAGGCCCGCACGATCCAGGTTGAAGTTCGTAAAAAGCGCACTTTTGTGCGGCGTGAAGATGGCGTGGAAGTCGCTCAGGACAGCATGGGTGCGCCGGGGGAGGCTGAAGCCGACATGCAGTCGATGATTGACACGGTGGAGTTGGCACGGCGTGAGGAAGAGGCGCGCCGGCAGGCCGAACTGATCCGCCGTCAGGAAGAAGAGTTGGTCGAGCGGCGGCGTCAGCGCGAAGCGCTGGAAGCACGGGCCCGCGAAGCAGCTGAAGAAGCGGCGAACCAAAAGGCCGCAGAGCTCAAAGCGGCTGAGGCGGCTGCTGAAAAAGCCAGGCCTGTTGCGCCAGAAGCGCTCGCCCAAGAGGCCTTGGAGAGTGCTGCAGCCAGGGCACATGAGGCTGCGGCCAGAGCTGATGCCATGGCCAAGACCCAGGAACTCGAGCGCGCCAGCGCAGCAGCGGCCTCCAAAGCACGTGCGGACGAGGATGTGGTTCGGGCAGCGGATCTGGGCGACCGCCGGCGTAAGGCCGAGGCCGAGGCCGCGGCCATTCGGCTGATGATGGCAGCGCCGGCCAAAAAGCCGCCACCGCCACCGAAGAAGCCTGAAGAAATTAAACCCGTGGTCAAGCCGGGAGTTGTTGAGGTCGCCAAAGCAGGGTTAAAAGGCACCTTGCACAAGCCAGCAGCTGGTGCCACTGTGGCTAAGCCGGCGCGACCTGGTGCACCTGGTGCTCCTGGCGCCAGCACCACAGCAGGGCCCGGCAAAGAAGTTAAATCGGCCAAGCTCTCAAGCAGCTGGGCCGGCGACCCGGCCAAGAAGAGGGCCATTCCGACCCGCGGCGACACTGGCGCTGGCGCCGGTCGTGGCGGCAACTGGCGCGGCGGCCCGCGTGGTCGGCGTTCCGGCAATGACCGCGATCGTGACGACCACGCGATGCAGTCGGCGCCCACGGAAGTGCGTGTGATTGAAGTGCACGTGCCTGAGACCATCACGGTGGCCGAATTGGCTCACAAGATGGCGGTCAAGGCCTCTGAAGTGATCAAGCACCTGATGAAGTTGGGTCAGATGGTCACCATCAACCAGCCGCTGGACCAGGACACAGCCATGATTTTGGTGGAGGAAATGGGCCATAAGGCCATTGTTGCCGCACTGGATGACCCCGAAGCATTCACCGACGATGAGGTGATGCAGCAGCAGTCCGAATCACTGCCAAGGGCGCCTGTGGTGACCGTGATGGGCCACGTTGATCATGGCAAAACCTCCTTGCTGGACTACATCCGCCGGGCCAAGGTGGCATCGGGTGAGGCTGGTGGTATCACCCAGCACATCGGTGCTTACCACGTGGAAACGCCGCGCGGCATGATCTCGTTTCTGGACACCCCTGGCCACGAGGCCTTCACGGCCATGCGCGCCCGCGGCGCCAAGGCAACTGACATTGTGATTTTGGTGGTGGCCGCCGACGACGGGGTTATGCCGCAGACCCGTGAGGCCATCAAGCACGCCAAAGCCGCTGGCGTGCCTATCGTGGTGGCAATCAACAAGATCGACAAGCCTGACGCGAACACTGAGCGCGTCAAGAACGAACTGGTGGTTGAAGAAGTCGTGCCAGAAGAGTTTGGCGGTGAGTCGCCGTTTGTGTCTGTATCGGCCAAAACAGGACAAGGCATCGACAACCTGCTCGAACAAGTGCTGTTGCAGGCCGAGGTACTGGAGCTGCGGGCCCCCGTAGATGCCATGGCCAAGGGCTTGGTGATCGAGGCTGAGCTTGACAAAGGCCGTGGTCCCGTCGCCACAGTTCTGGTCCAGTCCGGCACACTCAAGACCGGCGACATCGTGCTGGCCGGATCCACGTATGGCCGCGTGCGCGCCATGCTGGACGAGAATGGCAAGACCATCAAGTCTGCCGGACCGTCGATACCTGTAGAAATTCAGGGTCTGACTGAAGTACCGCAGGCTGGTGACGAGTTCATGGTGATGTCTGACGAGCGGCGCGCCCGAGAAATCGCCACCTACCGTGCCGGAAAGTTCCGTAACACCAAGCTGGCCAAGCAGCAAGCTGCCAAGTTGGAGAACATGTTCACCGACATGACGGCGGGTGAGATCAAACTCGTGCCCATCATCATCAAGGCCGACGTGCAGGGTTCGCAGGAGGCGCTTGCGCAGTCCCTGCTCAAACTCTCCACCGAAGAGGTCAAGGTGCAATTGGTCTATACCGCAGTCGGGGGCATCAGCGAGTCCGATGTGAACCTGGCCATTGCCTCCAAGGCGGTGATCATTGGATTCAACACCCGTGCGGACGCAGGTGCGCGCAAGCTGGCTGAGAACAACGGTGTCGACATTCGTTACTACAACATCATCTACGACGCGGTCGATGAGTTGAAGGCGGCCATGTCGGGCATGTTGACGCCGGAGAAGAAGGAAGAGGTTATTGGTACCGCCGAAATTCGCCAGGTGTTCAAGGTCTCCAAGATCGGCTCGATTGCGGGTTGTATGGTCACCGCTGGTCTGGTGCGGCGGGCTGCACGTTTGCGGCTGCTGCGCAACAACATGGTCGTATTCACTGGCGAACTCGAGTCGCTCAAGCGTTTCAAGGACGATGCCCGGGAAGTCAAAGAAGGTTTTGAGTGCGGTTTGAACATCAAAAACTACAACGACATCCAGGAAGGCGACGTGCTGGAGTTCTTTGAAATCCGCGAAGTGGCCCGAACCCTGTAATGCGGGCAAACTGAGCCGTGCGCAAAAAGTCGAGCACACCCAATCGCAGCTTCAAGGTCGCCGATCAGATTCAGCGGGATTTGACCGAGCTGATCGCGCGCGAGTTGAAAGACCCGCGCGTGGGGATGGTGACCATTCAGGGCGTCGAAGTCACGCCTGACTACGCCCATGCCAAAGTGTTTTTCAGCCTGCTGCAAGGTGACACCAAAGCCTGCGCAGAGGGCCTGAACCAGGCCGCCGGCTTTTTGCGGGCGGGTCTGTTCAAGCGGCTGCACATCCATACAGTGCCAACCTTGCATTTTTTGTTTGACCGAACCACCGAGCATGCCGCAGACATGAATGCGCTGATCGCGCGGGCGGTGTCGTCTCGGGCCAAGGAAGACTGAAGCCGTGAACGCGCCGCAAGCACGGATTGCTAGGCGCCCCGTGCACGGGGTGCTTTTGCTCGACAAGCCCCTGGGCTTATCAAGCAATAACGCCTTGCAGAAAGCCAAATGGTTGTTGCAGGCTGAAAAAGCCGGCCACACCGGCACGCTGGATCCGCTGGCCACTGGCGTTTTGCCGCTGTGTTTTGGCGCCGCCACCAAGTTCAGCCAGTTGCAACTCGACGCCGACAAAACCTACGAGGCCGTCGCGCGCCTCGGCGTCAAAACCAGCACCGGCGACGCTGAGGGCGACGTGATTCAAAGCCGTCCCGTGGACGTGACAGTGGATGATGTTGCCGCCATTCAGGCCCGTTTTACCGGCGCCATCCTGCAGATGCCCCCGATGTACAGCGCGCTGAAAAAAGATGGCCGCGCATTGTATGAATACGCCCGCGCCGGAATCGAGCTCGAGCGGGTCGCCCGCGCTGTCACAATTTATGAGCTGAATATGGCGCTAAGCCACGTCAATACTGAATACTTTGCTATTAAAATAGTAGTAAAATGCAGCAAGGGTACGTACATCCGCACACTGGCTGAGGACATCGGTGAGGCGCTCGGTTGCGGTGCTCACCTGACTGCGCTGCGACGCATAGAAACCGGTGGTTTTCATGCCGCGCAGTGCGTGAGTCTGGATGGGCTTGAGGCGATGACCTTGCCCCAGCGCCTGGCCTGTTTGCACCCCGTGGACGATTTGTTGCGGCAACATGCGGTCGTCACATTGCAAAGTGAGAATGTCGGACGCTTCCTGAGCGGCATGCGCCGTCGCGGCACCTGGGCCGACCAGTCCCAGGTGGTGGTCTACGCCGAGGCACCACATGCTCTTTTGGGCACCGGTCACATCCGGGCCGAAGAACTGATCCCTGGTCGGCTGCTCAGTCCGATTGAGATCAAGCAAATTGCCGAGCAGGTTACCGAAGGCGCCGCTGAGGCTTGCCAGGGCGCGGAACCCACATCCAAAAAGACGATTGAGATTAACGAGAAAGTGAACCATGAGTAACAAACAAATTCGAAACATCGCCATCATTGCCCACGTGGACCACGGCAAGACCACCATGGTGGACCAACTGTTGCGGCAGTCTGGCACCTTTGCCGAACACGAGAAAATCATCGATACCGTGATGGACAACAACGCCATCGAAAAAGAACGCGGTATCACGATTCTGGCCAAAAACTGTGCTGTCACTTGGGAGGGGACTCACATCAACATCGTCGACACCCCCGGCCACGCCGACTTTGGCGGCGAGGTAGAGCGTGCGCTGAGCATGGTCGACGGCGTGGTGCTGCTGATCGACGCGCAGGAAGGCCCTATGCCGCAAACCCGTTTTGTTACCAAGAAGGCGCTGGCTCTGGGCCTCAAACCCATTCTGGTCGTGAACAAGGTCGACAAGCCCGGTGCCCGCCCGGACTACGTCGTCAACGCCGCGTTCGACCTCTTCGACAAACTCGGCGCCACCGACGAGCAACTTGA
>CAXNFT010000006.1:0-30282 GCA_964201255.1 Rhodoferax sp.
TTGACACGGCGCAGGCGGTGCTCGAAGAGGCCGCGAAGTTCAATGAGGGCGTCCTGTCACCCCTGAACTGGGACGGCGACCGCAACCCGTCAAGTTGGCATCAGGGCGTGGTCACCGCGACGCCGGGCTTCAAGCAGGCCTTTGCTCAGTTTGCTGAGGCCGGCTGGCAGGGTTTGCAGCACCCGGTGGCCTTTGGCGGGCAGGGTCTGCCCAAGACCATTGGTGCTTCCTGCGGTGAAATGCAAAACTCGGCCAACATGAGCTTTGCCCTGTGTCCGCTGCTGACCGACGGCGCCATTGAGGCGTTGCTGACAGCCGGCTCGGACGATCTCAAAGCCATTTACCTGGAAAAACTGGTCAGCGGACAGTGGACCGGCACCATGAACCTGACCGAGCCACAGGCCGGCTCGGATCTGGCGGCGGTGCGAACCCGGGCCGAGCCGCAACCGGACGGCAGCCACAAGGTGTTTGGCACCAAGATCTACATCACCTGGGGTGAGCACGACATGGCCGAGAACATCGTCCATCTGGTGCTGGCACGCGTGACTGGCGCGCCCGAAGGCGTCAAGGGCATCAGCCTGTTTGTCGTGCCCAAGTTTCTGGTCAACGCCGATGGTTCTCTGGGCGCGCGCAACGACGTGCACTGCGTCAGCATCGAACACAAGCTGGGGATCAAAGCCAGCCCGACCGCTGTGCTGCAGTACGGCGACCATGGCGGAGGCATCGGCTTTCTGGTGGGTCAAGAAAACCGTGGCCTCGAGTACATGTTCATCATGATGAACGCCGCCCGCTTTGGCGTGGGCGTGCAGGGCATTGCGATTGCCGAGCGCGCTTACCAGAAGGCCGTGAGCTTTGCCCGAGAACGCGTGCAGAGCCGCCCGGTGGATGGCTCATTGCCCAAGGCGGCGCCCATCATTCACCACCCCGACGTGCGGCGTATGCTGATGACCATGCGGGCCCTGACCGAGGGTTGCCGTGCCATGGCCACAGTGGCGGCGTCTGCCTTTGACGCTGGCCACCACCACCCGGATGCCGAGGTGCGGCGCCAGAACCAGGCCTTTTATGAGTTCATGGTGCCTCTGGTCAAGGGCTACAGCACCGAGATGAGCCTGGAGGTCACCTCGGCCGCGGTGCAGGTGCATGGCGGCATGGGCTTCATCGAAGAAACCGGCGTGGCCCAGTATTACCGCGACGCCAAGATACTGACCATTTACGAAGGTACCACGGCCATCCAGGCCAACGACCTGGTGGGGCGCAAGACGTCGCGCGACGGCGGCCAGACCGCCCGCGCTATCGCGGCCCAGATTGAGGACACCGAAGCAGCCCTGAACGCCAACGGCAGTGCCGACGCGTTGGCAGTGGCCCGGCGCCTGCAGGCGGCACGCCTGGCCTTTCTGGAGGTGGTGGCCTTTGTGGCCGACCAGACCCGCGCCAGCCCGAATGCGGTGTTTGCCGGCAGCGTGCCCTACCTGATGCTGGCTGGCAACCTGATGGCCGGCTGGCAACTGGCGCGTGCCTGGCTGGTGGCGCAAGAGCAATTGGTGCAGGGTGTGGACGAGGCCTTCATGCGGGCCAAACTCGTCACTGCGCGCTTTTATGCCGACCACCTCTTGACCCGGGCCCCCGGTCTGCGCGATGCCATCCTGGACGGCGCCGACTCGGTCACTGGCCTGGCGTTGGAATCTTTCTGAATTGCTATTAATTTAATAGCTTAAAACCTAGCTGCGACAAGGGCTAGGGTCATTTTATACATAAAATTTCTCTGGAGTCGGTATGTCAAAGCTTCCCGCGGCCCTCAGCCAGCTGCCTTTCCCGGTGATCGGTTCGCCGCTGTTCATCATCAGCAACCCCAAGCTGGTCATCGCCCAATGCATTGCCGGCGTGGTTGGCTCCATGCCGGCGCTCAACGCTCGCCCGGCCGAGCAGCTGGAAGAGTGGCTGATCGAGATCACCAAGGCGCTGGCTGCGCACAACCTCGCCCACCCGGAGCAACCGGCCGCCCCCTATGCCATCAACCAGATCGTGCACAAGAGCAACGACCGGCTCGAGCATGACATGGCGATGTGCGTCAAATACAAGGTACCGATCATCATCACCTCGCTCGGTGCACGGGAAGACATCAACGCCGCCGCCCATTCCTACGGTGGGGTGGTGCTGCACGACATCATTAACAATAAGCACGCGCACAAGGCCATTGAAAAAGGCGCTGACGGCCTGGTCGCCGTGGCTGCCGGTGCGGGCGGCCACGCTGGCGTGAAGAGCCCGTTTGCGTTGATTCAGGAAATCAGACAATGGTTTGACGGCCCGGTGGCGCTCAGCGGCTCGATCTCGACCGGTGACGCGGTGCTGGCCGCCCAGGCCATGGGCGCCGACTTTGCCTACATTGGCTCGGCCTTTATTGCCACGCAGGAGGCACGCGCCGCAGAAGCCTACAAACAATCCATCGTGGACAGCAATTCGGACGACATCGTCTACAGCAACCTATTTACCGGCGTGCACGGCAACTACCTGGCACCCAGCGTTCGCAACGCCGGCATGGACCCCGACAACCTGCCGGTGAGCGACCCGAGCAAGATGGACTTTGGTGGCGACAAGACCAAGGCTTGGAAAGACATTTGGGGTTGTGGCCAGGGCATTGGCGCCATCACCAAAATCCAGAGCACGGCAGACTACGTGGCCCAGCTCAAGCGGGAGTACGCGGCGGCGCGCGCGCGCCTGGTCATGCCCGCCTAGGCCGGCCCGACACCTTGCGGCTTCAAACTGCGTTGGGCGCAAATTGCCTTGGATCCCCGCTTTCGCGAGGATGACGGGGTACCAGGGGTGCCCCAATGTGGACTTGGTTGCGTGCCTTGGCCAGTTCCCACTGACGCTGCCGCTCCCGCGCGCTGTTTTTTTGGGTGTCGCTGATGTGATCGGCGCATTTGGGGCAGCTCACCCCCGCTTCGAATTGCGGCGACGCCTGGTCGGTGGCGGTGAGTGGCTGTCGGCAAGCCCGGCACAGGCCGTGCGGCCCAGTCTGCAGGCCATGGCCGACCGAGACCCGCTCGTCGAACACAAAGCACTCGCCCTGCCACAGGCTCTGCTCAGGTGGCACAGTTTCCAAATATTTGAGGATACCGCCTTCAAGGTGGTAGACCTCGTCGAATCCCTGCGAGCGCAATAGCGCTGTAGATTTTTCACAGCGAATTCCCCCGGTGCAGAACATGGCGACCTTGGGTTTTCTGCCGCCGGTGTGCTGCAGTGCTGCTGCGTTCGCCACCCACTGCGGCAAGTCGGCAAACCGCGTGATGCAAGGGTCAATCGCACCGGCAAAGCCGCCCAGGCCGACCTCGTAGTGGTTGCGCGTGTCCACCAGCACCACATCAGGGTCGCTGATCAGGGCGTTCCAGTCTTGGGGCTTGACATAGGTACCCGCCATGTGGGTCGGGCTCACGCCTGGCACCCCCAGCGTGACGATTTCATTTTTGATTCGGACCTTCATGCGGTAGAAGGGCGCGCGCTGGGACCATGCCTCCTTGTGCTGCAGGTCGGCCAGGCGCGGGTCTTGCCGCAAATAGGCCAGAACGGCCCGCACGCCTTCGGCCGGGCCGGCAATGGTGCTGTTGATGCCCTCAGTCGCCAGCAGGATCAACCCCTTGACGGCGTGCTGTTCACAACAAGCCAGCAGCTGCGGCTTGAGATGCTCAGCGTCAGGCAGGTTGACGAATTTGTAGAAGGCGGCAGTCAGGTGGGCAGGCATAGCTGGATTTTAGGACCCGCCCCTTTGAGGTCAGCCTTTCCTGGCAACCTTCCTTGGCCAGCGTCTCAGGCTGTGAGCATGCGCTCCACCGAGACAGCCCTGCAGTCCATCTCGAAGTCAATGCCCTGAACGGGCGGGCGGTTGAGATGCCAGGTCAGGCCTTGGCGCAGGGCGCCACGCCGTCCGATCTCGTCCGCCAGAAAAGGGTAAAGGTCATGCACGGTGTAGGCCTGAACCGCTGTGGTGCTCTGCCAACTGCCACCGAGAGCGGCCATTCTGCGTTCCATTTCACCCAGCACCCACACCGCCTTTCGGCGCAGTCCATCGGGGCTGGTGTCACCCAGCGCAATGATGTGGTCACGGTAGTTGCCCTTGCCCTCCGGCGCCTCACCGCTGCCTGCCACCACAAAGCTGGGGGCTGCATCAGTCGCTGGCACGGTGTAGCAAAAGGCATGAAATGCCGGTCCGTCTGGTGGCGCCAGGGCCGGGCAGGTGTTGGCGCGGGCTACCGGGTTGACGCCCTGCTGGTAAATGCCCCAGCGGGCCAGTGTGCCCACGTAGACCTCGTTGAATGCCTTGAAGCCGTCTTCGGTAAAGGGTGCGGGCGACTGCAGCTCACAGGCGCAAAAAGCAGTCAAAGGCCGTCCGGCCTGTTGCAGTTCGCTGGCAATGCGCTCAAAACCCGCCGCCAGCGGTACCGGCGTCATAAAGCGGGCGCGCTCAATGCGCCAGCCCGGTAGTGCGGCCACGCCGCCGGCATACTGAAACACACCGGGTATGTAGCGGTAGCCGCCGGGCAGAAAGTCACTGGTACTTGTGGTCACGGTGCTTATCCTCATGGCCCGTGCAGGGCGCCGTCCAGTGTGCTCAAAAAGTGGGTGATGTCTGCCTCGGTGTTGTAACCGTGCACCGCCACACGCAGGCGGCCGGCTTGGTGCATCACATGGATGTTCTCGGCTTGCAGGGCGGCCTGGATCGCGTCGCTGCGCGGGTGCTGAAAGGCCACAATGCCGGAATCGGTGGCATGCCGTCGCGGCGCCATGGGCGTAATGCCCTGTGCCAACAGGCCGGCGTGCAGCGCCTGGGTCAGCGGGTCGGCCACCTGCGTCACCGCCTCCAGGCCAATGGCCCCAAGGTAGCGCAGGCCTGCATTGAGTGCGTAGATGGCCGCAAAGTTGGGCATGCCGACCGACCAACTGGCGGCGCCGGGCTTGGTGCCGAGCCGCTCGAAGCGGTCAGCGTCGAAGGCATTGTTGAGCTGAAACCAGCCACCCGCTCGTGTGGTCAGTTGGGCGGCCCGGGTCTCCGGAATACCGACGATGCAGCCGCCGTGCAGGCCCAGCACCCACTTGTGGGTGCTGGAAATGATGCAGTCTGCACCCAGGCAGTCCAGCGCGACCCGCCCCAGCGCCTGGGTCACGTCGACCGAAATCAGGGCATGGGGCGCCAACAGCCGTACCGCGTCATGAAAGGGTTGCCAGTCCAGCCGGAAACCGTTGTAAAAGCTGATCAGCGAGACCTGCACCAGGCGCGTCTTGGCATTGAGCAGCGGCAACAGGTCGGTGGCGTCCAGCCCGCCTGAGCGTGATCGCCACACCTTGACCGCTGGTCGTGTGGGCGCCGCCAGCCAGGGCGTTGCGCCAGAGGGAAAATCAAGATCGCTGACCACCACCTCGTCCTCATGCTGCAGATTCAAGGCGCTGGCCAGCAGGTTGTAGGCTTCGGCGCTGCAAGAGCAGAAAGACACCTCGTCAGGCGTGAGTCCCACCCACTGCGCGCTGATCTCGCGGCACTGAGCCATGGCTGCGTAGTGGCCATCTCGTCCGCGCATGCCCTGCTGCTTGTCGTGCCAGTAGGCCTGCAGCGCGTCCATCACGCACAGTGGCGGAATACTCTCCGCCGCGCTGTTGAGGTAGTGCATCCCAGCCAGGCTGGGGAAGTCGCGCGCGCGTGATTCAGCGGTCAGCATGGTTTAAAGCGGTGCGGCGACGTCTTCAACCAATACCGCGAGGTTTTGACCGGCACGCACATGGCCAATGAGACCGTGGGCGTACAGCGTGCCGCCGGACTGGAAGTACACCGGTTCAGGCTCCAGATTGGGGCGGTTCAGGGCGTGCATCAGGCCGGCCAGTTGACCCGCCTCAATGTGCTCGCCCAGTGCAAAGCGGCGTTCAAAGTAACCGTCCATTGGCGCAAAGACATAGGCCTTACCGCCGTTGATGCGGGTCCAGCGTGTTTTTTCGCCGGGCACGGTGGCGATGTGTGGCAGCACGCCGGTGTGCTTGAGCACCCGGTGTGTGGCCTCGCGCGTGGCGCGAACAGAGTCGCCCGTCACCCAGCCGCCCATGCCCATTTCAGCCGCCAGGGTGGGAATGCCCTTCAGCGTGGCGTAGCCAGCAGAGGTGCGGTAGTCGCCCATATTGCTGGTCTGCACCGTGATGCCAACGCCAAAGACCTCGGCCAGTTTAGCGTTAGCCTTGATGAGATCGGGCGCCATGCCGTCGGCCATCACCACGTGGGCGCTGGGCTGGATAAACAGCGTGCGTCCACCGGCGTGCAGATCCAGGTAGACATTGGCTCGGCTAAGAATATGGTCAGTGACATACCGGGCGATTTGCTGTGTCGGCAAACCGTGGTCATCGCCGGGGAAGACGCGGTTAAGGTTGAGATGGTCAATCGGCGAGGTGCGGCGACCGGCTTTCAGTGCCGGCGCATTGAGCGTGGGCAGCAAAATTAATTGCCCGACCACATCACTGGCCTGGATCTGCCGCATCAACTCGGCGATAACCACAGGCCCCTCGTACTCATCGCCATGAACGGCACCCGAGACCACCACCACCGGCCCCTGGCCGTTTTTGATGGAGGCAGCGGGGAAGGGGATTACGCCCCAGGCGTCGTCATCGGGAGAGTGGGGCAGGTGCAGCGTACCCACCTGCTTGCCCTCCTGGTCCCAGTCGATGTCGCTGAATACGGTTGTGCTCATAGTGATTGCTTCATGGTCTAAATAGGGGCATTCCATAGCGCCGGCTCTGACAAGGCCTTTGCCACGTCACTGGAGATGGCTTTCAGCAGTTGCTGCCCTTTTTCAGGGCTGGCGGCCCAGGCTTCGCCGATCAGCCCCAGGGGTGATCGCGTGCCCAGTTGCTGCCAACGGTAGATGCCCGGGTTGACACCAGCGATGGCCGACAAACCCGGTATCAGCGGCGTGCGGAATGACTTTTTGAGCGGCTTGACCGTCTCGGGCGAGAGGGCCTGCAACATGGAGGTTTCGGCCTCACAGGCGTGCAGCACCCGGTCCTGCTGAGTCAGGATGCTGGCGATGGATGCTTCGGCAATATGCCAGTAGGTGCCGGCCGCCAGGGGCAGTTTCAGCTCCACCGTCAGCTCGGTGATGATCGTCTCCAGTGCGGCAATATTGCCGCCATGACCGTTCATCACAAAGATACGCCGGAAGCCATGTCGGGCCACTGACTTCACAATGCAGCCGACCACCGCGGCCATGGCTGCATAGTTGAGGGTCAGCGTGCCGCCGAGCGACATGTGGTGCTCAGACATGCCAAACGGGATCGCCGGCGTGACCAGAGCGTTGAAAGGCCTGTGCATCTGGCTCGCCGCACGCAGTGAGACCTCGTACGCGAGCCGCCAGTCGACCTGGGTCGGGAGATGGGGTCCGTGTTGCTCGGTGGCGCCCAAAGGAATGATGACCACCGTTTTCTTGCGCGCAGCACGCGCCAGATCCGGGGCCGTCATCCGGTCCCACCGCACTTCTGTTGTCGCTGGCGTTTTCATCACAGGGCCGGCATCGCGTCCATCTTGCGGTTCAGCCATTTCTGGTGCAGCTTGTCGAGCTCGGTGTTCTGGGTGTTGAAGAACACAAAGGAGTCGAGCCAGCGCACCAGGTTGTGCTCGCCCATTTTCACGCCCATGTGGGCAGGGCTGTTACGGATGTTGAACTTGAGGTCGAACTCTTTGGTCGGGTTTTTCTTTGCCAGATCAATGGCGACGATGCTGTTGGTCGAGAACAATTGCGCCTGGCCAGACAAATAGGCAGAGGCGGCAGTGGCGTCATCTTCTGTACGCATCATGTTGGCCTTGGGGTTGGCGGCTGAAAGCGCCATCTCCTGGGTGGTGCCTTTGGCCGCCGCGACTTTGTACTTGCCCAGGTCCATGGCCGACTTGACCACGATATTTTTGGGTCCGTAGACGGCCAGCGAGGTGTTGGCATAAGGCGCGCTGAACATGATCTGCTTGGCACGCTCTGGCGTCAGGCCCATGACCGAGATCACCACGTCGACCTTGTCGGTTAGGAGGAAGGGCAGGCGGTTGGCGCCGGTGATCTGAGTCAGTTCAAGCTTCACGCCCATAGCCTTGGCCACCATATTGGCCATGTCAACGTCAAAGCCCTCTGCTTCACGGTTCACGTTCTGTGAGCCAAAGGGCGGCACATCCAGTGGCACGCCAATGCGTATGACGCCTGCAGTCAAGATGTCCTGCAGGCGATCAGCCATGGCAGTGTTAACAAGGCCCAGTGAGAGCAGGGCGGCGGCCAGATTTCGGATCCACTTTTTCAACATGACTAACTCCTATAAAAAAACCAATGGGTCTTCCTGCTTATCCGTGCCGGAACGCGGGGCCACACGGTATTGCCGGGAAGGAACGGCAAATCTACGGTCATTCTTCAGTGCAGCACTGCGCTGAGAAAGCTCTTTAACTCAGGTGTCTTCGGGTCAGCAAAAAATTCTTTGGCCGGTGCCTGTTCCCAGACCTTGCCCTGGTGCATGAAGACCACCCGGTGCGCCACTCGGCGCGCGAAGTTCATTTCGTGAGTGACCAGCAGCATGGTCATGCCTTCGCGGGCCATTTCTTCGAGGACCAGTAACACCTCGCCGACCAGTTCCGGGTCAAGCGCTGAGGTGATTTCATCAAACAGCATCAAGCTCGGTGCCATGGCCAAGGAACGTGCAATGGCCACTCGCTGTTGCTGTCCGCCGGACAGTTCGTCGGCGTAAGCCCCGATCTTCTCTTCGAGGCCGACCTTGCGCAGCGCGGCGCGTGCCAAGGTGGCCGCCTCAGCGGCAGGCACGCCCTTGACGATCATGGGTCCCAGGGTGATGTTGCGTTCCACCGTCAGGTGCGGAAACAGGTTGAAGCTCTGAAACACGATGCCGACACGTGCGCGCAGTTCGCGCAAATTGGCGGTGGCATCATGCACGGCGACACCATCGACCCAGACCTCGCCGGCCTGAACGGGCTCGAGGCCGTTGATGCAACGCAGCATGGTGCTCTTGCCGGAGCCGGAGCGGCCGATGACTGCAATGATTTCGCCTTTTTCGATGCTCAGGTCAACGTCTTGTAGGACGGTGTTGTCGCCGTAGCGTTTGACCACAGATTTCAATTCAACGAAGGGCACGTCGTTTCCTTTCCAGTATTCGGCTGTACCGAGTGAGGGGGTAGCACAGGCTGAAATACATCAGGGCCACCAGCAGGTAGACCGAGAAGGGCTGGAAGGTGGACGCGGTGGTCAGTTGACCCTCGCGCGTTAACTCAACGAAGCCGATGACCGCACCTAAAGACGTGTTTTTGATCAGTTGAACCATGAAGCCCACCGTGGGCGGGATGGCGATCCGAACCGCCTGGGGGATGATGACGTGGCGCAACTGCTCCAGATAGGTTAGCCCTATTGAGACGCCGGCTTCCCACTGGGTTTTGGGAATAGCTATGAGTGCGCCACGCCAGATTTCCCCAAGGAAGGCGCCAGCATAAATGGAGAAGCCAATCGTCGCGGCAGCCAATGGCGGCAGGTTGTAGCCCACGATGGACAGGCCAAAATAAAAAATGAACAGCCAGCCCAGCAAAGGGATGCCCTGCACTGTGCCCACATAGCCGAAAGCCAGGCCGCGCAGCACCTTGAACCTGGACGCGCCCAAGGCCGCAATAATCAATCCGATTGTGCCGCCGCCAAGCAGGGCCAAAACGGTCAACCCGATGGTCCAGCGGATTGCCAGCACCAGGTAATAGACATCCAACAGGGCGAGTTCACGAATCATCGTCTGCGAAAGATCAGGTGGAAGCACAGGCTAAATCCGCTGCGCATTAGCAGCGTCAGGCACAAATACAGCAGCGAGATGACGGTGTAAACCTCGAAGTCGCGAAAGGTCCTGGACTGGATGATGGAGCCGGCGTGAAACAGGTCTGCCGCCGAGATCTGCGACACCACACTGGTGGCCAGCATCATGAGCACAAACTGACTCGACAGCGATGGGTAGACATTTTTCAGCGCGGGCATCAGCACCACGTGACGAAAAATTTGCGGGCCGGTCAGGCCCAGCGACACCCCAGCTTCAATTTGAGATTTGGGCACGCTCTCAATGCCGGCGCGAACGATCTCTGCGGTGTAAGCGCCCAGGTTGATGGTTAGGGCGAGCACGCTGGCCGTCATCACGTCAAGCTTGATCCCAATGCCTGGCAAGCCAAAAAAAATAAGAAACAGTTGAACGATCAGTGGTGTGTTGCGAATCACTTCCACGTAAACCCGAGCCATGACTTGCAGCCAGGCGCGAGCGTAGACCAGGCTGACCGCGACGGCGATGCCCAGCGCAAAGCCCAAGCCGATGGTGATGGCGCTCAATTGCAGCGTGACCCCGATACCATCGGCAATGGCTTCTTTCTGGGCAAAGACGTCTCTAAACTGAAAAGTGTAGGCCATTTTATTTGTAAAATTACTTTTCAAAAATTTAGAGAATATCCTTGCATGTAACTTCAGTTTAGGTCGGGAGACGGTGACTAAGGAGGGTAAAAACCCTTGCTGTTGAATAATTATTGAGGTCAGTTGTTTCGTAGAGAGAAATTAAAGACTAAAAATATCACAAATGAAAAATTATTTTGCTCATAATTCGGCGTCAAGCTATCTCAATGGCCAGCTCTCCCCCTAAGTACACCGCACCAGCTCTGGACAAGGGCCTGGATATTCTGGAAGTCCTCGCTAACTCCGATCGGCCGATGAGCTTGAATGCCCTGGCCAAGGCGATGGGGCGGACCGTGAGTGAAATTTTTCGCATGGTGGTCACCCTTGAGCAGCGGGGGTACCTCAGCCTGGACGACAACGACCGGTATAGCCTGAGCCTGAAAATGCTTGAGTTGTCGCACCGGCAACAACCGCTCAGGTCTTTGGTGGCGACCGCAACGCCCTTAATGCGGGAGTTGGCTGGCCGGGCGTACCAGTCTTGCCATTTGAGTGTTTACCATGATGGCCAGTTGCTGGTGGTTGCGCAGGTGGATGCGCCTGGTCCGTTCACGATGGGTGCCAAGGTTGGTGCGCTGGGCAAGCTCAGTGATACCGCATCCGGCAAGGTCTTATTGGCTTTTCGGGATGACGCCGAGCGTACCCGCATGCTGGCGGCGCAGATCCGAATTCATGGCGAGTTGGAGATTGACGCCGCGCAGTTGTTGCGGCAGATCGATGAGGCCAGACGCGATGGTTCGATCACCTCGCGCAGCAGCCGCATCCGCGGCGCCACAGATGTGTCTCGCCCTATTTTTGGCAACGACCGGGAGGTCGTGGCCGCGTTGACTGTGCCCCATTACGAACGGCTCGATCGCCCCCAAAGCCCCAGCATCCCGGACGTCGAAGGCCATGTCCGTGAAATTGCAGAACGCCTGTCACAGTTGTTGTGCTACACCGGCCACTCTGAGCTGGAGTAGGTGCGGACTGCGCTCAGCAAAGGCAGTTAGCTGAAAAAACTCTTGAGGCGGTCGGTCCAGGTGTCGCCACTGGGGGAATGCTTGCCGCCGCCTTTTTTCAGCGACTCATCGAGTTCGCGCAGCAGCTTGCGCTGGTGCTCGCTGAGTTTGACCGGGGTTTCGATCACGATGTGGCAATAGAGGTCGCCGGGGTAACTTGAGCGCACGCCTTTGATGCCTTTACCACGCAGCCGGAATTGTTTGCCCGTCTGGGTGCCTTCAGGAATGTCGATCGCCGCCTTGCCTGCAAGTGTCGGGACTTCGATCTCTCCACCCATCGCGGCTGTAGCAAAGCTGACCGGCACTGAGCAATGAACATCGTCGCCTTCCCGCTCAAAGATGTCGTGCTTCTTGAGCCGAATCTCGATGTAAAGGTCTCCGGCTGGGCCGCCGTTAGCGCCAGGTTCGCCATTGTTGGCGCTGCGGATGCGCATGCCGCCATCAATACCCGCTGGAATCTTGATCTCCAACGTTTTTTGGCGTTTGATCTTGCCCTGCCCGCTACATGCCGTGCAGGGCTCAGGGATGACTTTGCCGGCGCCTCGGCATGTGGGGCACGTCTGTTGCACACTGAAAAAGCCTTGGCGCATCTGTACCGAGCCAGAGCCATGGCAGGTGCCGCAGCTCTTGACCTGGGTACCGGGCTTAGCGCCGCTGCCATGACACACATCGCAATTGTCCCAACTCGGAATGCGAATCTGGGCGTCCTTGCCGCGGGCAGCCTCTTCAAGCGTGACTTCCATCGCGTAGCTGAGGTCGTTGCCACGGAAAACCTGTTTGCCACCACCGGGGCGGCCCCGCTGCTGGCCAAACATATCGCCAAAAATATCACCAAACGCCTCGGCAAATCCGCCATAGGCCTCGGCTCCGCCGGCACGCAGGTTCGGGTCAACACCGGCATGGCCGTGCTGGTCATAGGCCGCCCGCTTTTGGGGGTCCGACAGCATCTCATAGGCTTCCTTGGACTCCTTGAATTTCTCCTCGGCGGCCTTGGACCCGTCCCCTTGATTGCGGTCAGGGTGGTGCTTCATCGCCTGCTTGCGATAAGCCTTCTTGATGTCTTCATCAGAGGCGTTCTTAGGAACGCCCAGGACTTCGTAAAAGTCTCTTTTTGCCATGTTTGATGTTGCCCTGTTTCAATACAAACGCCGCGCTGAACCACCTCAAGCGATTCAGCGCGGCGCGCGTGCCGTTCCGGCAGTCCTCAGGCTTAGCCCTTCTTGACTTCCTTGACTTCTGCGTCAACCACATTGTCGTCCGCTGCGGCCTGTCCTCCGGCCGCCTTGGCTGCCCCGGCCGTCGCTTCAGCGTTCGCATTGACCGCTTCTTCAGCAGCTTGCTTGGCCTGCATGTCGGCGTACATTTTTTCACCCAGCTTCTGGCTTGCTGTCATCAGGGCAGTGCTGCGCTCTTCAATCGCCGCCTTGTCTTCGCCCTTGAGGGCATCTTCAAGCTGTTTGACGGCGGCCTCGATCTTCTCTTTTTCGGCAGCTTCTAGCTTGTCGCCGTACTCGGTCAGGCTCTTCTTCACGCTGTGCAGACTGGCGTCTGCCTGGTTCCTGGCTTGAACCAGTTCCAGTTTCTTCTTGTCGTCTGCGGCATTGAGCTCGGCATCTTTGACCATTTGCTGGATTTCGGCTTCGCTCAAACCGGTGTTGGCCTTGATCGTGATCTTGTTTTCTTTGCCGGTGCCTTTGTCTTTGGCGCCGACGTGCAGGATGCCATTGGCATCGATGTCAAAAGAGACTTCAATCTGCGGCGTGCCGCGGGCCGACGGCGGAATGCCTTCCAGATTAAATTCGCCCAGCATCTTGTTGCCAACAGCAATTTCACGCTCGCCCTGAAACACCTTGATGGTGACGGCCGGTTGGTTATCTTCTGCTGTTGAAAAGGTCTGTGCAAACTTGGTCGGGATGGTGGTGTTCTTAGTGATCATTTTGGTCATCACACCGCCCATGGTCTCAATCCCAAGGCTCAAAGGTGTCACGTCCAGCAGCAACACGTCCTTGCGGTCGCCGGCCAGCACCTGGCCCTGAATGGCGGCACCCACGGCCACAGCCTCGTCCGGGTTGACGTCTTTGCGCGGCTCTTTGCCAAACAGCTCTTTGACCTTTTCCTGCACCTTGGGCATGCGCGTCATGCCACCCACCAAAATCACGTCATGGATGTCGGCCACGTTCACGCCGGCATCTTTGATGGCCGTGCGGCAAGGCGCGATGGTGCGTTCGATCAACTCCTCGACCAGCGACTCCAGCTTGGAGCGGGTCAGTTTGATGCTCAGGTGCTTCGGCCCTGACGCGTCGGCGGTGATGTAGGGCAGGTTGATGTCGGTCTGCGCACTGCTGGAGAGTTCGATCTTGGCTTTTTCGGCGGCTTCCTTGAGTCGCTGCAGGGCTAAGACGTCTTTGCCGAGGTCAACGCCCTGGTCTTTCTTGAATTCGCCGATGATGAAATCAATGATGCGCTGGTCGAAATCTTCGCCGCCCAGGAACGTGTCGCCATTGGTCGACAAAACTTCGAACTGCTTTTCGCCATCAACATCTGCAATTTCGATGATGGAGACGTCGAAAGTTCCGCCGCCAAGGTCATAGACTGCAATTTTGCGGTCACCTTTCTCGTTCTTGTCCAGGCCAAAGGCCAGCGCTGCTGCGGTTGGTTCATTGATGATGCGTTTGACTTCAAGGCCGGCGATACGCCCGGCGTCCTTGGTCGCTTGGCGCTGTGCGTCATTGAAGTAGGCCGGTACGGTGATAACGGCCTCGGTGACGGCTTCGCCCAAGTAGTCTTCCGCCGTTTTTTTCATTTTTCGCAGGACGTCGGCGCTGACTTGTTGCGGCGCGAGACGGTTGCCACGGGATTCGACCCAGGCGTCACCGTTGTCGGCGGCCACAATCTTGTAGGGCATCAGATCAAGGTCTTTTTGCACTTCTTTTTCAGTGAACTTGCGGCCGATCAAGCGTTTGACGGCAAACAAGGTGTTCCTCGGGTTGGTCACTGCCTGGCGTTTGGCAGATGCGCCGACCAGCACTTCACCGTCTTCTTGGTAGGCGATGATGCTCGGGGTGGTACGCGCACCTTCAGAATTTTCAATCACTTTAGGTGTGTTGCCCTCCATGATGGCCACGCAACTGTTGGTGGTGCCGAGGTCAATGCCGATGATTCTTCCCATGATGAACTCCTGTATTCAGATGTTTGAATTTGCGTCTTACTTGAAGCTTTTCAAGCCACGCGAATGATTATTTAGGTGCGCTAACCGTCACCAAGGCTGGCCGCAGCACACGTTCAGCGATGGCATAGCCCTTTTGCAAGACAGTAACGACCGTGTTGGCGTCGAGATCTGAAGGCACGACACTGATGGCCTGGTGTTGGTGCGGGTCAAACCGGGTGCCAGCGTTTGGGTTGATCGCCACCACTTTGTTGCGCTCGAAAGCGGCAAGCAACTGGCGAAGGGTGGCCTGCGCGCCTTCGCGGATCTGTTCGATGCTGGCGTCCTTGATCAGCAAACCCGCTTCCAGGCTGTCCGCCACCGGAAGCAGGCTCTCAGCAAAGGCCTCAACGGCAAATCGGCGGGCTTTGCCGATCTCGTCCTCGGCTCGGCGGCGCGCGTTTTCGGCTTCAGCCTTGGCGCGCAGATATTGGTCGGCTAAGTCGGCACTTTTGGCCTGCAGATCGGCCAGGTCGGCCTGAACTTTGGCAACAGCACCAGCGTCGATGGCAGCATGGGCCGCAATCATTTCTTCTGTGCTCTGGTAGTTCGCGGCCGTTGAAGGAGGGGGGGAGGTGTTGGGATCAGACATACATAGAAACGGGTTGATCAAATTAACATCCGTCAGCTCAGGGCAGTCTTGAAAATTTCAAGTGTGCTGCCCCGCGTCTGGTAACGGGTTCTGTGCGGGTCTGAGCCGCGGGGTCGCGTTCGGATCAGCCCGAAACGCCCAACAGCTCGACGTCAAACTTGAGGGTGGCATTGGGCGGAATGACGCCGCCGGCACCGCGCGCGCCATAACCCAGCTCGGCCGGGATGATCAGGGTGCGAGCCCCGCCGACCTTCATGCCAGCAACGCCCTCGTCCCAACCGCGAATGACCATGCCGGCGCCCAAGGAGAACACGAAGGGGTCACCGCGGTCCTTGCTGGAGTCGAATTTGGTGCCCTGAACGCCGTCCTTGAAAAGCCAGCCGGTGTAATGAACGGTGACCTGCTGGCCACTGACGGCCTCAGGCCCAGTGCCGGGCATAGTGTCTTCATACTGGAGGCCGGAGGGGGTGCTGGTGCTCATGGTTGGGTCCTTGAAGGTGATCAGTGTGGCGGCAGGTCTGACCCGCACACATGCTGGTAAGCCCTGCAAAAAACCCCTGATTATGCCAGCCGCTACGGCTGCCAGGCGCCTTCCGTCAGCTGCTTTTCTTGGCCATGCCGGCCACCCATTTGCCAGCGAAAGCCGGCAAGTCACCCAGACGTTTGAGCAGATCGGCACCAACCGGCGTCACGATATAACCATCGCCACCGTGATCGACCAGTCCTGCTTCGCGCAGGGCTTTGATACGGGTATTGAGCGTGTTCGGTGTGATGCCGCCAACGCTGTCTTGCAACAGGCGAAAGGTCTGGGCATGTCCGTCTTTCAAGGCCCACATGACGCGAATGGCATACCGGGATTCCAGCAGCGCCAGCAGTTGGTTGGTCGCTGCATTTTCCTTTGAACTCATTAACGGAATCTCCTTCTTGGTTTTGTTCATTCTTAGAACTGGTTTGCCCCCAGTGCTAAACCGGCTAGCCAGCGACTTTGGCGCTGCCGATGAATATTACTATAGCGCAGAACGAACCCTGCTACAAGTTTAATAGCTGTTCAATCGCTGTTTCTTTGCGTCTGAAACTCGGCATGGAGCCCGATTCGGGCCAAGCCGAGGGTGCGACGGACTCGACCAGCCACTCTTGTAAGATGAACGGCTGTTGCCGCCGTTGAACGATTTTCCCGAGGGATTCATGACCATAAATTTCGAGCAGGTCCATAATTATTACGAGCGCCTCGTCTTGGAAGACGTGATCCGTTTGTCTTACGATCACCCGGATTTTGATGATGACATGCTCACGGATGTCGCCTGCATCGCATTGAATCGGTTGCCAGCGCGCTACGTCCGCCACGATGTGGATCTGATGTTTTTCCTGACCGAGCAGGAGCGCCAGATCATTGACCAGTGGATCAGCGAAGCCCTGGCCTTTGGCTTCGCTCGGGTGGCTGAACGGACCGGCGCGACGCGGCGACCCCCAGTGGGCTGATCAGGACTTATCGCTGCAAACAGGGTCGCTTGGGGTTAAAAGCCCAGCCGGGTACCAGGTACTGCATGGCGATGGCGTCGTCCCTGGCGCCCAGACCATGGCTCAAATAGAGCTGATGCGCCTTTTCCACCTCCAGCATGTCCAACTCAATGCCCAGGCCGGGTCGGTCTGGCACGGTGATGCTGCCGTCGACAATCTGCAGCGGTGACTGCGTCAGCCGTTGGCCGTCCTGCCAGATCCAGTGGGTGTCAATGGCGGTGACCCGTCCCGGCGCCGCCGCTGCAACATGGGTGAACATGGCCAGTGACACGTCAAAATGGTTGTTGGAGTGTGAACCCCAGGTCAGGTCAAACATCTGGCAGAGCTGCGCCACGCGGACCGAGCCTTGCATGGTCCAAAAATGGGGGTCCGCCAGCGGAATATCGACCGACTGCAGTGATATGGTGTGTGCCATCTCGCGCCAATCGGTGGCCACCATGTTGGTGGCAGTGGGCAGTCCGGTGCCGCGCCGGAACTCAGCCATCACTTCGCGCCCAGAAAACACACCTTCAGCGCCGCAGGGGTCTTCGGCATAGGCCAATACCTTTTGTTGGTCGCGGCACAGCCGAATCGCGTCCTTCAATAACCAGCCCCCATTGGGGTCGAGCGTGATGCGGGCGTCGGGAAAGCGCTCGTGCAGCGCCGCCACCGCCTCAATTTCGTCTTCGCCGCGCAGGACGCCTCCTTTAAGTTTGAAATCCTGGAAGCCGTAGCGCGCCTGCGCGGCCTCGGCCAGCCGCACGATGGCCTTGGCATCCATCGCTTTCTCGTGGCGCAGACGCAGCCAGTCGTCACTGGCGTCCGGCTCGCTGCGGTAAGGCAGGTCGGTCAGATGGCGGTCGCCCACGTAGAACAAGTACCCGAGCACCGCCACGGACTTGCGTTGTTGACCCTCGCCCAGCAAAGCGGCCACCGGCACCCCCAGAAACTGGCCCAGCAGGTCCAGCAGGGCGCTTTCTACTGCCGTCACCGCATGGATCGTCACCCGCAGGTCAAAGGTCTGGTTGCCCCGGCCCGCGCTGTCGCGGTCGGCAAAGCGTTTGCGCATGCCGTTCAGGACCTGGTTCCATTGCCCCAACGGTTGGCCAACGACCAGATCACCCGCGGCCTCCAGGGTCTGGCGTATCTTTTCTCCACCCGGTACTTCACCGACGCCGGTATGCCCGGAGCTGTCGGTCAATAGCAGCAGATTGCGTGTGAAAAATGGACCGTGCGCACCGCTCAGGTTAAGCAGCATGCCGTCGCTTCCCGCCACCGGAATCACCAGCAGCGCGGTGATGCGGGGCAAATGCTGGTCTGTAGTTGTGTGTTGTGGCATCGTGCTCAAAAGGGTAGCCTCGCTGGTATTCATTATTGACTACACTGATTGTTGAGCAGAAAATTCTAGGGGATCAGGTCAGCAGTGACTGCTCTGCGCGACCTTGGGTTGACTGCAAGGCTTGAAATTCCACAAGTCCAACGCCTAGCAGAGGCACCCCACCCGAAAGCGAGCCCATGAGCCTAAACAATCACAAGAAAATATTGCTGACCGGCGCGGCGGGTGGCCTGGGTGTTGCCCTACGGCAACGGCTCAAAGCCAACTGCGATGTGCTTCGGCTGTCCGATCGCGTCAGCGTTGGCGATGCCGGCCCTAACGAGGAAGTCGTGCTGGCCGATCTGGCCGACGCCGAGGCGGTCAGCAACATGGTGCGTGGTGTGGATGCGATCGTCCATCTGGGTGGTATCTCGGTCGAAGGACCCTTCGCACCCATTCTGCAGGCGAATATTATTGGCCTCTATAACCTGTATGAAGCGGCCCGACTGCACGGTGTCAAACGCGTGGTGTTTGCCAGTTCTAACCACGTCACCGGGTTTTACCGCCAAAGCGAGACCATCACGGCTGACCGGCCGGCGCGCCCGGATGGGCTGTACGGCGTGAGCAAGGCCTTTGGTGAGGATTTGTCGCGCTTTTACTTTGACCGCTATGGCATAGAGACCGCCTGTGTCCGCATCGGTTCGTCTTTTCCCGAGCCGAAAGACCGCCGCATGCTGGCCACCTGGCTCAGTTTTGACGATTTACACCGCCTGATCACGGCCTGCCTGAGCACGCCGGTGCTGGGCCACACCATCGTTTTTGGTATGTCTGACAATGCGGTGACTTGGTGGGACAACGCGCAAGCCAAGCACGTGGGCTATGTACCGCAAGACAGCTCTGATGTATTCCGCGATGCTGTCTATGCCCGTACGTCGCCGCCGGACCTTGCCGACCCAGCGGTCCAGTTTCAGGGCGGCGCTTTTGTCCGCACCGGACCTTTCACCTGAAATGCCATGAGCTCACCATCCACAGATTCCTCAAGCGTGCCATGCCGCGTGATCACCGACACCCGGGACCGCGTCGGCGAGTCGCCGGTGTGGTCAGTGACCGAGCAGGCCTTGTACTGGGTGGACATTGAAGGCCGGCGCATTCACCGCTGGGACAGTGCTGCTGGCACGGTGCAGAGTTGGCACAGCCCTGAACGTGTTGGGTGCATCGTCCTGAGCGCCCGTGGCGGCTTGGTCGCCGCGATGGAGAGCGGTGTCTTTGAGGTGACCCTGCTGGCGCCGCCGGCCTTGCGGGCTACTTTGTTGGTCGGCATCACCCACCCCCGAGCCAACATGCGGTTCAATGATGGTCGGTGCGACCGGCAGGGGCGCTTTTGGTTGAGCACCATGTGCATGGACATGGGCCTGGCGTCGCCGGTGGGTGCGGTGTTTTGTCTGGATGAGGCGGGTCTGAGTCCAGCCCGGGTGGACGGGCTGATCACGCCTAACGGCATGGCCTTCAGCCCAGATGGGCGCCACTACTACCTGTCTGATTCGCACCCTTCGGTTCAAAAAATCTGGGCTTTTGATCTTGACCCGGCCAATGGCGTGGTCAGCCAGCGGCGTGACTTTGTCGACATGGGCCCGCTACCGGGCCGGCCTGATGGTGCCGCCGTAGACGATCAGGGCAACTATTGGATTTGCGGCAATGACGCCGGCCTGGTGCATTGTTTTTCGCCGCAGGGGCGGCTGTTGCGCTCTGTGCCGGTGCCAGTGGCCAAGCCGTCGATGTGCGCGTTTGGCGGGCCGAGGCTGAGCACCTTGTTTGTCGCGTCCATTTTGCCGGGCACCGTGAGCGCGGATCAGCCTGGCCTGAATGGGGCCGTCTTTGCGCTGGACTGTGGCGCTACCGGTCTGCCCGAGCCAGTTTTTTCGCGCTTCCCGACACAAGCCACGGTATGAACAGTCCCTCTGCGCTGGATCTGCCACGCCACATCCGTATGCACGTGGCCGATAACGTGGCCATCGTGGCCAACGACGGCGGGCTGCCAGCCGGCACACTGATGCCGGACGGACTGACGCTGGTGGACAAGGTGCCTCAGGGTCACAAGGTGGCCTTGGTCGACCTGGCCCAAGGCGCGCCCGTGCTGCGCTACAACACGGTGATTGGCCATGCGCTCAAACCCATCCCCGCTGGCAGTTGGGTGCACGAACGCCTGCTGGCCATGCCGGCTGCCTGCAGCCTTGACGACTTGCCCATGGCCACAGCACCCGCGCCAGACCTGCCGGCGCTGGCCGGTTACACCTTTGAGGGCTACCGCAATGCCGACGGTTCGGTTGGCACCCGCAACCTCTTGGCCATCACCACCACGGTGCAGTGCGTGGCCGGGGTGGTGGCGCTGGCCGTCAAACGCATCCGTGACGAACTGCTGCCGCGTTACCCCAACGTCGACGGCGTGGTGGGGCTGGAGCACAGCTACGGCTGCGGCGTGGCGATAGACGCGCCTGACGCCGTCATCCCCATTCGCACCCTGCGCAACATCAGCCGCAACCCCAACTTTGGCGGCGAGGTGATGGTCGTCAGCTTGGGTTGCGAGAAGCTGCAACCCGAGCGCCTGTTCCCGGCCGGCAGCATTGCAATCAATGCCCCAGACAGCGCTTCGCTGGATGTGCTGTGCCTGCAAGATGCTGAGCATGTGGGCTTCATGGCTATGCTTGATGCCATCGTGGCGCGTGCTGTTCCGCACCTGGAGCGGCTCAACGCCCGCCGTCGCGAGACCGTACGGGCCAGCGAACTGGTGGTGGGTGTGCAGTGTGGCGGCAGCGACGCTTTCTCTGGCGTCACCGCCAACCCGGCGGTCGGTTTTTGCACCGACCTGTTGGTGCGTGCCGGTGCCACGGTGATGTTTTCTGAGGTGACCGAGGTTCGCGATGGCATCGCTCAGTTGACCAGCCGGGCGACCGATCCCGAGGTGGCGCAGGCCATGATTGATCAAATGGCCTGGTACGACGCCTACCTGCAGCGCGGCCACACAGACCGCAGCGCCAACACCACGCCGGGCAACAAGGCGGGCGGCCTGTCCAACATTGTTGAAAAAGCCATGGGCTCAATCGTCAAGTCTGGCAGCGCACCCATCAGCGGGGTGCTGGCGCCTGGCGAGCGGGCTAGCCAAAAAGGGCTCATCTACGCCGCTACCCCGGCCAGTGATTTCATTTGTGGCACGCTGCAACTGGCAGCAGGCATGAACCTGCATGTGTTCACCACCGGGCGCGGCACCCCCTACGGGCTGGCCGAGGTGCCGGTGATCAAGGTGGCGACTCGCACCGAGCTGGCGCGTCACTGGCATGACCTGATGGACATCAACGCCGGCCGAATCGCCGATGGCCAGGCCAGCATCGAAGACCTCGGTTGGGAGATGTTCCACCTGATGCTTGAGGTGGCCAGCGGCCGCAAAAAGACTTGGGCTGAACACTGGAAACTTCACAACGCGCTGGTCCTTTTCAACCCCGCACCCATCACCTGAACTGAAAGACCCCTATGACATCAAGCGCGCCGTACCAGGCTTTCCCCAACAGCTTCAAACGCGACCTGCTGGCCGGCAAGCGGCTGATCGGTTGCTGGGCTTCTTTGGCCAGCCCCATCACGACCGAGGTGCTCGGGATCGCCGGTTTTGACTGGTTGCTGCTCGACGGTGAGCATTCGCCCAACGACGTGCTCAGCTTTGTTCCGCAACTGATGGCCCTCAAGGACAGCGTCAGCGCCCCGGTGGTGCGCCCGTCCAGCAACGACGTGGTCGAGATCAAACGCCTGCTCGATGCCGGTTTCTACAACTTTTTGGTGCCTTTTGTTGACACGCCTGAAGAGGCCCGACGCGCCGTGGCCTCCACCCGTTACCCCCCGCAGGGCATTCGCGGCGTGTCGGTGTCTCAGCGAAGCAACCGTTACGGCACTGTGCCCGATTACTTTAAGGGCATCAATGACCAGGTTTGCGTGATGGTGCAAATTGAAAGCCGCGCCGGCGTGGCAGCAGCCCTTGAGATTGGCGCGGTAAAGGGTGTTGACTGTCTGTTTGTCGGACCGTCTGACTTGGCGGCCGGTTACGGGCACTTGGGCAACGCGAACCATCCCGAGGTGCAGGCGGCCATTGCTGCCGTGTTTGCCGATGCCAAGGCCTGCGGCAAGGCTTCGGGCATTCTGGCCCCTGTGGAGGCCGACGCCCGCCGCTACCTGGCGATGGGCGCCACTTTTGTTGGCGTGGGCAGTGACCTTGGGGCGTTCCGAAATGCCACCCAGGCGCTGTGCGACCGCTACCGCGAGTGATATGAACCATCAGTCGCAGCCGGCGGTCCCAAGATTGGCCGGTCGGCGTGGCTGTTTGCAGGCTGCCCTCGCCATGGCTACCACCTTGTGGCTGCCGCGCAGCGCTTGGAGCCAGCCGCGTTGGCCAGCCAATCCCTTTACCTTGGGGGTGGCCAGTGGTGCTGCCACTCCCAGCTCTGTGTTGCTCTGGACGCGGCTGCACGTGCCCGGCGTAGCTGCCGCCAGTCAGGGACCGGCGCCGGTGACTGTGCGCTGGGAGTTGGCTGAAGACGAAGGTTTCCAGCGCATCTTGCAGAGCGGGCAAAGCCTGGCCCCGCCTGAACTGGCGCATTCTGTCCATCTGGAAGTGCCCGGCTTAGCCCCCGAGCACTGGTACTTTTACCGCTTTATGGTGGGCGACCATGTCAGCCCGGTCGGCCGTACCCTGACATTGCCGCGCCCCGAGGCTCAGGTGCAGCGGCTGCGCCTGGCCTATGCCTCGTGCCAAAAGTGGGAGGATGGTTTTTTCAGCGCGTGGCGCCATTTGCGTGCGGATCAGCCTGACGGTGTGGTGTTTTTGGGTGACTACTTGTATGAGTACCCGGCACGCAGCAGCAAGGTGCGGGTGCCAACTGGTGGGTGGGTGGTCACCTTGGAAGACTACCGACAACGCTACGCCCTGTACAAGAGCGATCCAGACTTGCAGGCCATGCACGCGGCCTGCCCTTGGTGGGTCACCTGGGATGACCATGAGGTGCAAAACGACTACGCCGGCCTGCAGGCGGGCAACAGCGGTTTTTCCGACCCAGCCAGTGCGGCTAACTTTGCCGCGCGTCGGGCAGCGGCCTACCAAGCCTGGTACGAACACATGCCGGTTCGGCCCTCTGTGTTAACCCGGTCAATCGCTGGCTTGGCCAGCGGCGCCGAAATGCGCATTCACGGACGCGTCCAGTTTGGCCAGCTGGCTGATCTCTATCTGCTGGACGCCCGACAGTACAAGGATCCGCAAGCTTGCACCAAGGGCATCGGCCTAGGCTCCAGCATGGTGAACCCGGCACAGTGCCCCGCCTGGCAAGCCCCTGGCCGCAGTCTGTTGGGCCAGCGGCAGGAGCAGTGGCTGGCGCAAGAGCTGGCCCAGACCCTCAGCCGCCAGACGCGCTGGCAGATGCTGGGCCAGCAATCCCTGTTTGGCCCGCGCGACGCCAAGGCAGGCGCGGGCCAGAACTTGTGGAACGACGGTTGGGATGGCTATGCGCCGGCACGCCGCCGCCTGACCGACACGCTGCGCAAGCATGCTGTGGCCAACCCTGTGTTTCTTGGTGGGGATGTGCATGAAAACTGGGTGGGCCACGTGAAGGCCGACTACAGCACCCCCGCCAGCGCCAGCATTGGCGTGGAGTTTTGTGGCACCAGCATCACATCCCGCTCGGGCGGCAATGCCCGCACCGCCGAGCGACTGGCTGCAAACCCCCACTTTGTCTTCGCTGACGCGCAACGCAAAGGCTACGGCCTGCTGGACCTGAGCCCATCAGAACTACGTACCACCCTGCGCGTGGTCGACGATGTGACCCGGCCCGACGCCAGCATTGAGACTCTGGCCCGCTTTGTGGTGCAGGCCGGCCAACCGGTGGTGACGATCGTCTGAACTGGGTCGGCTCAGCTGGGTAGAAACACTTCCAGCAGCCTGTCCAACCCGCCGCTATTGATCGCCACCATGGCCTGCTCACGCACCCGGGGCTTGGCGTGGTAGGCCACTGATAGGCCGGCCTCGGCCATCATGGGCAGGTCATTGGCGCCGTCACCCACGGCAATGGTTTGCCCAGGGGCGATGTCCAGTGCCGCACAGGTCTGCAGCAGCATGCGCCGTTTTTCTTCGCCATCGCAAATATCGCCCCAGGGCTGGTCCACCATGCGGCCGGTGAGGTGGCCGTCTGCCAGCTCCAGCACGTTGGAACGGGTGTAGTCAATGCCCAGCAGATCACGCACCCTGTCGGTAAAGTAAGTGAAGCCGCCTGATACCAGCAGCACCTTCAGCCCGGCCAGCTTGCAGGCCGCCACCAGCTCGGCCGCACCGGGGTTCAGCCTCAGCCGCTCGCTGTACACCTGCGCCATGCTGTCCACACTGACGCCTTTGAGCAGCGCCACCCGTTGGCGCAGGCTGTCTTTGTAGTCGGCAATCTCGCCGCGCATGGCGGCCTCGGTGATGGCCGCCACCTCGGCCTTGCGCCCCACGGCGTCGGCAATCTCGTCCACGCACTCGATGTTGATCAGCGTCGAATCCATGTCAAATGCGATCAGCTTGAAATCTGTCAGGAGCAGCGGGTGTGTGACCCCCTGCAAAACGAGGCCGGGCGAGGCAAGGGCGGGGTGGGGCATAGTTTGCTATTAAAATAGTAGCTATAAACCCTTATTCTATAAGGGCTGGGGGCACTTTTAGGCAAAATCACCGCCTGGCCAATGACCGTGGTGGCATTCCAGTCAATAATCTTGCTGCGTGTTTTAACCCTCCATTGAGGCACATTAACGCGCTGCCATAGCCGAATTGATGACCCAGCAGAACCAACCCCCCACTACTTTGCCGGCTGCTGATGCAGTACAGCGCCGCCTGGTGCAGGTGCTGTTTGTCGGTGTCTTTATGGCGGCGCTCGACTCAGCCATCGTGGGGCCGGTCCTGCCTGCATTGCGTGCTTCCTTTGGTATCGACAACCGCACCGCTGGACTGCTCACCACCGTGTTTGCCCTGAGTTCGATGTGCAGCACGGCCCTGATGGCTTACTTTAGCGACCGCCATGGCCGCCGTCCGGTCTATCTGGCCAGTGTGGCCCTTTTCGCCATCGGCTCGCTGTGCATCGCTGCTGCCCCCAGCTTTGACCTGTTGCTCGTCAGCCGTGCCATCCAGGGCATTGGCGCAGGGGGCATTGCACCGGTAGCCAGTGCGGTGATTGGTGATGTGTTCACAGCCGAGCGGCGAGGCCGTATTTTGGGGCTGATTGGTGCCACCCACGGCATGGCCTTTGTGCTCGGGCCGCCACTGGCTACCCTGCTCACATCCACGCTGGGCTGGCGCTGGCTGTTCCTGGTGAATATTCCCGTAGCTCTGGTGGTGCTGGGGTTGGGTTCCCGCAGCTTGCCACGCCAGCGCACTGACGCGGCACCAGGACCCATCGACACCGCGGGTATTGCAGTGACTTTATTGTTCCTGCTGTCTCTGGTATTTGGTATTTCGCGCTTGGCGGACTCGGCCATGGGGATGCTGCTTTGGCCCTGGTTTCTGGCTGCCAGTGGCGTGCTGTTGGCCGCTTTGGTGGCCATTGAAAAACGCCAGGCGCAAGCGCTGATTCCCATTGAGCTGTTTGCAAACCGGCAACTGGCTTATACCTACATGCTGACGCTGGGCGTGGGGTTCTCCATGGGTGGCATTGTGTTTTTGACCACCATTGCCACGCTGGCTTACGGGGTCAGTGTCGAGCACGCGGGGTTGGCACTGTTGCCTTTGGTGCTGTGCTCCATGGTGGGCTCTATGGCGGCGGGGAGGCTGCTGAACCGTCTGGGTGCCCGCAACATGGTGATCTTTGGTTTTGGGCTGTTGACGCTGGGCTACCTGCAAAGCGCAGTGCCACAGACTGGCCTTACCGCGTTTGTGGCGGCGTCTGTACTGGTAGGTATTGGCCTGGGCGTGGTGGTCAGCGGTGCGCTGCGCTCGATTGCGATTGATGAAGCGCCGCCTGCCCTGCGCGGCACAGCCCAGGGACTGATCAATATCTTCAATGCCGTGGGGACGCTGTTGGCTGTGACCTGCATCAGCGCCATTGCTGACTTTGAGGGCGGTGGGCTGACAGGTTTTAGCCTCGCTTACCTTGCCATGGGGTTGAGCATGCTCGTGATGCTGTTGATTGCGTTCGGGCTTAAAAGGAAGTCAAGATAATTCCTTGCCGGGCGCAGTCAAATCGTGATTCCCAAACAAGCCCGCGATGCGCTAGGCCTAGATGTGTCGACGGTCAGCCTGTACGGCTGTCGTCCTTAGAGTTTCAGGTCGGCCGGGCGATTATTGAGGTTCTGGATACCGGTAACGCGGTTCGTCGGTCAGTAACTTGTCGCGGTCTGCGCCCAGGCCGTCGAGAGCGGCCTTGTGGGGGCTGGTTTACGCCGAGGCGGTGTCGCCGCTCAGCCGTTGCACCAGCTTGTCCATGAATTGTTCGCACTGCTGCAGTTGCGACAGGTCCACGTACTCGTCAGCCTTGTGGGCCTGTTCGATGCTGCCGGGGCCGCAGATGATGGTGGGTGTGCCCGAGCGCTGAAAAAAGCCGCCCTCGGTGCCATACGAGACCTTGGCCGAGGCGTGCGGGCGCAGCAGGGATTTGGCCAGCACAGTGATGCTGTCTTGCTCTTTGGCGTCCAGCGCTGGCACGTCGCTCATGCGCTCTAGCGTCACGCCGGCATCGGGGAACCGAGCTTTCATCCGCGGCTCGACGTGTTCGGCCACGTAGGCTTGGATGGTGTTGATGAAGCGGTCGGCTTCCACACCGGGCACGTAGCGGTAGTCAAAGAAAAACTCGCACTCGGCGGGGATGATATTGCGGCCGTTGCCGCCATTGATCATGTTGGTGGAGATGGTGGTGTAAGGGACTCCAAAGCCGTCTACGCGCAGGCCTTGTTCTTCTTCGCGCCAGGCCAGGTCCTGTATGAAGGTGATGACCCGTGCCGCGTATTCGATGGCATTCAGTCCTTGCGGTGTCAGCGACGAGTGGGCGGCGCGGCCGTGCACCTTGCAGCGGTAGACCCGGCCGCCCTTGTGGGCTGTGACCACTTGCATGTCAGTGGGCTCGCCCACCACGCAGCCATCCGGCTTAATGCCGGCAATGGCCAGTTCGTCCAGCAGTACCGGGATGCCCAGGCAGCCCACCTCTTCGTCGTAGCTCAGCGCAACGTGGATGGGGGTACGCAGCGGTGCAGCAGCAAACTGGGCGGCATGGCCCAGCACCACGCCAATAAAGCCTTTCATGTCGCAGGCACCGCGGCCGTACAGGCGGCCATTGCGCACCTCGGCCTTAAACGGGTCTGAGGTCCAGGGCTGGCCATTGGTGGGCACCACGTCACTGTGGCCAGACAGCACGATGCCGCCCGGCCCCTCGCCAAAGGTGGCGAACAGGTTGGCCTTGGTGCGGTCGGCGTTGTAGGCGCGGCGCAGCATGGCGCCGTGGCCTTCCAGCAGGGCGCCGGCCCAGTCGATCAGGGCCAGGTTGGAGTTGCGGCTGGTGGTGTCAAAACCAATCAGCTGGCGCAGGCAGTCCAGGGTGGCGGTGCTGGGGGTGTCGCTGTGCATGGGAGGGGCTCCGTGGGTAAGGTGTGGCCAGACGGCTAGGCCTAGATTCAATCACATCCGGGGCCCGTCCGGTGTCAGGGTATGCTCTCGGGTCTCCTCCGTAACAGCCGCCTGTGCGGCACCCTATCATGCCCATCGCCTACGACCGCTATTACCGCTATGACGAGTTCTCGGCCATCCTGCACGAGTTGGTGCGCCAGTACCCGCAGTTGCTGTCGATTCAGACTGCTGGCAAGAGCCACGAGGGCCGCGACATTTGGGTGCTGACCGTGACCAACCAGTCTACCGGCCCGGCCGCTGATAAGCCGGCCTATTGGGTGGACGCCAACATCCACGCCAGCGAGCTGGCCGGTGGCGCAGCCGCCCTGTACCTGATTGATACCCTGACACGAGACTACGGCCAGCGCGAGACGGTGACGCGCTGCCTGGACACCCGGGCTTTCTACATTTGCCCGCGCATGAACCCGGATGGCGCCGAGTACGCCATGCAAGACCCGCCCAAAATCATCCGCTCATCGACCCGGCCTTACCCCTACGACGAGGAGCCGGTGGAGGGCCTGGATACCGGTGACGTGGATGGCGACGGGCGCATTTTGTCGATGCGCGTGCTGGATGCCAACGGCAACTGGAAGTGCCACCCCGAGCACCCGCGCCTGATGGTGGCGCGCGAGCCGACCGAGGTGGGGGGGCACCTATTACCGCATCCTGCCCGAGGGCCTGCTGCGCGATGACGACACCTTCAGCCCGAAGGTCAACCGTGACATTGAGGGGCTGGACCTTAACCGTAATTTTCCGGCACAGTGGCGCCAAGAGTTTGAGCAGCTGGGCGCCGGTCCGTTCCCCACCTCGGAGCCCGAGGTGCGCACGGTGGTGGATTTCATCACCCGGCACACCAACATCACCGGTGGAGTGACCTTTCACACCTGGAGCGGCGTGCTGCTGCGACCGTTTTCTGGCCACCCCGATGTGGACATGGCGGCCGAAGACCTGTGGGTGTTCAAGGCGCAGGGCGCCAAGGGTACCGAGCTGACCGGCTACCCGGCCATCAGCACCTTTGAGGAGTTCCGCTACCACCCCAAAGAGGTCACGACTGGCGGCTTTGACTGGATTTACGACCACCTGGGCCTGTACAAATGGACGGTGGAGATCTGGTGCCCGATGCGCGAGGCCGGCATCACCAACTACAAGTACATCGACTGGTTTCGTGACCACCCGGTGGCCGATGACCTCAAACTGCTGGCTTGGTCTGACACCGCGCTGCAGGGCAAGGGCTTTGTGGATTGGTATGCCTTTGAGCACCCACAGTTGGGGCCGGTTGAGATTGGCGGTTGGGACAAGATTTACGCCTTCCGCAACCCGCCGCCCCATCTGCTGGAGAAAGAGATTGCGCGTTTTCCAGACTGGCTGATCTGGAACGCGCTCACATCCCCTCGGCTGGAACTGGTCCATGCGGTGTGCGAAAAGTTGGGTCCGGACACCTGGCGCATCGAGGTGGGGGTGCAGAACACCGGGCATTTGCCCTCCTACGTGTCCAAGCGGGCGTTGCAGCGCAAGCAGACGCGGGGGCTGATTGGCGAGATCACCCTGCCGCCTGGCGCCGAGTTGGTGTCGGGCAATCTGCGCACCCTTGCTGGTGAATTGGAGGGCCGGGCCTACAAGCACACGCTGGTGAGCTTTTGGACCGACCACACCCCCATGGGCGACCGGACCAAGCTGAATTGGGTGGTGCGCTCTGCTGCTGGCGGCAGCGTGGAGGTGGTGGTGCGCCACGACAAGGCAGGCACGGTGCGTGCCAGCCTGGCGCTGGTATAAGGCCCCGGCCTCAGGCGCTTTAGCGGCCGCGGATGCGGGGGTCGAGCGCGTCGCGCAGTCCGTCGCCGATGTAGTTCACCGACAGCACGGTGAGCGAGATGGCGATACCCGGCAGCATCACACGGTTGGGGTAGTCCTGCAGGTGGTCCACCGCGTCAAACAGCAGCCGGCCCCAAGTGGGGAAATCGGGCGGAAAACCCAGGCCCAGGAAGGAGAGGGCGCTTTCTACAATGATTGCGCTGGCGATGCCCAGCGCCGCTGCCACCATGATCGGGCTGAGCGTGTTGGGCAGGATATGGCGCAGAATCATGCGAACGGACGGCGCACCAATGGAGCGGGCTGCGAGCACAAACTCACGCTCCTTCAGGGCCAGCACTTCGCCACGCACAATGCGGGCAGTCTGCATCCACGAGGTCGCCCCGATCGAGATCACCATCAGCAAGAAAATGCCGGCCTCCGGCCCCAGGCGAAGCGCCAGTGGCTCCCGGAACAGCATCACCATCACCAGCAACAGGGGTAACAGGGGTAGCGCCAGAAAGAGGTCGGTCAGGCGCATGAGCGGGCCGTCCAGACGCTTGAAGAAGCCCGAGCTGACGCCGATGAGGGTCCCCAGCAGCAGAGAGATGGACATGGCCGTCAAGCCGACGGCAATGGAGACTTTGCCACCCGCCATCAGGCGCGCCAGCAGATCGCGGCCCAGCTCATCGGTGCCAAAGGGAAACTGGGCACTGGGTGCCTTGTTGCGCATCAGCAAATTGGCATAGGCGGGGTC
>CAXNFT010000007.1:0-29619 GCA_964201255.1 Rhodoferax sp.
CTGCGCGAAACCCTGGACCACAGCGCCCCGCGCGCCATGGCCGTGCTGGACCCGATCAAACTGGTACTGACCAACTGGGACGAGGTCATGGGCGCCGGCATGCTGGACGACTGCAGCGCCCCGGTGCACCCCCACCACCCCGAGCTGGGTCAGCGCCACTTCAAAATGGGCCACGAGGTGTGGATAGAGCGCAGCGACTATGAAGAAACGCCGCCCAAGGGGTTCTTCAGGCTGTTCCCCGGCAATAAAGTGCGGCTGAAGTACGGCCACGTGATCGAATGCACCGGCGCTATTAAAGATGAAGCAGGAAACCCTAGCACCGTACTGGCCCAACTGCTGCCAGACACCAAAAGCGGTACCCCCGGCAGCGACAGCGTCAAGGTCAAAGGCGTGATCACCTGGGTGGGCGTGGCTGACGCCAGCTCCGCCGAAGTGCGCCTGTACGACCGCCTGTTTACCGACCCCCAGCCCGACGCCGGCGGCAAAGACTTTATCGAGAGCCTGAACCCCAGCAGCCTGAAAGTAGTGACCGCCATGGTGGAACCTTCACTGGCCAGCGCACAAGCTGACCAGAAGTTTCAGTTTGAACGCCACGGCTACTTCGTGGCCGACCGCGTGGACCATGTGGCGGGCCAGCGGGCAGTGTTTAACTTGGCGGTGGGGTTGCGGGATGGGTGGGGGAAGTGATGCGGCGGTAATCGACTGTGTCGTCGTGACTTAACCCACCATGCACCATTGGGAGCCCATGCCATGAAGAGCATCTATTTCGAAAAAGACGACATTCTGGAAATCCGCGTGTCCGACAAACCCATCGTGCGCGAAGTGTCACAAGGCTGGCACACCAACATCAGCTATGCCGCGGACGGAACCATTGTTGAAATCGTACTTCTGGACGCCAAAAAAGAGGGGCTGATGCCCATGGAGTTCAGGAAGGCTGCCTGAGTGGGTTGGCTCTAGGTTGCACGCATATATTCACTTTGGATGCGCTAACCACTGTGGTCGTGCAATTGGCCTATGTGGCAAAATTTTTATGAGAAAGATGGCCTGATGCGGCCGCCTGCCGAACAGAAATCCAATAACCTTGGGGCCAGCGATTCTTGGAATCAAGTTGGATGGTGCTGGTATGTCAAAGAAGACTTTGATCGTATTGGATGCGACACGTCGATCAACTAAATAGCCATGCTGACGGATGCTCAATGATTTTTTACTCGCAAATGACAACAGATAACTTTGATTGCGAGTCGTCGAATTGCTTGAGCGCTATTTCCAGCGCCTGTCTCGCATGAAGCGGCAGGCTTGACGTTACGAAGTCGAAAATTATCGTTTCGACTTGGAGGACGCGATTGTTTGTTTCTAAGAATGAAACGATGAATTGCGCCAATTCTGCTGGCTCTTTGGTATCTCGAATTAGCCTCCTAGGAACCGCACTTATTGGTGCAAGTGGAAGCAGCGTTCCGATTTCATCTCGATCATTCACTTTGTCAGCGAACGCACACAGGGTGAACTTTTCAAGTTTGGATTGCTGTGCATGAAAGTTCAGCGGTGAAAACCCTTCTTCGGCATAGGTGAGCACGTGGTGATTGCCGAACCCGTCAGGCGTATAGGGAAAATTGCGATATTCAATGATCAAGTGGAAGCTCACATTCGTATGGCAGCAGTTTAACGGCTAGCTTATAGGGTTACGATTCACATAGAAGGAAGGGGCAACGCATGCAGGCAAATCCACGGTCGCTAGACGCGCTTTTCAATTCCCAGCTTCGGTATGTCGTCCCTATGTTCCAGCGGCTCTACGTCTGGAAGGAGAACCCGCAATGGGAGACCCTATGGGAAGATGTCGCCGAGAAGTCCGTCTTACAGTTGAACGGGGTCAAGACCAATCCGCATTACCTCGGCGCTCTCATCATCGAAGGGGTCCGCCCAAGCTCACCGCGAGAAGTCAAACGCTTTCTGGTCATTGATGGACAGCAGCGGCTCACCACTCTCCAACTCTTGCTTTGCGCTTATCGCGACGTGGCCCGCAAGAACCAATGGAAGACCTTGGAGAGGCCGGTAACCCGGTATCTTGAAAACGCGGATGCCGACGTGATGGAGCACCCCGAGGAGGAGCTTTTCAAGCTCTGGCCCACGACGCTAAACCGCGACGTATTCAGCGACATAGTTACAGCTGGCAGCATCGGAGCAGTCGAAACCAAACATCCATTGGTCTACCTCCCACGCAAGCGCAATCCGGAGCCGCGCAGCCCGTTGGTCGACGCCTACCTCTACTTCCATAAAAAAATCGAGTCGTGGATCGCGTCGTCGGCAACGGAATTATCCGGGACCCAAGAAGAGACCGCCTTCGCCCTGCTTCAAGCCTTGCAGCAGGATTTCTCCGTGGTCGAAATCGCCCTCTCCGAAGGGGACGATTCGCAGGAGATTTTCTACTCGCTCAACTCGCAGGGCCGACCGCTTTCCCAATCTGATCTGTTGCGAAGCCTTATCTTCATGCGTGCCGAGAAGGAGCAGCTCAACCGCGACGAGATTTTCAAAGAGTATTGGAGCAAGTTCGAAACTCCGTTTTGGAGTTCGGAAGTCAGGAGGGGCGGGCGGTCCTATTCGCGGCTCGATCTGGGACTGCGCTACTTCCTGATCGCCAAGACTGGGCATATGGTCGATGCGCGGCGTGTGAATGAAGCCTACCGCCATTGGGTGTCCGTCAAACCGCCTCGCTATCCAACCGTCAAGGAAGAGCTTTCCGACTTTGCCCGCCATGGCGATGTTTACATTCGCTATGAAGCGTTGCCCGACAAACCGCTGCAAAGCACGGAGTTGCGCCGGATGCTTGCCGACTTCGACGTGTCCACAGCACTTCCATTAATCATGTTCTTGGAGTTGGAGGCAGGCCTTTCCGCCGATCAACTCGCAGGATGCCTTGCCTCCCTTGAATCCTTCATTGCCCGGCGCGTGTTCGCCGGTGAGGAAAACAAGGAATACAACAAGTTGTTCGTTGATGTCATCGGAGCCATGATCGGCCTCAAAGGCTTGGAAGTCCTGCCCGCCATGGAGCGCAAGCTGCTTAGCGGCGGAGGCACGACCCGACAGTGGCCCACCGACTCAGAGCTTGTCGAGAAAGCCATCAGCCAGCCGATATTCACAATGCTGAAAGCGCCAGCCCTGCGTGTGTTCTTGGAGCGGCTGGAATTAAGCCTGCGAAACAAGAAAACCGAAAAACACGATGTCGAGCCCGGTTTGCAGATCGAGCACGTCTTGCCTCAAAAATGGGCCACGCATTGGACGTTGAAAGGCTTGACCATACCCGCCAACATCGCCGATTACCCTTCCTTGGCGAAAGACGAGCTTGCCGAGCATGGAGAGGCGATCCGCCAACGCAAAAATCTCTTGCACTCCCTAGGCAACCTGACCCTGTTGAATCGCTATCTGAACCCGGCGGCAAGCAATGGGCCTTTCGATTTGAAGCTGGTCGAATATAAGAACTCCATCCTTCGGCTGAACCGTCATTTCGACTCTCAAACTGAATGGGACGAGCAAGCCATCGCCCATCGGGGCCGCCAACTTGGCGAGGCTCTTTGCAAGATTTGGCCCCGCCCCGACTTGGTCGCAGCCAGCGCTACATAGCGAATTGCGTCTTGCTGACAATACACGGGCCTAATGGCTTGACGCGCGGTCCTACAAAAACAACCAAACAGGTGTCCATAAACTAATTTAGTGTGCGAAACGGCAGTTAAATGGCGAGCCTTATGGAGTATTTGACAATCAAGCAGGACGAAATGCGCGAAGTTGCCTAGCGGCGCCAACGCTTCCCCGTATCCGGTTTGCACTTCGCGTAGCCGGAGTTGCAAATGCATTAGTTGATCCCTGTTGCGCCGGGGCAGCGGGCGGTGTTCAATTTGGCGGTGGGGTTGCGGGATGGGTGGGGGAAGTAGGCAGGGCCTCTGACTGGCTGCAGTTCGCCAAATTGGGCTAATGCCCCATCTCCGTCATCAACCCCGGCCGCCCGCCCAGCCCCATCGAGGCATCCAGCACGGCGCCGTGCAGCACGCGGCTGTGGGGTGTGAGCAAAAAGGCGATCAGTTCGGCAATTTCGGGCGGCTCGATCAGCCTTTGTTTGGGTAGGCGGGCCACAAAGGCCGCCCGCTCGGCGTCGCTCATGGCGTTCAGGGTGCTGGCCTGGAACATGCCGGTGTTGGTGGCGCCGGGGCAGATGGCAAACACGTCCAGCGGGGTGTGCACATGCTCAGCGGCGATCTGGCGGGTCATGAAGGCCACCGCGGCGTTGATGTGCCAATGCCGCCCAGGGCACCGGTGACGATGGCGACTTGGCGGGTGGGGTGGGGCATGGTGCGGGGTTCCAGTGGCGGTGGATTAGCTGCTGAGGATGATGAATGGCTATTTGGTTAGTAAAACTTGCACGTCAGCAATCAGGGTTTGGACCAAAGCGCACATCTCGGCCACGGTGGATTCTTCGACTTCAAGATAGCCTTCGTACTCTGCCAGATTCCGTTTTTGATGCGCGGTGTCGAACACGCGCCAACGGTTGGCGGGCCAACCCAAGGTGTGCGCCAGGCATTGAAAAACGGTGTAGCGGTTTTCGCTGCGGTAGCCGTGCCAGCGCAGTGCCGCCAGGGCGGCGGCGTGGGCGGCGTTGTAGGCACTGGTAAAGCGGCCTTCCAGGGACAGTTTGCTCAGTTTGGCATCGCTCAAACGGGTTTGCGCCATGGCAAGCATGCGGGTGACTTCCGTTGCGTTGCGTGGTTCGGCTTTGAGATGCCCGATGCGCACCAGGTTGTCCAATTCAGGCAGGCTCATGGGCTTCCCCTATCAATGTCACTGTAGGCTGCGACAACACCCGGTTGATAAATGAGTCTGGTTCGGTGCGGCGACGCTCAAACTCTCGGGGCGAATAGCAGCTTGGGTTTATTTTCCGGCCCAATTGGACTTCGGCCGGCTCCAACGCGGCCAAGACCGTGTTGAGTAGCAAATCTTTACCGACCAGCATCACATCAATGTCGCTACTGGCAGTGTCGGTTTGCTTGGCGACCGAACCATAGAGCCAGGCCGATTGCAAATCCGGTTGCAAGGGCTGCAAGGCGTCGCGCAGCACCGGCACGGTGCCCAGCGTCTTGCGGGTCAAGGCAAGCAATTCAGCGTAGACAGGCGATTTCGGATTGGCCTGAAAGCGGCGCAGATTGCCCATGGCTTGCGCATCGACCAAGCCTGCTGTGGCCAGGCGGTTAAGCTCCCGTTGCAACGAGGCACTGCCTAAGCCCGTCAGGCGGCGTAACTCGTTGAGGTGATAGGCGCGGTCAGGTTGCCCAAACAACCAGACATAGATGCGCGACTGGCTATCAGTAAACAGTGCAGAACCGATATTCATGCCAAATATTAGCATGAAAAGGCCAATATTTGGCTCGATTTACAGGGTTTCCTTAATTTTGGCGATAGCCAGGGTGTATAAAAACAGCCCGTTCGGGCGGCGCCAACCATTTACCGTTCAAGGATTAAGGCCATGAACCCAACCCTTCACCTCTGCCTCGGCCTGCTGTTGCCCTGGGTTGCTGCCCACACGCTGCCCAAGAGGCCGTGTCGCTGACGCGGCAAGACCAGGCGACCGTCGCCGTGCTGGCCTATGCGCCCACGGCTGGCGCTTGCCGGGGCGTGGCTGTGGTCTCGCCGGGTGCGAGTGGTTTCTTCTTCTACTCCAACGAAGGTAATCCGCGTGAAGCCATCCACGTTCACGTTCGCAACTCGGACGGTGAGGCAAAATTCTGGCTCACACCTACGGTTTACTTAGCGGACAGCGACGGTTTTGACGCCCGAACGTTACGAGACCTGCGCGATGCTGTCGTTGCAAACCAATTGCTGATTGAAAGGGCCTGGAATGATCATTTCGCCTAACGCGGTTCGATTTGATGACGATACATTGTGGGTTGGCTTGTCCGATGGGCGCACCATTGCTGTGCCCTTGGCTTGGTTTCCACGCCTGCTGGATGCCTCCCCCGAACAGCGCGCATGCGTCGAGTTGAGCAAGGGCGGCTTGCATTGGGACGCCTTGGATGAAGACATCTCAGTTGCCGGGCTGCTGGCTGGCCAGCCCGACCTGTCAAGGCGCGGGAAACAGCAGCACGCCGCTTGAGCTAAGGCCTCAACGCCAATCCGCCGTGCAGATGCCGCACCGTGGTGTGGCCCTGGCTGTGAAGCCACTGCGTCACCTGCTGGCTGCGGTTGCCGCTGCGGCACACCAGCACCACGGGGGCGGCGCCGGCGCCAAACCACAGCGCGTCGTGGCGTGGCAGCTCGCTGACCGGGGCGCTGACGGCGGTATGGTGGCCGTGGCGCAGGCCACCGCCCGCCTGCTGCTCGGCCACTTCACGCAGGTCCACCAGTTGGGCTTCCGGGTGAGCGCTCAAAAAAGCGTCCAGTTCATGCCAATGCAGGGTGCCGGCGGCCAATGCCGTGGCGTCTGGCGGGCTTGAAAGGACAGGGAGGGTCCAACCTGGCCCGGTTTCGGCTTGAAGGGCCGCCAGCGCTTGGCCGCAGCGCGCAATGGCGTCGCAGGCGGCCACCACATGCGCCTCGGTGCTCAATAGGCCGATGGACAGTCTCACCGCCGACTCGCAGCGCCGGGTCGGCAGGCCCATGGCCACCAGCACATGGCTGGGCTGGGCTTTGCCTGCGCTGCAGGCGCTGCCCGCACTTACCCGCAGTCCGGCGGCGTCAAACACGTCCAGCACCTGCTTGCTGGGCAGGCCCGGCACCGAAAAATTGAGCGTGGTGGGCAAACTGTGTTCGAGCGGGGTGTTGAACACGATGGCCGGGAACGCGCTTCGCAGGGCGTGTTCCAGTTGGTCACGCAAAGTCTTTAGCGCCGCGTGACTGGCAAATGTGCCGCCCCGCTGCAGCGCCTGCAGCACGGCCCCCAGGGCTGCGATACCGGGCATGTTCTCGGTGCCGCTGCGCAGGCCGCATTCCTGCCCGCCACCCACCACCAGCGGCGTGAACGGGGCACCGCGGCGCACATACAGCAGCCCAATGCCCTTGGGTGCGTGCAGTTTGTGGCCAGAAAACACCGCGTAGTCGACGCCACGCGCGGGCAATTGCAAATCGAGCTTACCCAAGGCCTGGACGCCGTCGACCAGCCAAAGTGGCCGATGGCCGGCGGCAAGCAATAGGCGGGCAATGCCCCCCAGGTCGCTGATGGTGCCGGTTTCGTTGTTGGCAGCCATGGTGCACAGCATCGCCGTATTGGGCAGCAGGCTGGCCAGGGCGGCCGGATCATGCCGGCCGTTCTGATCGACCGGCAGGGCCTGCAGCACCAGGCCAGTGCCCAGCACTTGGTTCCAGTGGGCCAGTGCCTCGGGCACCGCCTTGTGTTCGGTGGCGCCGTATAAGAGCAACTCACCGTTGGGCTGGCCGGCAGCGCGGCGCTCGCGGATGGCGCACAAGGCCGATAACACCGCCGTCTGGATGGCCTCAGTGGCACCACTGGTGAACACCAACTCACCCGCCCCTGCCCCGATCACAGCGCCCGCCATGGCACGGGTCTGGTCCAGCACATGTTTGGCGACCAGCCCGTGCGAATGGCTGCTGCTGGGGTTGCCAAAGCACTGCGCCATGCAGGCGCTTGCCGCGGCCACGGCGGCGGGCAGCACAGCGGTGGTGGCATTGCTGTCAAGGTAGAGGGTTTGGTTCATGGCAGCCAGTGTAAAAACCGGGTGCCGTAAACCCATTCCATAATTCACTCAAATTAGCCCATATTTAGAATTTGATTCTCCATATTTGTTATTTAGGAAAAAATCATGCTTGATCGTTTGGATACTCAACTTTTGGATGCCCTGCAGCGGGACAGTACCCTGTCTATGGCGGAGCTGGGTGCGCGGGTGGGCTTGTCCGCCACGCCCTGCTGGAAGCGCATCAAGCGCCTGGAAGAGGCTGGCCTGATCGAGCGGCGGGTCGCCATCGTCAACCGCCAGGCTGTTGGCTTGCCGGTGACAGTGTTCGTCAGCATACGGGCCGGCCAGCACGACGAGCAGTGGCTCACCCGCTTTGCTGCCGTCGTGAGCGCCCTGCCCGAGGTGCAAGAATTTCACCGCATGAGCGGCGATGTGGACTACTTGCTCAAGGTGGTCACCAACAGCATAGAGGGGTATGACCGTTTTTACAAAAAGCTGATCGGCCTGGCCGACATGGCGGGTGTGTCGTCGGCGTTCTCAATGGAGCAGATCAAAAGTACCACCGCTCTTCCGCTACTTTTTTTGTAGCTGAATCACCGCTTATCACGGGGCCTGAGCGCCAATTTCATTAGAATAAATGACTGAACATCCGGGACGGTTAACGCCGTCCCGCACACCCATAAGGCCGCGCCATGAAGAAGCTCAAAGTCACGCTCCAACTGGAGATGTCCGTACCCGACGATTGGGAAGTGGTGGGCACTTCCGAGGGGACGCCGGTACTGAAGCTACCCAACGGCCAGTACCTGGACTTGGCGATCGAGCCCCTGTTTGCCAACGACCCTGAGGACACCTGGGCCAGCTCCGACTCCGAGGATGCGCTGCACGATGTGCTGGACATGGTGGACAGCGAAGAGATCAGTTACGAATTCATTACCCACTGAGCATTACCTACTGACGCACCGGGGGTAAACCCAGGGTTGACCCTCGCCACAAATGGCATTTATAGTGCCACTACTTTGGAGCCAATATGACACCAACCCAATCCGTAACACGCTCACCCGGGGCATCCGCATGATGGTGGGTGCTTGGTGGGCATGGCCGGTGGCGATCCTCCTGTACCTGCTGTTCCGCGCCTGGTACGACAACTGGCGCGGGCCCCTTAGCAAGGACGAGATCGAGGCCTTTCTGGCTGAAACGGCCAAAACCAAAGTGGGCGAACACACCGATAGAGCGGTCATCCGCGCCTTTCTGGAGGCCGATGACGGCAAAGAGTTCATCATGAGCAACCTGGTGCGGGTTCATCCGCATGAGGTGCCCCACCCGCTCAATGCAAAGCCCACGCTGGGCCTGAGCCTGTTGCAGGACTATGGCCGGCGCTTCGTCAAGGTGTTGCTGGCCCACGGCGGCCACCCCATGTTGGTCATGCGCAAGGTGGGCGGCTACGTGGATGCCTGGAACACACCGCCCGACCCGGGCTGGCATGTGGTGGGTGCCATGCGCTACCGCAGCCGGCGCGACATGATGAAGCTCGCGATCAACCCGTCGCTGCGCGAGGTGCACCCGCTCAAGACCGCCGGTACCGCCATGACATTTTCTTTTCCGGCGCAGGTGATGATGAGCTTTGCCCTGCGCCCGCGCAGCTGGGTGGCGCTGGTGCTGGCCCTGCTGGCCGCTCTGGTGCACCTGGTTAGCCTGCTCGCCCTGCTGGCGAGGTAAGCGGAGAACACCGGGATGACCAGCCACCCTTTGCTGCTCAGCGGCGTACCGGGTTCGCCCTACACACGCAAAATGGTGGCGCTGCTGCGCTACCGGCGCATAGCCTATCGGCTGGTGCCATCTGGCACGGGGGTGCCGGGCTTGCCGACAGCAAAACCACACCTGCTACCCACCTTTTATCTGCCGGGCCCCGATGGCGGGCTGCAGGCGGTGACCGACTCCACGCCGCTGATCCGCCGCTTTGAGACCGAACATACGGGGCGCCAGGTGCTGCCCGCCGACCCCGCTCTGGCCTTTGTGGATGCTCTGTTGGAAGATTTTGCTGATGAATGGCTGACCAAGGCGATGTTCCATTACCGCTGGACATACGCTGCCGACATCAGCAAAGCCAAAGGTATTCTGGCCAGTTGGTTGGCCCAGCCGCTCGACGATGCCGCCCTGCATCAGTACGCCGACATGGTGGCTGACCGCCAGATTCCACGACTGCGTTACGTGGGCTCTAACCCCACCACCCAACCGGTGATCGAGGCGGGCTATCTGCGCGTGCTGACCCTGCTGGAAGACCATTTGCGCACCCACCGCTTTTTGATGGGTCACCGGCCGGGCGCGTCGGATTTCGGCTTTTACGGCCAACTGACGCAGCTGGTTCAGTTTGACCCCACGCCGATGGCGGTCGCGGTTGCGCACGCGCCCCGGGTCTGTGGCTGGGTGGCTGTAACTGAAGACCTGTCGGGCTTGGAGCCCACCGACAGCGACTGGTTGGCGGCCACCGCACTGTCCGATACACTGCCCGACACCCTGCGCGCTCTACTGGCCGAGGTGGGACAGCTTTATGTGCCCCTGTTGCTGGCCAATGCCAGAGCCCTGGAGGCTGGTCAAACAAAATTGCAAACGCACATCAAGGGCGCAGTCTGGGTGCAGCAGACCTTTGCCTACCAGGCCAAATGCCTGGCCTGGCTGCGGCGAGATTACGCCGCCTTGCCGGCGTCAGCCCGCGCAACGGTTGACCGCATTCTGGCCGACACCGGCTGCGAAGCTCTATTTAAAGGCCGACCATGATCACTCTGTACGACTGCGCCACTGCCCCCAGCCCACGCCGCGCCCGCATTCTGCTGGCCGAAAAATCCGTGTCGCACGCCACGGTGCAGGTAGACCTGGCCAAAGGCGAGCAACTGGGCGAGGCCTACCACGCCATCAACCCTAGGTGCACGGTGCCGGCGCTGCAATTGGAAGACGGCTCCCTGCTCACCGACAACGCCGGAATAGCAGCCTACCTGGAGGCCCGTTTCCCTAACCCACCGTTGCTGGGTACAACACCGCTGGCCCAGGCGCAGATTGCCAGCTGGCACTGGCGCGCCGAATTTGAAGGCCTGATGGCCATTGCTGAGGCGCTGCGCAACAGTTCGCCCGCCATGGTGAACCGGGCCCTGCCCGGCCCGGTGGCCTATGCCCAGATCCCGGCGCTGGCCGAGCGCGGCCTGGCCCGGCTGCGCCAATTTTTCGACGAGCTCGACGCCCACCTGGCTGGGCGAGACACCATTGCGGACTGCGGCTTCAGCATCGCTGACATCACCGCAGTGGTAGCGGTGGACTTTGCGCGGGTGGTGCGGGTGAGACCGGGTGATCAGCACACCAACCTGCGGCGCTGGCGCGAGGCCATGGCACTGCGGCCCGCAATCCAATGAGCACCAGCGGCGCTGGCCAACAACCAAATAGCGAAAGAAACGCACAAATGATCAGACGATTGGCTTGGGGAGCAGTGGCCTTGGCGGTGCTGGGTGCAGCCGGCTTTTACGCTATCGGCGGGCGCACGGGCGCCCTTCTGCTGTATATCAAATACGTGATGCGCCAAGAGTACGCCCCCAGCCGCGAAGTCACCTGGCAACAGGGCCCGGCATTGGCAGCCACCGGCCGGACCGGCCGACCACCCAATATCGTGCTGATCGTGGCCGACGATCTGGGCTTCAACGACATCACCCACTATGGCGGCGGCATTGCCGGCGGCAAGGTGCCCACGCCCAACATCGACAGCATCGCCAGTGATGGCGTCAATTTTCGCAACGGTTATTCGGGCAACGCCACCTGTGCACCATCGCGGGCCGCCCTGATGACCGGCCGATACCCGACACGCTTCGGATTTGAATTTACACCCACGCCAAAGCAGTTCATGAAGGTTGTCACCGGAGTGGCCACCAGGGGGCAACTGCACCCGCCAATCTACCACCCCGAGCGTGAAGTCGACCTGATCCCCTATGAGGATATGGGCCTGCCCACCACCGAGATCACCATCGCCAAATTGCTGCAAGGATCGGGTTACCACACCGTTCAGGTGGGCAAGTGGCATCTGGGTGACAGCCCGCAGTTCCGGCCCTATTCGCATGGGTTTAATGAGTCGCTGTCGCACCTGCACGCCGCCTCCATGTTCCTGCCGCCCAAGCACCCCAATGTGGTGAACGCGGTGCAAGACTTCGACCCGATTGACAAGTTCCTGTGGGCCGCTGAGCCCTGGGTGGTGCGCTTCAAAGACCAGGAGCCCTTTCAGCCGCCCAAGTACATGACCGACTACCTGACCGACGAGGCGGTGAAGGTGGTGGCCGCCAACAAAAACCGTCCCTTCTTCATGTACCTGGCCTACAACGCGCCGCACACGCCGCTGCAGGCCACGCGCGAAGACTACGACGCACTCAGCTTCATCCCCGACCACACCATGCGGGTCTATGCCGCCATGATCCGCTCGCTGGACCGCAACATCGGTCGCGTGCTGCAGTCGCTCAAAGACCAAGGGCTGGACGACAACACCCTGGTGATCTTCACCAGCGACAACGGCGGCGCCCATTACCTTGGACTGGACGGCCTGAACTCGCCCTACAGGGGCTGGAAAGCCACTTTTTTTGAAGGTGGCATCCATGTGCCATTTTTCATGCGCTGGCCAGGCGTGATTCCCAAAGCCAGCACGGTGCAAGCACCGGTCAGCCACTTCGACATCTTTGCCACGGCCGCCGCAGCGGCAGGCCAACCAGTCCCTTCGGACCGCCCGATCGACGGCGTCAACCTGCTGCCCTTCATCACCAAGGCAGCAACCGGTCGTCCGCACGAAGCACTGTTCTGGCGCACTGACACCTACCGGATGGTCCGGCAGGGCGACTGGAAGCTGCAAGTGGCCGATCGCCCCAAAAAAACCTGGCTCTACGACCTGGCCGCTGACCCAACCGAGAAAGTCAATCTCTCTCTCAAAGAGCCCGAGCGCCTTGCGGCCCTAAAAGCCCAGCTCGACAAATGGGACAAGACCCAACGTAAGCCGCTCTGGCCAGCGCTGGGTGAAGGTTCGATCCCGATCGACAAAACCATGAAGCAGGCCGCGGCTCCTGACGATGAGCACGTTTACTACGCCAATTGACGCTTAATGGCTATAAGCGACCAGCGCGTCATTCGTCAGGGTATGCCAGTTGCCGGTTCCGGGGCGTTGGACTCGCGAACAGAACTCAACCGTCGATGGTGATCACCATAGAGCCAACATCGTCGATCCGCACATGTTCGCCAACACCAACTATAGTGGTCGCATCGAGTTGGGTCATGATGGCCGGGCCGTCAAACTGCACACTCGCACCAAGCTTGCTCCGGTCATAAACCGGGCATTCGAACGCACCCTCCTGGAAGAACACGGGTTGCATCCCGATGAGCGCCTCCTTCAAAGGTCCGGATTTCTCCAGCCGAGGCAATTCGGGCTGTGACAGGGTTCCCACCGCAGTCACGCCCAATGTAATGACCTCAACCGGGGCATCTTCTTGTGCGAAGGTGTACAGCTTGCGGTGTAGGGCGTGAAACTGGCTGATGCATTGCGCTGTCGAGTCGGCGTCGACAGTGCCGCTCCAGGGCACGCTAAGCTCAAAGCCCTGGCCCTGGTAACGCAGGCTTGCAGATCGTTGCAGCTGTCGACTACGCAGCTGAAGACCCTCACGCACGAACCAATCGTTAGCCCGCTCCTCGAGCTCACAGAAGATGGCTTCCATATCGCCATAATTGAAGTGGGGTGGCCGTTGCAGGCAGGTACGGGCGTAGTCGGCGCGCAAGTCTGACACCATCAACCCAAGTGCAGACAGTACCCCTGGTGCTGGCGGTACCAGGATGGTACGAACGCCAAGGAGCTTAGCCAGAGAACTGCTGTGTAAAGGTCCAGCACCACCGAAGGGTAGCAGCACAAAGTCGCGCGGATCATGGCCTCGTTCAATTGACACCACACGGATCGCACCGACCATGTTGTTGTCGACAACAGCGAGGATTCCTCGGGCTGCCTCCTCAATATCCAGGCCCAGCGGCTCTGCCACATGACGCCGGATTGCCTGCCGCGACTTTTCGACGTCCAGCGTGAGACTACCCTGAAGCAGGTAAGGCGGCAGGTGACCCAGCACCAAGTGGGCGTCAGTGACCGTCGGCTCAGTGCCACCACGGCTGTAGCAAACCGGTCCTGGCACGGCACCTGCACTGCGGGGGCCAACAGTGAGCCCACCGGACAGCGACACGGAGGCGATCGAGCCGCCGCCGGCGCCGATGGTATGAATATCGATCATCGGCAAGGAAACCGGCCATTCGCCGATACGGGTAGCCGTGGTGGTGTTCGGCACCCCATTCTTGATAAGGCAGATGTCGGCAGAAGTACCGCCAATGTCAATCGTGATCAAATCACTGTACCCGCTGGCCTTTCCGACAAATGCCGCGCCGACCACGCCGGCTGCTGGCCCCGACAGGACAGTCTGGACCGGCGAGACTTTGATTTCTCGGGTCCCCGTGACGCCACCGGAAGACTTCATGAGGAGCAGTGGAGCCGATATGCCGCGCTCCTGCATGCGTGCTTCCAATCGACCAACATAGGTAGATACCGAAGGCATCACGTAACTGTTGAGCAGGGTCACCAGGGTACGCTCGTACTCCCGAAACACCGGAAGCACGTCGGACGATATAGATACCAGTGCCTCTGGGTAAACCGAGAGGAACAAGGCTCGAGCGCGCTGTTCATGCTCGGCATTGGCATAGGCATGCAGGAAGCAGATGGCCACTGCCTGGATGCCGCGTTTTTGAATGCGGCGAGCGCTGTCTAGCACCGCTTGCTCGTCCAAGGCTTCGAACTCAACACCGTCGGGGCCGAGTCGCCCGCCGACCTCGAATATCTGGTCTGGCTTGACCGGCCGCGGCGCGCGGCTCCAGGAATACAAGTTGGACTTGCGGGGAATGTCGTGTCGCGCAATCTCAAGCACATGGCGGAAGCCGGCTGTGGTCAGCAGGGCGCAAGCCGCTCCCTTGCCCTCCAGGATCAGATTCGTGGCAACCGTGGTGCCGTGCAGCAACTGCGAAATGGCGCTTGCTTGCTGGCCAGATGCCAGCAGGCCCTGCTCCACGCCATGATCAAAACCAATCGACTGGTCCTGCGGAGTGGACGAGACCTTGGAATTCCAGAACCTGCCGGTCTGACTGTCAAACGTGACGACATCCGTAAAGGTGCCACCAATGTCGATGGCAATACTGGTTTTTTGTTGTTGGTGGGTAGTTGTCATGCTCACTCCATGGCGGCAACGTACTGGCCGTTGTGAAAAAGTTTGGTCGGCGGGCGCTGCTTGCCGCGGAATGCCTCGGTAGCTGTCAAGTCGAGTTCATGCTCGTCGTCGGCGACACGGATCACGACGCCATAGTCATCAAGCGCAAGCTCTACGCTCACGTAGCCGCCACGCACATCGTCGAGCACCAGTTGAGGATCGCGGTCGAACGGATGACCCCAGCCACCACCTCCGCAGGTCTGGAAACGGATCACATCGCCGGCACGCACGCGCGTGCCATCAGAAAGTGGCGACACCTCGATCTCGTTTGTCGCACCACGGTTGACGAAGCAGCAACCTGGACGCCCAGCCTGGCCGCCGTTCACGCCCCATGCAGGATTCTTGATGCCATCGATGCGAATAGCCAGGATCGCCTCGGGCCCGAGCCACGTTAGCTCGCGGATCACGCCTACACCACCGCGGAACTGACCGGGGCCACCAGAATCCGGTGACATTTCGTACCTTGTCAGGCGGATGGGGTACATCTGTTCCAGAAATTCAGCCGGGTTATTTTCCTGGGCGACGTAATAGACCCCATTGTGGCCATCGGCAAAAGGGCGTGCACCGTGGCCTACGCCCACTCCGTCAGCGATCAGAAAAGCCTGACCGGTCTTGGGATCATGGCCGCGAAGGAAATAAATGGAATAGGCGGCAGTCGCGGCGACAGACTGCCCGTTGGACGCGACATTCATCAGCCCCGCGCACACATTCACTGTGCGGATTAGAGTCAGCCCGCGCTGATTGAGCGGGGCTGGAAAACGCGGCTGCAACAGACTGCCCTCGCGCACGATCACATCGTCGACGGCATGCATGGCGCCCTCGTTGATCAGCAAGGATGGGTCCTTGGACATCGCATAGATGCCGAACACCATTTTTGGAACCGCTGGGTTCATCAGGAAATTCACAGGTCCAGGTGCCTGGTCATCAGTTTCAGATGTGTCGATTTCGATACGGTCGTCCGTGACCTTGAGCGCCATCCTGATCATGAATGGACCATGCCCCTGACCATCGCTATCGATGCCGTCGGCAAACCGATAGGTGCCGTTTCGGAAGGTCTCGCGCAGTTGCCTGATCAGCCCGTTGCGAGTCTGTTCATTGAGCTTGGTAAAAGCGTCCTCCGCCACATCAGCGCCGAAACGTTCGAATATCTCAATAAACCGCTTTTCGCCCAATCTCACCGAGGCAATCATGGCGCGGATGTCGCCACGCATCTCTTCAGGAAAACGGCCATTGCGCAGAAAAATGCGGTAAATCTCTTCATTGAGCACACCCTCCCGGTAGAGCCGTACCGGCGGGATCATGATGCCCTCCTGGAAAATATCGGTCGACGTGGGCGACATCGAACCGGGCCAGGCTCCGCCGATGTCGTTGAAGTGCGCCCAAGTCTGTGAAAAACCAATCAACGCACCGTCATGGAATACTGGCGAGGCAAAAACCTGATCAGGCATGTGTGAAACACCGCCCTTGGATGCATAGCAGTCGTTGTACCAGTACAGGTCGCCTTCCCGCATGTCATCGGCAGGGTAATGCTCAAAGATGGGCTGAATGATGTGGCCGAAGATGGGCAGGTTAGTGCCGGTGATCAGTTGTCCGATCGGGTCAAAATAGCCAGCGAAAAAGTCTTTTTTCTCGCGAATCACGGGTGACACTGCCGTACGTTCGAGCAGGGTCTCCATCTCGAGTTGGGCGGCGCGAAGGCTACCCTTGATGATTTCAAGCTTGACCGGATCGCAAGTTCTTTTCTGTAGCTTGACGCGGGTGTCCATAGCATCTCCTTGGGAAGTGGTGTTAATTCGGCAGCGCGAGTTGCAGTTCTCGTCGCGCCTGGCGTAATGCGCCGAGTAGCTTGTTTTCGCCGCGCCTGATTTGGGTCAGCGCAAATCCTTGTAACTCCTCTGGCAGTTGGCCCCATCGGTGCGCCACGTCCAGGCCAGGCAGGGCGGGCATGGCACTGGCTTGATCGTGGCTGAAACGCGGCTGCAGCGTGTGGTTGATCGGTACCAGGATTCTGGCCAGCCGGAGTATGGCGGCGTTGGCAGCCACGTCCGAGATGGTGCCGCTTTCGACCGACTGGTAAAAATCGTCGAGCGCTGCGCCCAGACCTTGCATGGCTGCACGACTGGCGGACAAGCTGTACGCGTCGCCTACGGCGGTCTGGCAGCGCGCTAGATTCTCGTGGAATTCTTGCAGGGTCGCACGCCAGTCAAATGGCAGGATACGGGCGTTGGCGATGCCGACCACCAGCCCCAGATACACCTGAATATCGCGAAGCATCACCTCGCGGTCAGCAATGTCAAGCGTGTCGTTTTCGGTATGCCAGCCGATGTTGCCGCCACAGCCGCCCACCGCGTAGTAGCCTTTTTCGGCTGCCAAAGCCTGCGGCATGGTCGAACTCAGCATCATCAGGCTGGAAATGCCGATGTTGTTGAATGAGTAGTCCCCCGCGCGGTGAGGGCGCTCCCCATGCGACGGTAAACCGGCAACTTGCTGGATGATGCGCTGTGCATAGGCCTCGGTCTCTTTCATCCAGGACACATTTCGGTACTCGCTCGCCCAGCGGCAACCGGGTGAATCACAGTTGATCTGTGCCACGCAGTGCGCGTCCAGATCGGCCGCGAATTGGTCGGCAAACCAAGTGCTTCCCGCATAACGGCCTGTAGAGTGCCCCGGCCACCAGGCAATCCGTACGCTGCGCTTCAAGTGTTCGCGGTTTTTCCAGAGGACGCGTGCAATCTCCAGCAGCGTGGCATCGCCGGTAGCGTTATCACCAACACCGACATCCCACGAGTCGTAGTGGCCGTGCAGTAGTACGAACTCGTCGCTACCAGAGGTGCCGGGAATAGTGACCACCGGCAATTTCTGAGCAAACCAACCCTCCTCCATATGCGTCACGAGGCTGGCGGACTGCCCCTGCGATGCCAAGGCTATCAGTCTTTGACCGTCTTCGTGATTGACGGCAACAACGGGTATGCGCGGCTTGCGATGCAGGTCATCGAGCTCAGGCGCCCCCCAGAGGGTCGTACAGATACCCCAGTGAATGTCACGTCCCGGGTTGATGGCGACGACACCGACTGCGCCCGCCTGCTCAAACTCTCGCATCTTTAACGGTGTGGCGTAACCTTCGGATACAACGATCCGACCCTCAATGCGGCTGCGGGCCGATGCACTGCTGTCAAAATTCTTCTGGAACAAGGTAGAGATCGACTTGGAATAAGCCGCTGGCACGTAGACCAGCTCGGCCTCCAGGCCGTCCGGAACATGGAGCGAAAAGGCCGATGGTTTCGCTCGCAGCACACCAGCGGGAGTCCGGACTTGCGCGTCACCAGGGATGCTGAGGTATAGGTCGGACATCAGCACTTCGACCGGTACCCCATGGCGCGCCAGACGCTCTACCAGGACGTCGCAGGACTCATTGACATCCTGTGGCTTGCAGCGCGGCATGGTTGCAAAAAGCTCTGTCAGTTCCCAGGGGGCATCGAGGGAAACCTGGTTGACGAAATGCTCAATGTCAATTGTGGTCATGGTGCTTACTTGTTTTTTTCATCAGATAAGGTGGCAGGCCACTTTGCGCCCCGGCTGGAGCTCTCGCAGCGCTGGCACCTCGGAAGTGCACCGTGCAATTGCTTGCGGACAGCGCTCGCGAAATCGGCATCCAGAAGGAGGATTCAATGCATCCGGCACGCCGCCCAAGATCGGTATCGGCTCATGCGACTGGTCCACGCGTGTACTCGGAACCGCACTGAGCAAGGCCCGTGTGTAGGGGTGCAGGGGCGCGCTGACCAGTTCGGCGGTGGGCGCCTCCTCAACAATCACACCAAGGTACATCACGATGGTGCGTGAACACAGGTAGCGCACCAAGGTCAGGTCATGTGAAATGTACAAGGCAGTCAGGCCCATCTCTTCACGGACCTGACGCAGCACATTCAGAATGCCAGCCCTTACGCTCACGTCTAGCATGGACACCGGTTCATCCGCAACGATGAACTCGGGCTGAAGGATGAGCGCGCGTGCCAGAGCCACACGCTGCAACTGCCCTCCAGACATTTCGTGGGGATAGGTCTGATCCAAGTGCTGAAGGCGACTCAATTGGGCACGCTGCAGCGCTAGCTCGAGGAGTTGAGCGTGTTTTTCTTTGGGAATGCCACAGTTCACCAACGGCTCGACAAGCGAGCGCTTCAGGCTAAAGCGCGGGTTCAGCGCATCGAATGGGTTTTGGAATACGAACTGTGCGCGTCGGCGGAATGCGAGACGCTGCCGGGCGTCCAAGGAGGAGAGGTCGGTTCCGTCGAAACGAAGGATGCCTGCGCTGGGTGTCACCAGGCCCAGCAGCATCTGGCCGATCGTAGTCTTGCCGCAACCCGACTCTCCCAGCAAACCAACCGACTCGCCACGGTGAATCTGCAGGTCAATGCCGGCCACGGCCGAGACTGCAGGCCGATGGCCGGTCATCACGTCGCGCATGGACCGTGGCGCAGGGAAATTCTTGGTCAGACCTTGGGCATGTACCAGCGCGTTCATGCAGCCTCCAGATTCCACTGCAGGCGCAGCACACTGGCTTCGTCCGCGCGCCAGCAAGCGACGCTACGCCCACTGGCTCCATGGACGACCAGTGGGGGCGACTCACGCCGGCAATGTTCCAGAGCAAAAGGGCAACGCTCTGCAAATCGGCAGCCTTGCGGCGGACTGTGCAGGTCTGGCGGGCTCCCCTCGATCGGGCGGAGCGTGTCGATGCGCTGGTGAATGTCGGGAAAGGCATGCGTCAGCCCCATTGAATAAGGATGGAGAGGACTTTCAAGAACCTGAGCGGCTGGCCCGGTCTCAACGACCTGGCCCGCATACATCACGACGACTGAATCGCACACATAGGCCACCACGCTCACATCATGCGTCACCATGATCATGGATAGTTGCAAGGACTTGCGCAGGGTGTGAATCAGGTCGAGTATCTGCCGCTGCACAATCACATCCAGCGCGGTCACGGGTTCGTCGGCAATCACCAACTCGGGCTGCAGCGCCAGCGCCATCGCGATCGAGATGCGCTGACGCATGCCCCCAGAAAATTGGTGCGGATAGTCTCTTACGCGTTGGCGATCGATACCAACTTGATCGAAAAGCGCCGCCACGCGTTCACGCGCTGCATTCTTGTTCATTCCCCCACGCTCGATCAGGACCTCGGTGATTTGACTTCCAACACGATGCACCGGATTTAGTGCATTCATGGCACTTTGCGGCACAAAAGCGAAATCACGCCAGCGGTGTTGTTGGTGTTTTGCCGTGGACAGGCGCAGCAAGTCTTCACCTTTCCAACGAATCGAACCGTTTCGAATACTGGCATTGCGGGGAATGACGCCGGTAATTGCACGTGCCAGGCTGGTCTTGCCGCACCCCGACTCCCCCACCAGGCCAACCACTTCACCCTTGCCCACCTCAAGGCACACGCCCTGCAAAGCTTGGACCTCACCACGATGGGTTTGGTAAACAAGATCCAAGTTCTCGACCTGCAGCAAACTCATGGTCAGTCCCGTAATTTCGGAAAAAGCAACTCTTCGTAGCCACGACTGATGAAGAAGCCCGCTGTCACGACCAGCATGATGCACAGTCCCGAGGGTACGAACCAATAATAAGCGCCACGGGAAAGGGCCTGAGACACGAACGCGTCCTGAAGCATGTAGCCCCAGGACACACTATCCGACGGTCCGAAACCAAGAAAACTCACGCTTGCCTCGGTGAAGATGGCCCATCCAATGACGATGGAGCCATACAGAAAGGAAATTGGCAATACGTTGGGCGCAATGTGAGTAAACAGAATTTGCAGGTGGCTAGCACCACTCACTTTCGCTGCTTCCACATAACTGCGTTCTCTCAGCGTTAAGACCTGACTGCGTACGATACGGCCAGTGTTGGGCCATAAGAGTACGGACACACCAATCACCACATTCCAAACGTTCGGCTTGAGAAATGCGGCGAGCACAATAATGAAGGGCAAAAACGGAATAGACAGTGCCACATCGCCCAGGCGCATCAACACAGCATCGACCCAGCCACCAAAATAACCCGAGAACAGCCCGACCAGCGTGCCAACAACCACGACCGTGACCGCTGCGCTGAGTCCGACCACCAGGGCGCTGCGTGCACCGTAAACCAATTGTGAGAAAACATCACGACCCAAGTTGGTTGTGCCCAGCCAAAACTGGCTATCTGGTGATCGGTTCGCCGCCACCTTTCCATCCGGCAAGAACAGGATTTCAAGCGGGTCGTAGGTCGCAATTTGGTCGGCGAAGATCGCTGTCAAGGCAAACAGCAGATAGATGGCAATGCCAGCCAGGGCAAACGGATCCCGAGTGGTCAGTTTGACAAAACGGCGGAGGCGTGACACAACCGGTCGAGATACGTCAGGCTTTTCGGTCATTGGAAACCCGGGGGTCTAGAACCGCGTAAAACAGATCGGCTAGAAAGTTCATGCTGATCAATGCGAATGCCACCAGCAAGAATGCGCCCTGCGCGAGAGGGTAGTCGCTCGCAGAAACAGCCTGCACCAAGATCCGCCCAAGGCCCGGCCACGAGAACACCATCTCGATGACCACATTGCCGCCAACCAACTGACCCAGGCTGAGCGTAAAGGCCGTCGCCACGGGCAGCATGGCATTTCGCGCCGCATGGTTTAACACGACACGTCTGGTCGACAAGCCCTTCATGCGGGCCATGGTCACGTACTCCTCGTGCATGACGTCCAGCATGGTGGAGCGCATCAGCAACAGAGGCAAACCCTGCAGGTACAAGGCCAGCGTGACAACGGGCAAGACAAGATGGTGCAGAAAATCCAGGGAAAACAAGCGCTGCCATTCGTTGGTGTACATGGCTCCTGGGCTAGCCGCGCCCCCAGAGGGAAACCAACCAAGTGAAAAAGCAAAAACAGAAAGCAGGATCATGCCGACCCAAAATTCGGGAGCTGCCCGCGTTGCCAGTACAAGCGGGATGGAAATGCCTTCCACCAAACTGCCCCGCCGCCAAGCCAGAAAAGCACCAGCCAGGACACCAAACAGGTAGGCCAGAACCAGGCCGCTGAACGTCAGCGCCAGTGTGACGGGTAAGGCCGCCATCACGATATCCCAAACCGGCTCCTTGAGGAAAAAAGACATGCCCAATTCACCCCGGCAAACATTCGCCAGGTAGATGAAGTACTGCTGCCACAAGGGTAAGTCCAGCCCGAACTGTGCCCGGATGGACTGACGGGACTCATCCGATAAAGCCTCGCTGATGTAGGCGGCCATAGGATCGCCCGGCATCAGCCTAAACATCAGGAACATCAGGGTGACTACTGCCAACAACACAAAAATGCTGTGGGCTAGCCGTGCGGCTAGAAAGCGCATGGTGGACTTGAAACCGACCTTGGCCGCGCAAAACGCGCGGCCAAGAGGCCTGTCAATTAGACTTCAGAGTCTCTTTGACCCCGGCGGGGTAGGACAACTTGCCGCCGACAACTTTATACCCAGCCTTGTCCAAGATGTCTTTTGCCACGGGCAAGCCTGTTCGGATTTTGGTGGTTTCGGTGTCGTACCAGAACTTGAGCGCTGGTGACACCTGAGAATTCGCCGCAACGGCATACCCGTTCCATGCCGCCTGCACCATCAGGTTGCGATCCACCACCAGTGACAAAGCCCTGCGGAAGTTCACGTCATTGAACGGCGCACGGCGCAGGTTGAACGCCGTGTATTCGAACCCAATGTCCACCTCGGACATAACCTTCAACTGAGGCGCTTCCTTCGCGAGTTTTTCGAGTACGTCGGGGGCGCCACCATAGTCCGCAAGAAAGTTGATCTCGTTACGGCGCAACATACCCAAGGTAGCCTCAGGATTCGGCACTATGCGCAACACCCACCGCTCCATCTTTGGCGCAGAGAAGTGGCCGGCGAAGCGGTCCAGAACAATTTCCTCTTGGCCCTTGTTGCGCACCATTTTGAATGGGCCTGAACCAATGGCTGGCGGGTTGGGCAATGCCTCAGCGTTCTCCGGCTTGGTCATGAGGTCCTTCATGATCGGATCCCAGACGTGTTTGGGGATCAGGTTGATCTTGGACAAAGACGACGTGACAAACGCCGCATTGGGTGCCTTGAGCGTAAAGCGGGCGCGCTGCTCGCCGGTCTTCTCAATTTTCACGATGTCGGCCACTGCCGATTTATACATTGGCACCTTGTTGCCCATCGTGGGCGCTTCGAAGGAATAAATCACGTCTTCGATCGTCACCGGTTTGCCATCATGCCAAGTCATACCCGTGCGCAAGGTGACTTCAACTACGGTTGGGCTGATCCAGTCGATCTTTTCGGCTGCCCAAGGCTGAGGTAGACCCTCTGGACCAACACGCGCCAGACGATCCCAAACCAGTTCAGTGACCCAGGAGCTTGCCGACCCCGCAATGTACATCGGGCTGACAGCGACCACTGGCTCCGCCGAGTTGAGTACCATCTGCTTTTGGTCCCCCTTGGGTGTGGCCCGCACAAAAGTCCAGAAGTTGCGGATGCCAATGCCGCTCTGGGAAACGATTGATTCCTCAGCCCAAACATTCTTATTGAATGCCTTCATGGTCGTGGGGTAAACCAAGAACGCTTGAGGCTGATCGCGATCGAGCAGTCGCTGAGCCTGTGATATTAAAGCTTTACGCTTTGCAGTGTCAGTGGTCTGGCGCTGCTCCTCCGCGATCTTGTCGTATTCGGGGTTCAGATAGCCAATAAAATTGAAACCAGTAGCGGCTGTCGTTGAGTGGTAGTTGTTGTACACGACTTCGTCCGGATCAGAACGTTCGGGCCGCCCTACCATGCGCCACATGGTCGTATCCCATTTATCGCGCTCGTTCCAGACCGTCTGAATATGTTGCGGCCAAGGCATGGAGCGGACCTCTACCTCCAAGCCCAGCTGACGCCAGTTCTGAGCGATCAACTGCGATGCTTGATAGGCCTGCGGGTTGACACCCTGCGGCCATGAAATCAGGACGATCTTGCGGATCGGATCTCCCGATGCCTGAGCTTGAACGGGCGCATTGCCGTACAGGGCAATCGTTGCCAACAGTGAAAGAGAAACAAACAATCGCCGGGTTGACTCACGGTTCATGGAACGATTTCCTGTAAAGTTGATAATCGAACGATATCGATGCAATTTATTCTATACACCGACTGATCGCCTGTAAATAGGACAATTGGAATGAATTTATATATGAAGGCTGCTTGGTACGAACAAACCGGTCCCGCGGCCCTTGTGCTGCAGTTCGGGGAGCTTCCCTCATCCCAGCCAGGACCAGGTGAGGTACTGGTGAAGGTCCATGCATCCGGAATCAACCCCTCAGACACCAAGATGCGCGCCGGCTGGCGTAACACAGCGATGGCATTTGCACGCATCGTCCCTCATTCTGATGGTGCGGGCGAAGTCGTTGCCATTGGTCCTGGCGTCGACAAAGCGCTGCTACACCGCAGCGTCTGGGTCTACAACGCCACAGCACTCTACGACGCTTCACGTGCGATGGGTACGGCCGCTGAATATTGCGCGCTACCGGCGGAGCAAGTCGTGCCCTTAACCAACGGCACGGAATATGTGCAAGGCGCCTGCCTCGGGGTTCCGGCCTGCACAGCACACCGCACGGTATTTTCCGAAGGTCCGGTTGATGGTCAGACGATTCTGGTTCAAGGTGGCGCGGGTTGCGTGGCTCATTACGCCATTCAGTTTGCGACCCTTTCTGGTGCCCGGGTCATTGCCACAGTGAGCAGCGCGCAAAAGGCTGCTCAGGCCAGCGCCGCAGGGGCGCAGGACACAGTCCTTTACAAAGAGGACGATGTTGTGCAACGAGTGCTTGACCTCACCGGGGGGCACGGTGTGGATCGCATCATCGAAGTCGATCTGGGTGCCAACCTAGCCCTTGATGTGCAACTGATCAAGAACAATGGACATATTGCCAGCTACTCCAGCACTTCAGTGCCCGAGCCAGTCTTTCCCTATTACGCACTGGCCTACAAAGGCGTGAACCTGCGGCTCGTCCAGGGCTTCAACTTGCCCGCACTCGCACGCGCTGCTGCCATTCGAGACATCACGCACTGGTGCGAGCGTGGCCAATTGCAGCATGCAGTTGGCGCAGTCTTCAACCTGGAACAGATCGCGCTAGCCCATGAAGCTGTTGAGCAGCGGACGGTCATGGGTAACGTGGTTATACAGATCAACTGACGCAACTACCAAGCTGCATCGGACCCTGTACTGAGCCGGTACAGGGTCTTCCACGGTCAGCTGAATACTGGCGGCTGCTCGCCCATATCCCAAAATAGGCCGGTCATCATCTGCAGCCCCTCGCGCAGGATGTAATCCAGCACATGCTCGTTGGGTGCGTGCTGGGAACAACTTGCGTAGGAGTGCGGAACCCAAATCGTAGGCACGCCAATGATGTCGGTAAAGACGTCGTTGGGCAGGGAGCCCCCGAGGTTGGGCACCACAGCAGGTTTGCTGCCAAGGGTTTGGGTGACAGATCTCACCGCCCACTGCACGGCGTCATGGCTAGGGTCTAGCCGCGTTGCATTCATTATCTCGTGGCTTGGTCCCACTACCTTAACAGAGGCAAAACCATGAGCATCCAAGTGTTTCTGAAGTGCCGGTATGAACGTCAGAGGGTCCTTATCGACCGTAAATCGGATCTGACAATGCGCTCTGGCTCTAGGCGGTACAGCGTTGACCGGGCGCTCCGGGTTACCGGTGCTCATGGCCAAGACTTCAAACGTATTCCAGCCAAATACCTTTTCTTCCGGTGTAAGTCCACGTTCGCCCCACCAAGTATCGATTTCAGGACCATCTTCCCCCGGATCGACCACGATGTCTGACAAGGCATGCCGGACCGACTCCGGAATTCGATCAGGCAAAATATCTCGAACCAAAACGTGACCTTTGTCGTCGATGATGGAGGCAATCGCATGGGCCAAAATGACACCCGGGTTCGCCAACAGCCCACCCCAGTTGCCAGAGTGATGACCACCCACGCGTAAGTCCACCATCAGATCGAAATTGAGCGCGCCCCGGGTGCCCATAAATATCGTCGGCATCCGAGGTGCCAGACGCGGCCCATCAGATCCTATCAACAGATCCGACTTCAGGAGGTCACGGTGGAGCCGGGCAAACTCATGCAGCCCAGGCGAGCCGATCTCCTCGCAGGTGTCGATCAGGAAAATCGAATTGAACCCTAACCGACCCCTGGTTTCCAGAACGGTCCTCAACGCCGCAATGTTGATCGAATGCTGACCCTTGTTATCGGCCGTACCTCGCCCGTAATAGCGCTCGCCGACCTGGGTCAGCTTCCACGGACTTAGTCCAGCCTGCCATTGCGCGTCCAGACCCCTGATCACGTCGCCATGCCCGTAGGTGAGGATGGTTGGCAGATCCGCTCCCTCGATACGCCGAGCGACAAGGAACGGTGCGTCGACGCCGGACGGGTTCTCCAAGATCTGGATGTCGTAACCCATTTGTTGCAGGGTCGGCCCGATTTCGTCGACAAGGTAGGCGCGCAGGAAAGGGTGTGACTCCGGAATCTGGCTCTCGGTCTTGATAGCCACGCGACGCGCCAGATCTTGCATAAAAGCACCGCTGTCAAAGTGCTTGGAAATTGTGTCCATCGCTAGTTGTCGCGACATTTTTTACTCCGGTTAGATTGTTAGTCGTGTGTGGTCGCGAGGTGCTACCGAGAGACATACTACTTTCAATTCCCATTTCACGTCAAAGACTGCTTACTTTTCCTCTAAATCTTCGCGCTCGGTCACTTTTGTACCGTGGCACGCGATTTGCGCGTGGCCTCCGAGCTGGCCCTCGCATCCTGCGGCTTGCTCAACGCGCCCCACCTGAAGCGCTGGAGCACCATTTCTTCAACGCGGCTTTATAGATGTCTTGCACTCGGTACCAGGCGCTCTTATCGGCTAGGGACATAGCCGCCGTGGTGATCATGGCCTACAAACGCGCCGGCGACGCGGGGGATCTTCAGGCTGCTTGGCGGGGGCTTAATCAAAGATTCCAAGAACTAAAAAACGCCAGGTTCAATGCTCGGGGAAATTACAGAAAGGATATTGAAGTACCGTCCACCGACCTACGTCGAGGCAAACTGTTTTGGGTAACTTGCCGAAAAGACCGAAAAACCGGCTTCACTTTAACCAATCAACGTCCACGAAAACCAGGGTGATTCAAACCGTGCATTGGACTGTCATTGTGGAAGGGCGGACATCCGGGCTTCTATGATCCCCTTGTTCTTAATGGAATAAACATCACCGCGCCTAGCGGCCTTGTTGTAGTAAATCAAAGCCCGCGCGTCGTCTTGATCGACGCCTTGACCGTGTTCATACATAAAACCGATATGGCACAGCGCCGTGGCATCGCCTTGTTCGGCCGCCAGTTTGAACCAGCGCATAGCCTCTAGGTAATTGCAAATAACGCCTTTGCCGCTGGTGTGCATAAATCCCATCTTGAACTGAGCGCTGGAAAATCCCTGGTCTGCAGCCAGTTTGTACCAGCGCAGCGCCTCTAAATTATCCTCAGGCACACCGTCGCCATGCTCATACATTACACCCAGGTTGAGTTGCGCCAGAGCATACCCCATTGCAGCGGGTCCACTGTACCAACGCATCGCCTGCTCAAAGTCACGTTTGACACCTAGGCCATTCGCATAAATACGACCCAAGTTGCAATACGCCAAACTGTGCCCTGCGGCTGCAGCCAACTTGTACCAATCCACTGCTACAAAGTAATCCTGCTCCACGCCATGGTGATTCTCAAACACGCTACCAAGTCGGTAGTAAGCCTCAGTGTGTTTTTGGGCTGCAGCCAGTTTGTAACAGCGCATAGCCTCAGTAAAGTCTTGCTTTATGCCATGACCGTTCTCATACATTCTCCCCAGAGCGCATTGTGCTGACGCGTGGCTCTGTGCTGCAGACAATTGATACCAAGCCAGCGCCTGATCAAAGTCCGCGGTCATACCCAGTCCCTTTTCAAACAGCCAACCTAGACGAAACTGGGCTTCATCCTTGCCCTGCTCTGCGGCCTGTTTATAGCAACGTACGGCCTCGACGTAGTTCTGCGCCAAACCCCGCCCTTGCTCGTAAATCAAACCGAGTTTGAACTGGGCATCCGCATTTCCTTTGGATGCAGCTTCCCGCTGCTTGGTAATTTCAACCTCAATGGCTGCAACAATTTCTTTTTGCTGTTGCAGTAGCTTTTCTAATTCGATCAAACCAAGCTCCTATTTTTTTCTGTGCAGTAGTCAGACAAATGGAATATACCCCACCTTAAAGTTGAGTCAAACGAGTGAACACGCTAAAAAGCCGCGCACCGCATGGGCCTGCCCTGGTCTTGCTTAACGTGATCGCGCACAACCCGAACGCGGTGATTGAGGCACTGGCTGCATAAGGTTGGTGCCCGCCTGAAGTAGTTACGCCCCGGCTAGGCCTGCAAGCCTAAGAGCGGAGCACCTTAACCCGCGTGCTGGGGGTCCTGAATGAACTGGCGAAAATTTGAAGCATTAACAAAAAAGCCTGCTGTCGTTTCCGTAGCAGGCTTTCTATGTGCCGTAAGGGCTTATCTGGGGTGGCTGATGGGGCTCGAACCCACGACAACAGGAATCACAATCCTGGACTCTACCAACTGAGCTACAGCCACCGTCCACCAAATTATATCGCTTGTTCCCCCCCGTGCCAGAATGACCTGCTACACCTACCCCTGTTAGTTTAGAGAGCAAAGAGGTAGGTATGAAGATCAACAATCAACCCAAGGCACAAATGCATGCAGCCGGAGATTCAGTCGATACCGGCGCATTGCAAGGAGCCCGCAGGGCGACTGAAGATGCGCCGGTATCGGCGCAGCCATTGTCACCCAGCATCAGCTCCGAAGTCGTGGCCATTGCCAAGCGTCGCAGCATTACCAATGCGAACAAGCGCCGCATTGTGGTTGCCGCCGCAGCGTGCACTAAGCCCGGTGAAATCGGTGCCCTTTTGCGTCGCGAAGGCGTTTACTCATCTGCACTGGCCTCATGGCGACGCCAATATGCGGCAGGCGAGCTCAATGGAGCCGACTCCAAAAGACGTGGTCCCAAAGTGGTCCCTGCACGTGAAGAGCTCAAGCAATTGGCGCTGATGACACGTGAGCGCGACAAGCTGCGGGTGCAACTCAGCAATGCTCAACTGGTCATCGAGGTCCAAAAAAAAGTTGCCGCGTTGTTGGAGCAACTCGAGCCGCTTTCGAAGTTCGCGAGTCCTTGATGGCGGGCACACATGAACTGACCCCAGCGCTTGGGCTGGCTGCCGCCTGCCGCGCCATGGGGCTGTGGCGCGGTGCGCCAGGGCGGCACAAGGCACACGCACACCGTGCCGCCTTTGTGGGACCATCTCCGGTGCCAAGGCCAGTGCGCCCCCGTTCACCGCTGGCATTGAGCCGCGTGGAGCAGACCTTGGTGTTGCAAGCCCTGTGCAGCGAGCGCTTCTGTGACACCGCGCCAGCGGCGGTACACGCCACCCTGCTCGATGAGGGCAGCTACCTGGGTTCGGTGCGCACCATGTACCGCTTGCTGGCTGCCAACGCCAGCAGTGCTGAGCGCCGCCGCCAACGCAGCCACCCGGCGTACGCCAAGCCTGAGTTGCTCGCCA
>CAXNFT010000008.1:0-27448 GCA_964201255.1 Rhodoferax sp.
CAAGACTCCTTCGACCGGCTCCATGGGGAGGATATCGAGCGCGATGATCCTTCCATTCAGAGCACCAACAGCAGCCCCGCCACCGGTCGCGGTCTTGGGTGACATGCGACGGCGCGCGTACTGGCTCCACGCCCCAGGCGCCGAGCCCAAGTCGACCACCAGGTCTCCCGGCTTAATCAGGCGGAAGGTCTCGTCAATTTCCTGTAGCTTGTAGGCGGCCCTGGCTCGATAGCCTTCTTTTTTTGCCAACTTCACATAAGTGTCGTTGACGTGGTCGTTCAGCCAGGCGCGGTTGACTTTGCTGCTTTTATTGCTGACTTTCATAGTTACCTTCGTCACCGATAATAACGGCATGCCCTTAATTCAACTGACCCCCGCCCAGCGCAAAGTTCATCGCTCAGAAGCCCATCACCTGGATCCCGTGGTGATGGTTGGCGGCGACGGGCTGACCGATGCCGTCAAAAAGGAAACTGATGCAGCCCTTAATGCCCATGGCCTGATCAAGATACGGGTGTTCTCGGACGACCGCGCGGCGCGCGAGGCCATGCTACTGACCCTAACCACTGAGCTCAGCGCTGCACCGATCCAACACATCGGCAAGTTGCTGGTGCTTTGGCGACCTATGCCGACCCGCGAAAAGCCCATCAATGAAGACCGGATGGCAGGACCGCGCGACGTCAAAGTGCTCAAATACAGCAAGCAGTCGGGCCAGCGGCCTGAGGTCAAAACCCTGCGCGTGCTGGGCAACCAACGCCTCACCGCTGGTGGCCAGGTCAAACGCGCCAAGCCACGCAAACAGATCAGCGTCAAAAAACGCAGTCAGGCCTGAGCACGGGTCGGCGGTCCGCTCAACACCCAAACTGTGCCGGTAGCGCACAGCCACTGCAGCAAAATCATGCCGCTGCCCAGGCTGTGCCATAGGCGTAAGTTCTCCCTTAGCGCAATGCGAGGCGCTACGGCAAATTCGACCAGCACCGCCAGCAACATGCCTGATACTACCAAAATGGTAGCAGGATATATAGGCGCGACAAGGTCTAGAGCCTGATTTGGTCTAAGAAACAGCAGCAGGTACAGACCACAGACCAAGGCAGCCCAAGTCTGCGCTGTGAAGAGCTTGGCTGCCATACCGCCGGCGAGAGCAGGCGTAGGCAGATGGACGAACAGCAGAGGCACGATCCAGACCCCTAACGCCGTCAAGCTTCCCCACCACAAAGCGGCTGCCAAGAAGGTCAGACGCTGGCGCATGTCAGATGTAGCTGACCGCCACCACCTCGTAGCGGCGGATGCCGCCCGGCGCCTGGACCTCGGCGGTATCGCCCTCGACCTTACCGATCAGGGCTCGCGCAATCGGGCTGCCGATGTTGATAAACCCGAGCTTGATATCAGCCTCGTCTTCGCCGACGATCTGGTAAGTGACCCGGTCACCCGAGTCCTCATCTTCCAGTTGCACAGTGGCGCCAAACACCACCTTGCCGCCCGCGTCCAACTCAGTGGGGTCAATGATTTGGGCTGCAGACAATTTGCCGTCGATCTCCTGAATTCGACCTTCGATGAAGCCCTGGCGGTCCTTGGCTGCATCGTATTCGGCATTTTCACTGAGGTCGCCCTGGGCGCGAGCTTCGGCAATGGCGTTAATCACCCAGGGGCGATCAACGGTCTTGAGCCTGTGCAACTCGGCCTTGAGCTTTTCAGCGCCGCGCTTGGTAATGGGAATGGTGGCCAAGTTGTGCTCCCTGAGGGGAATCAAGTTAATACATAAAACGAAACCGCCGAGCGTTGCCGGTCGGCGGTATTCATAAGCGCTAATTATGCCGTGGCTGGCGGCAGCTGATCAAGCTGCGGCTAATTGAGCGTGCATTTCCTGAACCGAAATCACGCCCAACTGATCCAAATAGGGCATGCCTTGCACCGCCGCCTCGGCGCCGGCAATAGTGGTAAATGTGGTGACGCGCGCCAACAGCGCCGAGGTACGGATCTGACGCGAATCGGCGATCGCATTGCGCCGCTCTTCGACCGTGTTGATGACCAGTGCAATTTCATTGTTTTTGATCATGTCCACGATATGCGGCCGGCCCTCGGTCACCTTATTCACTACGCCACAGGGCAAACCAGCGGCACTGATGGCAGCAGCCGTTCCCTTGGTGGCAAGCAATCCGAAGCCCATCGCTGAGAGGGACCGCGCCACTTCGATGGCGCGCAGCTTGTCGTTGTTCTTGACCGAGATGAACACCTTGCCAGACGGTTCACCATTGGCTGTGAGGGGCCGGGGCAACTTGGTGCCCGCGCCCAGTTGGGACTTCACGAAAGCCTCGCCAAAGGTCCTGCCTACACCCATGACCTCACCGGTGGATTTCATTTCCGGCCCCAAGATGGTGTCAACGCCCGGGAACTTGACAAAAGGGAAAACCGCCTCCTTGACACTGAAGTACGGCGGGGTCACTTCGTCCTTGAGTCCCTGCGAGGCCAGGGACTGTCCAACCATGCAGCGCGCCGCCACCTTGGCCAGCTGAATGCCAGTGGCCTTGGAGACAAAGGGCACGGTGCGTGAAGCACGCGGGTTGACTTCAAGCACATAGATGACATCCTGACCATCGATGCTCTGGATCGCAAACTGCACATTCATCAACCCCACCACGTTCAGCGCCTGCGCCATCGCCGCTGTCTGGCGCTTGATCTCGGCGATGGTGGTGGCACTCAGGCTGTAGGGCGGCAAGGAACAAGCTGAATCGCCGCTGTGCACGCCGGCCTGTTCGATGTGTTCCATCACGCCGCCAATAAAGGTGCGGCCCGGCTCACCATCGGTGCCGGCATCGCGCAGGCAATCGACGTCGCACTCGATCGCGTCATTGAGGAAGCGGTCCAGCAAGACCGGAGAATCATGACTGACCTTGACCGCTTCGCGCATGTAGCGCTCCAGATCGCGTTGCTCGTGCACGATCTCCATGGCGCGGCCACCCAGCACATAGCTCGGGCGCACCACCAGCGGGTAGCCCAACGCAGCAGCTTTCTCCAGCGCCTCTGGCTCAGTGCGGGCAGTGGCATTGGGCGGCTGGCGCAGTTTGAGTTCGTCCAACAACTTCTGGAACCGTTCGCGATCTTCTGCTGCATCAATCATGTCGGGCGAGGTGCCGATGATGGGCACGCCGTTGGCTTCCAGGTCCAACGCCAACTTGAGCGGGGTCTGGCCACCGTACTGGACGATCACGCCAAACGGCTTTTCCTTGTCGACGATTTCCAGCACGTCTTCCAGCGTCAAAGGCTCAAAGTAGAGACGGTCCGAGGTGTCGTAATCTGTCGAGACGGTTTCCGGGTTGCAGTTGACCATGATGGTCTCGTAACCGTCCTCGCGCAGGGCCAGCGCGGCGTGCACGCAGCAATAGTCAAATTCAATGCCCTGTCCGATCCGGTTCGGGCCGCCGCCCAACACCATGATCTTCTTGCGGGTGGTGGGCTCGGCCTCGCATTCGCTGTTCTCAGCCTCATAGGTCGAGTACAGATAGGCGGTGTTGGTGGCAAACTCCGCAGCGCAGGTATCGACCCGCTTGTAGACCGGGCGCACACCCAGCGCACGGCGGCGGTTGCGGATCTCGGTGTCGGTGGTTTTGAGCTGGCGTGCCAAGCGCCGGTCGGAGAACCCTTTTTGCTTGAGCGCCCGCAGGGTGGGCGCGTCGATGGCGTCGAGGGTGGTGGTTTCAAGCTCTAACTCGATCTTGACGATCTGCTCGATCTGGGTAAGAAACCAGGGGTCAATCTTAGTCAGGGCAAACACCTCGTCCACACTCATGCCCTGGGCGAAGGCGTCGCCCACGTACCAGATGCGCTCGGGGCCGGGTTCGCCAAGCTCTTTCTCCAGCACTTCGCGGTCCTGGGTTTTCTCGTTCATCCCGTCCACGCCGACTTCCAGGCCGCGCAGCGCCTTCTGGAACGACTCCTGGAAGGTGCGGCCCATGGCCATTACCTCGCCCACCGACTTCATCTGCGTCGTAAGTCGGCTGTCGGCGGTCGGGAATTTCTCAAAGGCAAAGCGTGGGATCTTGGTGACCACGTAGTCAATGCTGGGCTCAAAGCTAGCCGGAGTGGCGCCACCGGTGATTTCATTGCGGAGTTCATCTAGCGTGTAGCCGACCGCCAACTTGGCGGCCACCTTGGCAATCGGGAAGCCGGTAGCCTTGGACGCCAATGCCGACGACCGAGACACCCGCGGGTTCATCTCGATCACCACCATGCGGCCATCCTGTGGGTTGATGGCAAACTGCACATTGCTGCCGCCAGTGTCCACACCAATCTCGCGCAGCACCGCCAAAGAGGCATTGCGCAAGATCTGGTACTCCTTGTCGCTCAGGGTTTGCGCCGGCGCCACGGTGATGGAATCGCCGGTGTGCACCCCCATGGGGTCCAGGTTTTCGATCGAGCAGACGATGATGCAGTTGTCCGCCTTGTCACGCACCACCTCCATCTCATACTCTTTCCAGCCGAGCAAGGACTCTTCGATCAGCAACTCACTGGTGGGCGAGGCCTCCAGGCCACGCTTGCAGATCACCTCGAACTCCTCAGCGTTGTAGGCAATGCCGCCCCCCGTCCCGCCCAAGGTGAAACTGGGGCGAATCACGGTGGGAAAGCCCAGCGTTTTCTGCACAGTCCAGGCCGCCTCCATCGAGTGGGCAATGCCAGAGCGGGCCGACCCCAACCCGATGCGGGTCATGGCGTCCTTGAACTTGAGCCGGTCCTCCGCCTTGTCGATGGCCTGCGGGCTGGCGCCGATGAGTTCTACCTGGTATTTGTCGAGCACCCCTTGGTGCCAGAGGTCGAGCGCGCAATTCAGCGCAGTCTGGCCGCCCATGGTAGGCAGAATCGCGTCAGGACGCTCTTTAGCGATGATTTTTTCGACCGTCTGCCAGGTGATGGGCTCGATGTAAGTCACATCGGCCGTGGCGGGGTCGGTCATGATGGTGGCCGGGTTGCTGTTGATCAGGATGACCTTGTAACCCTCTTCCCTCAGCGCCTTGCAGGCCTGCACGCCTGAGTAATCGAACTCGCAAGCCTGACCGATGATGATTGGTCCGGCGCCAATGATCAGGATGTTTTTGATATCACTACGCTTTGGCATGTTCTTTCCTGCTCTCTATTCTTTATGGCCAGCGCGTCAGGGCGCTGCAGTTAAGGCTACCAACACAAGCCGGGCTGACCGCACGGCTCAGTTCAGGCTGGCGGTAGCCAGCTTGACACCAAACCACACAAAGACGGCGCCCACCGCACTGGACAGAACGGCAGACAACTTGCGCCGCTCGCGAAAACTGTCGGCCAGACGAGCGCCCATGACAATCAGCACCGACAAATAGACGGCGCTGAAGCCCATGACAATGGCACTCAAAATCAAAAAAGGTACCGCTGGCGTGGCGTAGTTCGGATCGATGAACTGCACAAAAAACGACAGTAGAAATAAAATGGCCTTGGGGTTCAGCAGGCTAACCAGCAGCGCGCGCTGGAACGGCTTGGCCAGATGGCTTGGCACCACCCGCACCGCCGTTTGTACAGCGTCGGCGTCGCGCCACTTCTTCAGCGCCGCCGTGAGCAACTGCACCCCAACCCAAGCCAGGTAGGCCGCACCGGCGTACTTAACGACCATGAACAGCGCTGGGGTGGTACGCAGCAGGCCCGCCGCGCCCAACGCCACCAGGACCAGCAGCACGGTATCGCCCAAAAAAACGCCCAATGCGCCCTGAAAACCGGCTTTCACACCTCGCGCGGTGGCCACCGTCAGCACGAACAGTGAGTTAGGCCCTGGCAACAGAATGATGCCAAAGGCGCCAATCACATAGGTCCACAGGTCGGTCACCCCATAAAAGCTCATGCCCGCGACTCCATCTCCCGGATGAAACGGTCAAACATGTAGCCGATGTCATGCGGGCCTGGCGAGGCCTCGGGGTGACCCTGGAAGCAGAAGGCCGGGCGGTCGGTACGCTCCAACCCTTGTACCGTGCCGTCAAACAGGCTGACATGGGTGACCCGCAGCGTGGCGGGCAGAGATGTGTCGTCCACCGCAAAGCCATGGTTCTGGCTGGTGATGCTGACACGTCCGCTTCCGAGCTCCTTGACCGGGTGGTTGGCGCCGTGGTGACCAAACTTCATTTTGAAGGTTCGCGCTCCGCTGGCGAGCGCCATGATCTGATGGCCCAGGCAGATGCCGAAGGTAGGAATACCGCTGTCCATCAAGGTCGCGGCGGCGGCAATGGCATAGTCACAGGGCTGTGGGTCGCCAGGGCCATTGCTTAGAAAAATGCCGTCGGGCCGATAGGCCAGCACCTCCGCGGCAGAGGTTTGGGCCGGCACCACCGAGACTCGGCAACCGCGCTCGGCCAACATGCGCAGGATGTTGTGTTTGACGCCAAAATCATAGGCTACCACGTGGTAGCGGCCGCGCATCTGCTCACCGTAGCCGGATTTGCCGTCCAGACTGGCGTGGGCCAGTTGCCACTCGGTCTGTGTCCATGCGTAGGGGGCTTTAGCCGACACCACGCGGGCCAAGTCGAGCCCGGCCATATTCGGCGCGGCCAGCGCCAGGGCTAGGGCTCGGTCGATAGCGGCTGGGGTGACCGCCTCGCCCGCGGGCAAGCCCAGAATACAACCGTTCTGCGCGCCCTGGGTACGCAACTGGCGCGTCAATTTGCGGGTATCGATATTGGCGATGGCCACGGTGCCCTCTCGTTGCAGGTAGTGCTCCAGGCTCATGTCCTGACGGAAATTGGAAGCCACCAGCGGCAAGTCTTTGATGATGAGTCCGGCCACGTAAACACGGGAGGCCTCCACATCTTGCGCATTGATGCCGTAATTACCAATATGGGGGTAGGTCAGGGTAACGATTTGCTGGCAGTAGCTAGGGTCTGTCAGGATTTCCTGATAGCCGGTCATGGCAGTGTTGAACACCACCTCGCCGACCGTGACACCTGGGGCGCCAATGGAATCACCAACATAGACAGTGCCGTCTGCGAGCGCCAGGATGGCGGGAGGGGCGGTTCCCTTAAGAGACAAAAGCAAGGGGTTCTCCGAGTAAGTTACGGGTACGCCCAATGATCCTCAGGAACAGGCCCTGAAAAGACTTAACGGTGGGATTTGGCCTGAGTTGGGCTAGGCGTACGGAAGTGCGGATAAGCGCCCGAGTATAGCTGAGGGGCATGCGCCAAACCGGCCTTCATGGCAAGGCCGCCGTGGCACTAGCGTGCAGGCAAATCGCTGCGGCACTGGCTACATTCAACGATTCCTCGCCACCCGGCTGGGCAATGCGAACCTGCAGGCCGGCCCGGCCGGCCAAGTCGCCGCTGACACCCTGCCCCTCATGCCCAAAGGCCCAGGCACAGGGCATGGGCAGTTTCCTCTGGCTTAGCAATTGGTGCAACGCCATTCCGGCGTGGGAACTGGTGACAACGATCGGCACATCAAGCGCATTGAGAAGGTCGGGCTCGGCCCCGTCGAACAAGGTCAGACCAAAGTGCGCACCCATGCCCGCACGCAGCACTTTAGGCGACCACAGCGCAGCCGTGCCTTTAAGTGCAATCACTTGGGCGAAGCCGAAAGCTGAGGCACTGCGCAGAATAGCGCCAACATTCCCGGCATCTTGCACGCGATCCAGGATGACCGTCGGAACTTGCCCCGGCACGGAGAGGTCCGCCGGTAAGTCAATGAGGAAGCCCATCGCAGCCGGCGAGGCTAAGCCACTAATGTCGGCAAAAAAAGCATCCGGAATTACTATGTTTTTTGCAGCACACTTTGTCCATTCTGCGGGGGCTAACGGCCAAAATGATGCAGAGAAAATCACAAGCTCAGGGGTCAAACCGCGCAGCAGAGCAGCACGGCACAGGTGATCGCCCTCGACCCAGATCCGTCCCTGCCGGCGATAGGCTGTGCTGTCCTGCGTCAGACGACGCAGTTCTTTGAGGAGGGGGTTGTCACGCGAACTGACAAATTGGACTGGCGCGGCAGGCATCACAGGAGTACGGCCACCGGTCGGAAACTGGTGCGATGCTGGGCGCAGGGGCCGTGCGCCTGCAAGGCTGCCAAATGAGCCGCCGTGCCGTAGCCCTTGTGTCGCGCAAAGCCATACTGCGGGTAGTGCTGGTCAAGCTCAAGGCACCACCGGTCCCTGTGCACCTTGGCCAGAATCGAGGCCGCAGAAATCGCTGGTACCAGTGCGTCGCCACCAATGATGGCCTCAGCCAGCACCCCAAGCACGGGCAGGCGGTTGCCATCGACCAGCACCTTATTGGGCTTTAGGCGCAGGCCCTCCACCGCCCGGCGCATGGCCAGGAGGGTCGCCTGAAGGATATTGAGTCGGTCGATTTCCTCGACGCTCGCTTCGGCAATCGAGCAGCACAGGGCCTTGGCTTTGATCTCGTCAAAGAGGCGCTCGCGGCGTAAGGGCGTGAGTTTTTTCGAGTCAGCCAGACCTTTGATGGGTTTGCGCTCGTCCAAAATCACGGCCGCCGCTACCACTGGCCCCGCCAAAGGACCGCGCCCGGCCTCATCTACCCCGGCGATCAAGCCAGCGATGTCCCAGGACAGGGTCACTTGTTCAGGTTTGGAGGATTTTTTCGATCGCATGGGCGGCTATTGTCGGCGTGTCCTGACGCAATTGCAGGTGCAACTCGGTAAAGCGCTGGTGTAAACCCGCCACTTGGGCAGGCTTGGCGGCCAAGCCTGTCAAGATGGCATCGGCCAGAGCGCGGGGGGTGGCAGCCTGCTGTAGCAATTCTGGGACGACAAAATCCTGGCAAAGAATATTGGGCAAGCCGACCCAAGGCTGCAATTTTTTGCGCCGCATGATCTGCCAGGACAACGCGCTCATGTGGTACGCGATGACCATGGGGCGTTTGAACAGAGCAGCCTCCAGCGTCGCGGTGCCGCTGGCAATCAGGGTCAAGTCACAGGCGGCCAGCGCGGTATGCGACTGCCCAGCCACGATGGTGGTGTGCGCCGCCATGCCGCTGGCCCGTGCCGCCTGCTCAATCGCCGGCATCAAAGCAGGTACGGCTGGCACCACGAACTGCATGGTTGGCTGCGCCTGCCGAACCAGAGCTGCTGCTTGAAAAAACCGCACAGCTAAGTGCGCAATTTCAGATTGCCGGCTACCAGGCAAAAGTGCCAGCACCCGGGCATCCTGGCGAAGCCCAAGCTTCTCTCGCGCAGAAGCCCGATCTGGCTCGAGTGGGATGACCTGGGCCAGCGGGTGGCCGACATAAGTGGCCGCGATGCCATGACAGGCCAGCAGCGCCGGCTCAAACGGAAACAGGCAAAGCACATGGTCCACGCTGCGACGGATGGCGTTCAGCCGCTCGGCCCGCCAGGCCCAGACCGAGGGACAAACAAAATGCAAGGTCTTGACGCCAGTCGCCTTCAGCGCAGCTTCCAGGTCCAGATTGAAATCCGGGGCGTCGACGCCAATAAACAGGTCCGGGCGCTGCAGCAGCAAACGCGTCTTGAGTTGACGCCGGATTCCCACGATCTCACGGTAGCGACGCAGCACCTCCCAGCCATAGCCGTGCACCGACAGTTTCTCGTGGGGCCACCAGGCGGTGAAGCCGCGAGCGGCCATCTGCGGCCCGCCTATGCCGACCGCTCGCAGGTCGGGCCAGCGGCCCCGCAAGCCATCGAGCATCAAACCGGCCAGAAGATCGCCCGAGGTTTCACCAGCGACCATGGCCAAATTAAGCGTGTGCATTCAGGTTAACCGGGCTCAGCGCACGATGCCGCGCTGTGGCGACGATTGCTCTAAAAATGAGAGCATCATCTCTATGTCTGACAAGGCTTCCAGGCCTTTTTCGCCTAAATCGGCAATCGCTTGGCGGGCCAGGTCGAGTGTCAGATTATCTCGATACAGTGCCTTGTGCATGGACTTGACGACGGCCAGTCGCTCGGCCGAAAACCCGCGCCGGCGCAAACCTTCGTAGTTCATGGACCGCGCCTGCGCTGGCTGCCCTTGGCACATGACAAAGGGCGGCAAGTCGGCAAACAGCAGCGAACACATGGCGGTCATACTATGCGCACCAATTTTCACGAACTGGTGCACCACCGTGAATCCGCCCAAAATTGCCCAATCCCCAACCTGCACATGACCCGCCAGCTGGGCGTTATTGGCAAAAATAGTATGGTCGCCGACCACGCAATCGTGCGCCAAGTGGACATAAGCCATCAGCCAGTTGTCATTGCCGACCCGGGTGACACCGCTGTCTCCGGGTGAGCCGATGTTGAAGGTGCAAAACTCCCGCACGGTGTTGCGGTCACCGATCACCAACTCACAGGGCTCACCGGCATACTTCTTGTCCTGCGGGATAGCGCCGAGGGAGTTGAACTGAAAAATACGGTTGTCCCGGCCAATCGTGGTGTGCCCCTCTAGCACGCAATGCGGGCCGATGGTCGTGCCGGCACCGATCCGAACATGAGGGCCGATCACCGTGTAAGGGCCTACCGTCACAGAGCTATCAAGCTCAGCGCAGGGGTCCACCAGCGCCGTGGCATGGATCGCGGTCACCGTGGCTCCTTCAGGCGATGGCCCGCATCGCGCAGGTCAACTCAGCCTCGACCGCAAGGTCGTCGCCCACCAGCGCACGGGCCTTGAATTTGAAAATACCAGCCTTCATGCGCAACAACGCCACGTCCAGAATGAGTTGATCACCGGGCTCCACCGGCCGCTTGAAACGCGCACCGTCTATCCCGGCAAAGTAATACACGGTGTCGTCGCTGGGTGAAGTGTCGAGCGCGTCAAAGGCCAGCAATGCGGCCGCCTGGGCCAGGGCTTCAAGCATCAAAACACCCGGCATGACTGGCCGATGTGGGAAATGGCCCTGGAAAAACGGCTCATTCATGGTCACATTTTTCAGGGCCCGAATAGTTTTGCCCTTGTCAATAGCCAGCACCCGGTCCACCAGCAGAAACGGGTAGCGATGCGGCAATTGCTTCAAAATCTTATGGATGTCCATCAGGGTGTTTCCTTGTTATCGAATATTTTTTCCAGACTACGAACCCGGTCACGCAGGCCGCTCAGCCGTTTCAGCGAGGCCGCATTTTTTTCCCAGGCCGGGTTGCTATCGATCGGAAAAAACCCGGTGTAATGCCCCGGCTGACGGATCGAGCGAGTGACCACGCTGGCGGCAGACACATGCACATGATCGGCCAGCTCAAGGTGCCCTAGCACGATGGCGCCACCGCCGAGTGTGCAATGCGCACCGATTCGGGCGCTACCCGCCACCCCGACACAGCCGGCCAAGGCGCTGTGCGCGCCAATTTCTACGTTATGGCCAATCTGCACGAGGTTGTCTAGCTTGACGCCATCGGCAATCAGCGTGTCTTTCAGCGCACCTCGGTCAATGCATGTATTGGCACCAATTTCGACGTCATTGCCGATGCGTACCGCACCCAACTGCTCGATCTTTTCCCAGACGCCGTTGTTGGGCGCAAAGCCGAACCCATCGGCGCCTATCACCACGCCGGGATGAAGCAGGCAGCGCTCACCAATATGACAGTCTTCTGCCACCGTGACCCGAGAACGCAACTCAGTGTGAGAGCCAATGGTAGCGCCGCGCTCAATGACACACAGGGCTCCCACGATTGCGCTGGCATGCACCCGGGCCTCCGGGTCAATCACCGCACTGGGATGGATTCGGTGGCGCAGCGGTCGTTGCGTGGCAGACTTCCAGAGCCGGGTCAATCGGGAAAAATAGAGGTAGGGTTGCGCTACCACGATACATGAGCCCCGCTCACGCGCCTGAACCTGATGGTCGGGGCTCACAATCACACAGGCGGCTTGAGAACCAGCCAGTAAACCCCGGTATTTGGGATGACTGAGAAAGCTTAGCGTCTCGGGTCCAGCAGTCTCGAGAGGTGCAAGCGCCACAATCCAGGTGTCGGGATCGCCGTGGAGCTCGCCACCTAAGGCTTCAACAATCGCACCTAATCGCAGGGCCACACGTCGAACGCCTTGCGCGCCCTTATTTGGCAGCAGCCGAATTCAGAACTTTGATGACCTTCTCGGTAATGTCATGCTTGGGATTGACATAAACCGCCTCTTGCAAGATCAGATCGTATTTTTCCGCTTCGGCCACCTGCTTGACCACTTTGTTGGCGCGCTCAAGCACCTGCTGCAACTCTTCGTTTTTACGGGCGTTGAGGTCTTCCTGAAATTCCCGACGCTTTCGCTGGAAATCCCGATCTTGATCCACCAGTTGTTTTTGCCGGTTGGCGCGCTGACTTTCAGACAGGGTGGGTGCTTCCCGCTCCAACTTGTCTGCGGACGCCTTCAAACCTGCGCCTTGATCGACCAAGTCCTTCTCCCGCTTGGAGAACTCCTGTTCCAATTTGGTCTGGGCGGCCTTGGCAGTGGCCGCCTCCTTGAAAATACGGTCGGTACTGACAAAGCCGATGCGGAACTCCTGAGCGTGCGCCAGAAGCACAGCAGTACTCAAAAAGACCGCCGCACCAATCCGTTGTAAGTGATGATTCATTAGAAGCTTGATCCAATCTGGAATTGCACACCCTGCATTTTATCCCCTTCATAATTCTTGAGGGGCCGAGAAAATGCCAAACGCAGGGGGCCAACCGGCGAGATCCAGCTGATACCAACCCCTGTTGATGATCTCAGATCGTTTGCGGTGGCATTCGACGCCAGACCACCGTCAGGGCCAGCTATGCTGCCGACATCTACAAAGCCATACAAGCGCAGCGTCCGGTCGTTGCCGGCACCAGGAAATGGTGTTAGCAACTCCGCGTTCAGGTTGACCTTGCGCGTACCACCCACCACCGCACCATTCACGTCGCGGGGGCCAAGACTACCCTGCTCAAAGCCGCGCACTGAGCCGAGGCCCCCCCCGTAAAAATTCTTGAATACAGGGTATGCCCGCTCTCCAACGGGCGCACCGAGTCCCACTTCTCCATTCACAGCCACCGTGAACTGCTTGTTCAACGGGAAATACTCCTGGTACTGGTAAGACGTCCGGAAATACCGGGCATCTCCGGCCACCGACCATTCGGCGTTGGCGCGCTGCAGGCGCCCTGAATTAGGCGCCAGGGAGCTGTCACGGCGGTCGCGCGACCAACCCAGCGTCAAGGGCACTGCACTGCTGTCATAACCAAATTGGTTGGCATAGGCGAGGTAGGACGTCGGAAGAGACGTACCTGGCACAATACTGGTGTTTTCTACGCCAGCGCCAAAATAGACCGTATCGCTTTCCGTTAAGGGCACACCAAACCTGGCGCTGCCGCCCGAGGTAACCAGTTTGTAGTAACTTTGATCTTCGTAAGGACTGAAGGTCTTATAGTAGAGGCTCAAAGTTCGCGACACGCCGTCGGCAGTGAAATACGGATCGGTGGTACTGAAATCAAGCACCCGGTTGATCTTGCTGGTATTTAGTTGGACACCCAATGAGTTACCAGACCCAAAGGCATTTTCCTGCTTAATGGCAAAGGAAAGCCCTAGACCGTCTCCGCTGGAGAAGCCAGCGCCCAAACTCAGGCTACCAGTGGGTTTTTCTACCACCTCGAAAGTTAGGTCAACCTGATCTGGCGAACCTGCTACGTCCTGGGTATCGACAGAAACAGAAGCGAAATAGCCAAGTCGATCAACCCGATCCCTCGACAATTTGATCTTGTCTCCGTCATACCAAGACGCCTCGAACTGCCTCAGTTCTCGACGTACAACCACATCGCGCGAACGGCTGTTTCCTGCAATGTTGATTTTTCGTACATAGGCCCGACGTGAAGGATCAGCTTGCAAAGTAATGGCCACCCGGTTGCTCGATCGATCAATGTCAGGCCGCGCCTCAACCCGGGCAAAGGCAAAGCCAAAGTTCCCAAAATAGTCAATGAAGGCCTTGGTTGTCTTGGCGACGTCATCGGCGTTATAGGGCTGGCCGGATCGAATGGTCACCAACGATTTGAATTCGTCGTCCCGACCCAAAAAATTACCCTCGAACTTCACGCCGCTCACATCAAACCGCTCGCCCTCGGAGAGATTGATGGTGATCGCAATGTCGGTTTTGTTGGGAAGTATCGATACCTGCGTTGATTCAACTTTGAATTCAAGGTAACCGCGCGTTAGGTAGTAAGAGCGCAGGGTCTCAATATCAGCATTAAGTTTGGCACGCGAGTAACGGTCCGATTTTGTGTACCAACTCAACAAGCCACCGGTATCGAGATCAAACAAACTGCGTAACGTTGATTCAGAAAAGGCTTTATTTCCAACCAATCGAATCTCACTGATTTTTGCAGTATCGCCCTCATTGACTGTGAAAGTCAGGTTAACGCGGTTACGCTCGGTGGGGGTAACAGTCGTCACCACTTCAGCGGCATATAAGCTACGGTTGATGTACTGACGCTTGAGTTCCTGCTCGGCGCGATCCAACTGTGCCTTGTCGAAGGGTCGGCCATCTGCCAAACCAACGTCACGAAGTGCCTTGCGGAGGACATCTTTGTCAAACTCCTTGGTCCCGACAAAGTCCAAGGCGGCAACCGTTGGCCGCTCTTCGACAATAAGCACCAAAACGTCGCCGCTAACCTCGACACGAACGTCTTTAAACAGTCCCAGCGCAAACAAGGCCCGGATTGCCGCAGATCCTTTTTCATCGCTGTAAACATCGCCAACCTGGATCGGGATCGAGACAAAGACCGTCCCTGGCTCCACCCTCTGCAATCCTTCAATTCGGATGTCCCTTACAGTGAAGGGCGTGACTGCCCAGGCAGTAGCCGCGCCACCCAACGCCATCATCACCAACAGCAGCCAGACCCGAACACGTAAGCGGTTGTTTAGCATTTTTTGTTTTCAGTCGAACAGTCGGACGATATCGTTATAAAGAGCGACAGCCGTCATCAGGGCAAGCACAACAACGCCAACGTGCTGCAGACGTGCCATCCAAAGCTCGGACACTGGCCGGCGCGTCACCCCTTCCCAAAGATAATACATCAGGTGGCCACCATCCAGAATAGGCAGCGGAAGCAAGTTAAGTACCCCGAGGCTGACGCTGATCAGGGCCAAGAATAAAAGGTACTGTGTCAGGCCCAGGTTGGCGGACTTACCGGCGTAGTCGGCCACGGTCACGGGTCCGCTGAGATTTTTCAAAGAGGCTTGCCCGATCAGCATTTTGCCGATCATGCTGAGGGTCAAGGACGACACCTCCCACGTACGCTGAATACCCCGCCACACCCCATCCAGGGGACCATACTGGACCGTGACAAGCTCGGGCGCCGCGCCCACCATGGCCCCGATACGGGCGACGCGTCCACTGCCCTCATCTCTCCCCTCAGGCTGCACCACCAACGTCAACGGTCGGCCGGCTCGGATCACGGTCCATTCGGACGCAACGCCCTGACCGTTCTGCAGCGAATTTCGCACAACTCTGCGGAGCTGCTGCCCGTCAAATATAGGGGTAGAGCCAACCAGCCGGACCAGATCACCCTTTTGCAGACCGGCGCGCTCAGCAGCCTGCCCACTGGTGACGTCTCCAATCAGTGGCAATGTAAAAGGTCCATTCAGGCCAATTTGCCGCAGCAACTGCGCATCCACATCGCGGCTAGACACACCGCCAAGCTTGAGCAACACCTCCTGAGTGGCGCCACCACCCTCGCCTTGCACCTGCAATCGCACATCCAGCTGCTCGAGAGCGCTTCGCGTCAAAGTCCACCGCAGGTCCTCGAATGAGTTCATGGTCTCCCAATCGCCGTCATCCACCGCGACACTCAGCACCCGTTGGCCGCCGAGCAATCCCGCCCTCGCCGCGATTGACTCGGGCTCCGGGCTAGCCAGAACAGCTGCGGGCAGTTGAATCCCGGTCCAGTTGACGATCGCGTACAACACGATTGCCAGAATCAAATTTGCTGCGGGCCCCGCCGCAACAATGGCAGCGCGGGAAAGCAAGGGTTTGGTATCAAATGCCAGATGCTTTTCGCCGTCCTCCACGGGCGATTCGCGCCCATCGAGCATTCGGACGTAGCCACCAAACGGCAGCATACCGATAATAAATTCGGTCGGAGAACCCTTGGGCTGCCAACGCCAGAGGGTCTTGCCAAAACCAATCGAGAAGCGCAAGACCTTGACGCCACAGGCCACTGCCATCCGGTAGTGCCCGTACTCATGCACAGCAATCAGCAACGCCAATGCCGTCAAAAAAGCAAAAAATGTAAGCATGAAAAAATCGGTCCTAGCACGTCAGACGCCAAGGCGTCGGACCACGTCCCTGGCTTTGTCGCGGGACCGGGCGTCAAGTGCCAACAGATCCTCCAGCGATTCAGGTGCTGTCGTCACAATCGCTCCCAGCGTGTCAAGGTTGACCGCATGGATCTGATCAAAACGGATTTGACCTAGCAAAAAGGCATCGACTGCGACTTCATTGGCGGCATTAAGCACTGCCGTAGACCCTGCTGGTGCCTTCAGGACGGTCCAAGCGAGCTTCAACCCAGGGAATCGTTGCTCGTGGCCTTCACTGTCAAAGGACTCAAAGGTCATGTCCCCCATGGCGCGAAAATCAAGTGCGGCAGCGCCAGAGGTCATTCTGTCTGGCCACGCCAAACCATAGGCGATCGGCACCTTCATGTCTGGCGTACCCAATTGCGCCACAACGGAGTGATCTGAGTACTGCACCATGGAGTGAATGACGCTTTGCGGATGAATCACAACCTCAATTTGCTCTGGCCTGGCTCCGAACAGGAAATGCGCCTCAATCACCTCTAGCGCCTTGTTCATCATGGTTGCCGAATCAACCGATATCTTTTGGCCCATGACCCAATTGGGGTGTGCACAGGCCTCCGCCGGCGTTACGTCTCGCAAAGTCAATGGGTCCCGCTTGCGAAACGGCCCGCCCGAGGCCGTCAAAATGATCTTGTCAATCCGCTCAGCCCATACCAAAGGGTCATCAGGCAAAGACTGAAATACGGCAGAGTGCTCACTGTCGATTGGCAATAGCTTGGCACCACCTTGTTTGACCGCCTGCAAAAAATAGTCGCCGCCGACAACCAGTGCTTCCTTGTTGGCCAACAAAAGCCGCTTACCGGTCCGGGCAGCCGCAAGACAGGATGCGAGGCCAGCTGCGCCCACGATGGCGGCCATGACAATATCCACCAACTCATAGGAAGCCACCATGGTGATTGCGTCCGCTCCCCAAAGCACCTGGGTTGGCAACCCAAGCGCCTTGCACTGATCCGCTAATTCCACGCCATGTGGCTCACTGGCCATGACTGCAAATACCGGTTGATATTGAACGCACTGTTGCAGCATCACGGCGATACGGGTCGACGCACTGAGCGCAAAGACCTCGAAACGGTCAGGGTGACGAGCCATCACCTCCAGGGTGTTGACTCCGATCGATCCCGTCGAGCCCAAAATCGCAACCCGTTTTTTGTTATGGTGAGTCAAAGTTGTCATCCAAAATTTCAATAGGCAAACAGCATCATGGCGAGCGGCATGGCCGGCAACAGTGCGTCCAGGCGATCCAGGACTCCACCGTGCCCCGGCAGCAAGCCACTGCTGTCCTTCACCCCGGCACTACGTTTTACCAGGGACTCCAGCAGATCACCCACCACACTCATAGCGGCCAAAAAAAACACGCCAACAATCAGAATTGGCAACCCTCGCTGCGACAGGTGGCTGTACAGGCTTGGCACACTGAGCGCCCAGTGGCCATCGACCCATCGCCAGATCAGCGCGACAAGCAATACGCCAGCCAAGCCACCCCAGACACCCTCCCAAGTCTTACCAGGACTGATAGACGGAGCAAGTTTTCTCGACGCAAATCGACCACCCCATGCCCGCCCGGAAAAGTAAGCGGATATGTCGGCAACCCAGACCAGCGCAAGCACAGACAACACAAAATTAGGGCCAATGATCCTCGCCTGAGCAGCAGCAAGCCAAGCCACCCACAACACAGCGACACCAACGCCCAGCCGCAGCCTACGATCAAGTGTGGCCCAGGCCCCTGCACCGCCGCGTAATAACCACCCCCCACCCAGGACCCAAACTACAGCCGCCAACCACCAAAGTAAGGGTAGTGGCTGGTTGAGCCATCCCAGGCCCCAACTGCTCAAACAGAGAGCAGAGCAACCCAGAGCCACCGCCACTGCCGCAGTTTGGCGGTAGCCATTCAGTCGCGACCACTCCCATGCACCTGCTGAAATTAAAAGCAGCATCAACCCACAAAAAGGGCCCGGTTCACGCCAAAAAAGAGCCGGCAGAAAACCCGCCAGCAGGGCCAACGCAGTGATGACTCGCTGCCTCAGCATCGCAACAGATCCAATAACTGGTGTGCCCTGCCAGAAAAACTCCATGCGCTGCTCATTGCCGTGCCGGAATGAGGCCAGTAGTCATAGCGCATAGGCATGAAAACCTAGGCGGTCAGACCGCCATGATGTCCTGCTCTTTGGCGGCCACTAATTGATCAATGACTCCAATGTGCCGATCAGTGACTTTTTGAATCTCAGCCTCGGACCGCTTTTGATCGTCCTCAGAAGCCAGTTTGTCTTTGACTGCCTTTTTTACCGCGTCATTGGCATCACGGCGAAGGTTGCGGACCGCTACTTTGGCACCTTCACCCTCCCCGCGCACAACTTTAGTGAGTTCCTTGCGACGCTCCTCGGACATGGCCGGCATCGGAACACGAATCAAATCCCCCATCGAGGAAGGATTAAGCCCAAGGTCGCTATCGCGAATGGCCTTCTCTATTTTGGCGCCCAAGCCCTTTTCCCACGGTTGGACGCTGATGGTCCGAGCGTCCAAAAGTGACACGTTAGCCACCTGGCTGACGGGAACCAAAGCACCATAGTAATCCACCTGGACAGTATCGAGCAGAGCCGGATTAGCGCGTCCGGTACGGATCTTCATCAGGTTGTTTTTGAAGGCTGCGATGGTTTGGTCCATCTTCGCTTCGGTATTTCGCTTGATGTCTGCAATCGGCATTGTTATTTCCTTGCGCTGCGCGCCTTGGCGGGCATGTTAGACGCCCTCATTTTGACATGTTCAGGCATGCACCAAAGTCCCCTCATCCTGCCCCATGACCACTCGCTTGAGGGCACCATGCTTAAAAATAGAGAACACCTTGATGGGTAGCTTTTGATCACGGCACAACGCGAAGGCAGTGGCATCCATGATGCCCAGGTTCTGAGCCATAGCCTCGTCAAACGATAGACTATGGTACCGCGTTGCCAAGGGATCTTTTTTGGGGTCTGCGGTGTAGACACCATCAACTTTGGTCGCTTTTAACACAACTTCAGCGCCAATTTCCGCACCCCGCAGGGCTGCCGCAGTATCAGTCGTAAAAAACGGATTGCCTGTCCCCGCAGCAAAAATGACCACCTTGCCCTCTTCAAGATACTGAAGCGCCTTGGGTCGCACATAGGGCTCGACCACCTGTTCAATAGCGATAGCGGACATGACCCGAGCAGTCAAACCAGCCTTATTCATCGTATCCCCCAGTGCCAGGGCGTTCATGACCGTTGCCAACATCCCCATGTAGTCAGCAGTTGCCCGGTCCATCCCCACAGACCCACCAGCCACCCCACGAAAAATATTGCCGCCGCCAATTACCACTGCAACCTCGACCCCAAGGCGGGTGACTTCCGCAATTTCATCGACCATCCTAACGATGGTGTCACGGTTGATGCCAAACTGGTCATCTCCCATCAAGGCCTCGCCCGAAAGTTTGAGCAAAATCCGCTTGTGCGCTGGTTTGGCAGTTGTCATGTCAGTCTCTTGGTGAAGTTGCTTCGATGCTCAATCTCGCCGATACCCAGCCACCCTGATGTGCGACTGGACATCGTGGACCGCCGGTGCGATCAAGCGGACTGCTTCGCGGCAGCAACCTGAGCGGCTACTTCGGCGGCAAAGTCGTCGACCTTTTTCTCGATGCCCTCGCCAACAACATACAGCGTAAATGACTTGACGGTGGTGCCAGTGGCCTTGAGCATTTGCTCAACCGTCTGCTTGTCATTTTTGACAAAAGGCTGGTTGAACAGCGACACCTCTTTCAGGTATTTCTGCACACCACCTTCAATGCGCTTGGTCACGATCTCCGCCGACTGAACGGGCTTGCCTGCGGCTGTCGCCAAGGCAGCATCTTCAGCGGCTTTGGCCGCCGCGACCGAGCGCTCGCGCGCCACCAGATCGGCCGGAACATCTTGACTGGCCAGGGCTACCGGCTTCATCGCAGCCACATGCATCGCCACGTCTTTGGCGGCTGCGTCGCTGCCTTCAAACTCAACCACCACTCCGATGCGCGTCCCGTGCAAATAGGATGCCAACTGACTGCCGGACGCAAACCGCTTGAAGCGCCGAAAACTCATGTTCTCGCCGATTTTCCCGATCAGGCCCTTGCGAACATCTTCCAGCGTCGGGCCAAAACCGTCTTGGGTATAGTCCAGCAGCCCCAGCGCAGCAACGTCAGCCGGATTGTGTTTTGCCACCAAACCTGCAGCAGCATTTGCCAGAGCCAGAAAGCTGTCGTTTTTGGTCACGAAATCAGTCTCACAGTTCACCTCCAGCAGCGCCCCAGCACCCTGCTCCTTGCTGCAGACAACAACGCCTTCGGCGGTGATCCGCCCTGCGGCCTTGCCCGCTTTGCTACCCAATTTGACGCGCAGCAACTCTTCAGCCTTTGCCATATCGCCTTCGGCCTCGGTCAGGGCACGTTTGCACTCCATCATTGGCGCGTCGGTCTTGCCGCGCAGCTCAGCAACCATACTTGCAGTAATTGCAGCCATTTTTCTCTCCATCATTGATTGGGGTAATACAAAAAATCAAAAAAAAGGGGCCATGAAGCCCCCTTGAAGCGGGGTTGCGACGAACTCAGGCAGAGGCCTCATTCACTTCCACAAATTCATCTGCGCTCTCGGCAACAACAGCCTTGACGAGGTCATCCACAAGATTGGAACGACCTTCGATAATGGCATCAGCGATACCACGTGCATACAGTGTGACGGCCTTGGAGGAGTCGTCATTGCCGGGGATCACGTAATCGATGCCTTCTGGCGAGTGATTTGAATCCACCACCGCAATCAGGGGAATGCCCAGTTTCTTCGCCTCCGCTATGGCAATCTTGTGATAACCGACATCAATGACAAATATTGCATCGGGCAACACAGCCATATCTTGGATGCCGCCAATGTCCTTCTCCAACTTGTCCAGTTCCCGGGCAAACATCAATTGCTCTTTTTTGCTCATGCTGTCCAACCCAGCTTCTTGCTGGACTTTCATATCTTTAAGTCGCTTGATCGATGTCTTGACGGTCTTGAAGTTCGTCAACATGCCGCCTAGCCAACGCTGATCCACGAAAGGCACGCCAGCGCGTTGCGCCTCTACAGCGACAGTCTCGCGCGCCTGCCGCTTGGTGCCGACCATCAAGACCGTACCGCGCTTGGCAGAAATTTGCCGCACAAATTTCGCCGCCTCTTGAAACATCGGCAAGGATTTTTCAAGGTTGATGATGTGAATTTTGTTGCGATGTCCAAAAATGAACGGCGCCATTTTGGGGTTCCAAAAGCGAGTTTGGTGTCCAAAGTGGACGCCCGCTTCAAGCATTTCGCGCATAGTTACTGACATGTCTGATTCCAAAGGTTCGGTCTAAAATCCAGCTTGTTATTTCATGTGCACTGCCGACTCTGCCGCCCACACTGTCACGAAACACCTTGTTTAAGCTGGTTTGCTTATTTGTGAGCCAAGAACCACTGTCGGCCTCGAGCTCAGCCGCGCGAGTATATCAGCCCGAAAGGCACACCAAGCCAACTCAGACGCCGATCAGGCTCGCGGCAAGACTTAGCTCGACGAACAACATACCTGCGAGGCGCATTGAAAAGAACCACGCCTTTGCACTTCATGACGCAGCGTTTGCATCGACGCAATGCTGGCTATTGGCCAAGGCGGCTGCCCACTATCGGGGACGACTGGCAGCTTGGATCGGCGGACACAGGTGACGTTCTGGCCGGCATGATTAGCGCCGGCCTGGCGTCTGGCCTCGGAACTCCTGAGACAGCTAGCCAATCGGTTTACCGACATGGGCAGATGGCCGACGGATGGCCAGCGCACCAAACCCTGACCGCCGTAGCCCTCAGCAGGACTGTCCTGATCTGAGCTTCAACGCTTAAGTTTCCGAGAGCTCTTCGGGCTTGCGACGCCCTTTCCCGAAGATTTCGTGGCCGCTACCCTTGACTTGGCACTTTTAGGCAATGGGTCTGCAACTCGACTTGCTCGGCGCCGTGCCGGTTTTTCGAGGTTAGCGTTGTCAGAAGCACCCACCAAACTACCGTCGCGGAATGCCAGTCTGTCCTTGACTGATTTGGCGTTCAGGCCATCACCTTCATGAACCAGACGGAAATCAATTCGGCGCCCATCAAGGTCCACCCGGCTCACCTGCACGCGAACTCTTGAGCCAATGGCATAGCGCATGCCGGTTCGCTCACCGCGTAGTTCCTGGCGAGCCTCATCAAAACGGTAGTACTCGCCACCAAGCTCCGTGATGTGAACCAAACCCTCCACATACATCGCATCCAGCGTCACAAAAATACCAAAACTAGTGACAGCACTGACAACCCCGGCATACTCTTCCCCTAAATGTTCGCGCATGTATTTGCACTTAAGCCAGGCCTCAACGTCACGGCTTGCCTCGTCAGCCCGCCGTTCGTTGGCGCTACAGTGCATCCCGGCGGCCTGCCAAGCCTGATTTTCGGGACTGATTTTTTTGGGTTTTTGGTCTGGATCAGCGGCTCGCAGCGCAATACTTTTTTCCAACCGCCTTGCCAACTTGGCATGTGCTTCGCCAGGTATTGGCAAAACGGGCAATTGATATCGGCTTTTCGCCAGGATTGCCTTGATCACGCGATGCACCAGCAAGTCCGGGTAGCGTCGGATCGGGCTGGTGAAATGGCTGTAAGCGTCAAACGCCAGGCCAAAATGGCCGCTGTTGATCGGGGTATAGATGGCCTGCTGCATGGACCGCAACAGCATGGAGTGAATTTGCTGCGAATCCAGTCGGTCTTTGGTCGCTGCGGCAATCGCCTGGAACTCACCAGGTGACGGGTCATCGCTGATCGTCAAGCCGATGCCGATTGCCTTCAGGTAGTTACGAAGCAGTTCCTGCTTCTCAGGGGTAGGCCCCTCATGAACCCGATAAAGCCCAGGTTGTCGGCCCTGCGAAATAAAGTCTGCGCTGCACACATTGGCTGCCAGCATGGCCTCTTCGATCAGTTTGTGGGCATCGTTGCGGGTCCTAGGCACGATTTTCTCAATTCGGCCACCCTCATCGCAAACGATCTGAGTCTCCACGGTTTCAAAGTCGACCGCGCCACGCTTGATGCGCGCTTTGGACAAGGCCCGATACACGTCGTGCAAATTCAGCAGATCCGTCACCCGATCCTTGCGCCGGGTAGCTTCCGGGCCGTGCGTGTTGGCCAGCAATGCAGCGACTTCTGTGTAGGTAAACCGCGCATGACTCCACATAACCGCTGGATAGAACTGGTAGGCTCTAACCTCGCCGTCCTGAGTCACTAGCATGTCACACACCATGCACAGTCGCTCAACCTCAGGATTCAACGAACACAGACCGTTGGACAACTTCTCGGGAAGCATGGGGATAACGCGCCTTGGGAAATACACGCTGGTGGCACGGTCATAGGCATCGATGTCAATCGCGGAGCCATTCTCGACATAGTGGCTGACATCAGCTACCGCAACCAGCAATCGCCAACCTTGCGTCGCAGACTTGCCCTTCCCGATTGATGCTGGCTCGCAGTAAACGGCATCGTCGAAATCACGCGCATCTTCACCATCAATGGTGACGAGCGGCACGTCGGTCAAGTCAACTCTGTGGTGTTTATCCTGAGGCCGCACCTTGTCTGGCAAGCCACGCGACTCGGCAATACATGCCTGCGAAAATTCATGGGGCACGCTGTACTTGCGAACCGCAATTTCAATTTCCATGCCAGGGTCATCGACCTCTCCCAAGATCTCTTTGACACGACCGACGGGCTGGCCATAAAGCGAAGGGGGTTCAGTCAGCTCCACAACAACAACCTGACCTGGCTTGGCCGCACCGGTGGCCGCCTTAGGGATCATGACATCCTGTCCGTAGCGCTTGTCCTCAGGCGCTACGATCCAGATACCGCTTTCCTGAAGAAGCCGCCCAATGATCGATTGACTTGGCCTCTCGACGATCTCTAACACGCGGCCTTCTGGTCGCCCCTTTCGATCACTGCGCACGACTCGGGCTTTGACACGATCCTTGTGTAAGACTGCCCGCATTTCGTTCGGCGGCAAATAGATATCGGGCTCCCCGTCGTCACGGGCAATGAAACCGTGGCCATCACGATGACCTTGAACGGTCCCTTCAACTTCATCCAGCAAGCCGCTGGTCTGGCTCATAATTTTGATACAATCGCTCTCTTTCCTGAAATGCCCAGGTGGCGGAATTGGTAGACGCACTAGTTTCAGGTACTAGCGAGTAACTTCGTGGGGGTTCGAGTCCCTTCCTGGGCACCAATGTAAATGAAAATCGAACGCACTTTTGAGCGCGAAAGATGTAAGTTTTGGAGAAAAGCCACTGCCGACTTAGTGGCTTTTTTTTGGTAAGCACTCCCCAAAGTTTGCAACGCGTCAAAACGGTAGCGCCACAAGGTCGTGACCCTGCGTCGCAACGATCTTGGCACGAGTGAACTCCCCCATTTTGAGCGTCTTGCTTATTTTTTCTGGCGGGAGAAGCCTGACCACACCATCGATTTCCGGCGCTTCGGCATACGACCGGCCAGTGCCACCTTTTTTGCCCATTGAAGGCGCTGAGTCGACCAAGACCTGCATCGTGGCGCCAATGCGTCGCTTGAGTTTGGCCGCTGAGACAGCCTCGGCAACAGCCATGAATCGCGCACGCCGCTCCTCACGCACCTCAGCGGGCAACATACCTCCGATATCGTTGGCTACCGCCCCTGCGACCGGACTGTAAGCAAAGCAACCCGCCCGGTCGATTTGCGCTTCGCGAACGAAATCCAGCAAATGTGCAAACTCTTCTTCTGTCTCTCCAGGAAATCCAGCAATGAACGTGCTGCGCACAATGATTTCTGGACACGCCTCACGCCAACGCTGAATCCGCTCCAAATTCTTTTCGCCGCTGGCCGGGCGTTTCATGCGTTTAAGTACGTCAGGATGGCTGTGTTGAAAGGGCACGTCCAAGTAGGGTAGCACCTTGCCTGAGGCCATCATGGGAAGGACCGCGTCAACACTGGGGTAGGGGTAGACATAGTGCAGCCGCACCCAGGCACCATAAGGTTGCGCCATATCGCCAAGGGCTTGCGCGAGTTCCAACAGTCGTGTCTTGACGGGCTTACCGTTCCAGAAACCTGTGCGGTACTGAACGTCAACCCCATAGGCTGACGTGTCCTGACTTATGACTAACAACTCCTTGACGCCACCCTCCAGCAACGCTTGCGCCTCCCGAAGCACGTCTCCAATCGGACGGGAGACCAAATCGCCACGCATCGACGGAATGATGCAAAACGTGCAGCGGTGGTTACAGCCTTCGCTGATCTTGATGTAGGCGTAATGCCTGGGCGTTAATTTGATGCCCGCTACGCCAAAGACATTGGGCACCAAATCCTGAAACGGATCGTGCGGCTTGGGCAAGGCCGCATGAACAGCATCCATCACTTGCTGGGTCGCCTGTGGACCTGTAACGGCAAGTACGCTCGGGTGCATCTGCCGCACCAAGTTTCCACTACCGTCACCCCCTTTGGCACCAAGGCATCCCGTCACGATCACCTTGCCGTTTTCAGCCAGTGCTTCGCTAATGGTGTCAAGGCTTTCCTTGACAGCGTCATCAATAAATCCGCAAGTGTTAACGATGACCAAATCGGCGTCATGGAAGGTCTTGGAAGTCTGGTAACCCTCGGCATTGAGCTGCGTCAAAATAAGTTCAGAATCTGTCAAAGCCTTGGCGCAACCGAGGCTGACAAAGCCGACCTTAGGCGCTCTGGAACTTTTGCTGTTAACCACCAATTCACTCATCTTCTAATGATCCTGTACTTTAAACACATCAGCGCTTGATGCCAAACGCACCCAGCATTTGCCCAGTTTGTTTTTGCATTTGCTCCTGCATTTTTTCAAAAATCTGTCGCGACTGCTCCAGACTTCCACCCAACATGCCTTGCAGTGCGGGCGCCTGAATGGCCAGGAGTTGCGTCCACGTTTCAGGGGTCAAGCCTTTAGATTGCTCAGCAAAACGAACCTGCAGGTCCATCAAAGTCTGGATATTATTTTCGAGGTAGCCACCCATCAGCCCCTGCATGGAGTGCCCATAGAAGCGGATCACACTGGCCAGGACAGGGGCGGTAAACATAGGCGAGCCGCTAGCCTCTTCCTCCAAAATGATCTGCAACAAAATACTTCGGGTCAGATCTTCACCAGTTTTGGCATCTCGAACAACGAAGGGCTCGCTCTCCATCACCAATTGCTTGACTTCCGTCAAGGTGATGTAGCTCGAAGTGTCTGTGTCATAGAGACGGCGGTTCGGGTATTTTTTGATGACCCGCACAGCGCTCGCGGGCTCAACGGTTTTTTTTGACTGCATGGGGGCTCCTACAACTGCGTCCAAGGCCAGTTGCACCTTGGCGCGAAGAGACACATTCTAGGGATGGACCCATTCCACGCTCCACAAGGTTTACCCTGAGAAGCTATGGAAGGAGACAGAGAAAATTGGTAGGCGCGATTGGACTCGAACCAACGACCCCCACCATGTCAAGGTGGTGCTCTAACCAGCTGAGCTACGCGCCTGAGGATTACCCGAGGGCTAGAGTGTAGCAGCAAAACCTCCATCGCTTGAACTTGTCGTCACGCCGCTTTCACGGGTTCAGACCATGTCATGTACGGTTTGGTACGCATGATCGATGGGTCATAATTGACGTGGACGTCAACAGAAATCACGGAGAACACCATGGACATCGCGGGTAAGGTATTCATTGTTACAGGGGGAGCCTCAGGGCTGGGCGAGGGCACGGCGCGCATGCTAGCGGCTCATGGCGGACTGGTGGTGATTGCTGACATGCAGGTCGACAAAGGTGAGGCAGTCGCACGGGAAATCGGAGGCGCATTCGTCAGGTGCGACGTCAGCAACGAAACAGACGGCCAAACCGTCGTGGCAAAGGCCCTCAGCTTGGGAAAATTGATGGGCTTGGTTAACTGTGCTGGGATCGCGCCCGCTGAGAAAACCGTCGGCAAGCATGGCGCCCACAACCTAGGCGTCTTTACCAAGTGCATCACGGTGAATCTGGTCGGCAGCTTCAACATGATTCGTTTAGCCGCCGACGCCATGTGCAAGAACGAACCAGAATCTACCGGGGAGCGGGGCGTCATGATTTCGACCGCCTCGGTGGCAGCCTACGACGGCCAGATTGGTCAAGCAGCCTACAGTGCATCCAAGGGAGGCATCGTCGGTATGACGCTGCCAAT
>CAXNFT010000009.1:0-26368 GCA_964201255.1 Rhodoferax sp.
AGGAAATCCGACCGCAGCCAGGGCTGGCACACCGTGTCAGACACCGACAACCGATTCAGTCGCTGGAACATCGGAGCTACCGGCGCCTCAGCGGGTCAAGACTTCCGCAACGAGCCCAACACCTTCGGCTACAACGTCGAATTTGACCCGCTAAACCCAAGCGCAGTACCGGCCAAGCGCGTCAGCATGGGCCGCTTTGCGCATGAAGCAGCGGTTTGCAGCTTGCCCAAAGAAGGTGCACCACTGGCGTTCTACATGGGTTGCGACTCGCGCAACGAGTACATCTACAAGTTTGTCTCGACCGCGCTCTGGAGCAGCGCCGATATCGGCGGCGGCATGGCAGCGGGCGACAAATACCTGAGCGAGGGACGGCTCTACGCGGCCCGCTTCGACGCCAATGGCAGCGGCCAATGGATTGAACTGACCTTGAACGACCCGAAAATCTCGAGCTATGCTGCCTACCGCTTTGCCAACCAGGCCGACGTGTTGGTCAATGTCCGGCTGGCCGCAGACGCCGTGGGTGCCACCCGGATGGACCGCCCTGAATGGGGTGCGGTTAACTACAACAATGGCGAAATCTACTTCGCCCTGACCAACAACAGCGCCGCCAACCGCACGCCGACCAAGGTAGACGCCGCCAACCCGCGCGCTTACAACGACCTTGATGGCAAAAAGGGTTCGGGCAACCCCAACGGCCACATCATCCGGTTCCGCGAGCAGGGCAGCCTGTCCACAGCGGCTGGCTTTGCCTGGGACATTTTTGTGTTTGGTGCCGAAGAAGATGCCGGCGACGCCAACCTGTCTGGCTTGACCGCCAAGAACGCCTTCTCCTCTCCGGACGGCCTGTGGTTCAGCCGGGCCAGCGGCATCTGCTGGATCCAGACCGATGACGGCGCGATCACCGACGAAACCAACTGCATGCTGCTGGCCGCCGTACCGGGGCAGGTGGGTGACGGCGGCCGCATCACAGTCAAGAACAGCCTCACCGTGAACGGTGCCACCGTGACGGGTACGCAAGACACCTTCATCGGCGCGACCCTGGGCGATGCCAAGCTGCGGCGCTTCCTGCTGGCACCCAAAGGTGCCGAGGTCACTGGCATCACCGAAACCGAAGACGGCAAGACCCTGTTCGTCAACATCCAGCACCCGGGTGAGGACACGCCTGCTTTCGGCACAACCAATGGCTTCAAGTTGCAAAGTCAGTGGCCCGGCAACCAGGGCTACGGCCCGACTGGTCGGCCACGGTCTGCCACGCTGGTCATCACCCGCGACGACGGCGGTGTGATCGGCATCTAAGGCCAGCCTCAGCCCTGGCGCAGCCACAAGGCGGCGCCAGTGGCCCCAGGCGTGATTTCACCAATTTCGGCGGCAGCGTCAAAGCCGTGCTGCGCGAACAGCGCCAGCACTTGCGCCACCGCCTCTGGCGCGCAGGCCACCAGCAGGCCGCCGCTGGTTTGGGGGTCGCTCAGCAGGGCCTGGTCCACCGGGTCAAACCCGGCTGGCAGTTCAACCTGCTGGCCATAACCGGCCCAGTTGCGGCCCGAGGCGCCGGTGACCATGCCCTGCGCCACCAGATTCCTCACGCCGGCCAGCAGCGGCACACGGGCCCAGTCAATGACCACCGTACAGCCAGCACCACGCGCCATTTCCAGCGCGTGACCGGCCAAGCCGAAACCGGTTACATCGGTCATAGCGTGCACACCTTCCAATGCGGCCAGATCGGGGCCCGGCGTGTTGAGCCGGGTGGTCACGGCCAGCATCTGCGCATAGCCCGCGGCGTCGAGTTTTTCTTTCTTCAGGGCAGCCGACAAAATGCCCACGCCCAGCGGCTTACCCAGCACCAATCGGTCGCCCACCCGGGCGTCAGCATTGCGCTTGACACGTTTCGGGTGCACCAAGCCCAGCGCAACCAGGCCATAGATCGGCTCCACCGAGTCAATGGTGTGGCCGCCCGCGATCGGGATACCGGCAGCGCGGCAAACCGAGGCGCCACCTTCCAAGATACGGCCAATGGTGGCAGTAGACAGCACGTTAATCGGCATACCCACCAGCGCCAGCGCAAGAATAGGCCGGCCGCCCATGGCGTACACGTCAGAGATCGCGTTGGTGGCGGCGATGCGGCCAAAATCAAACGGGTCATCGACGATGGGCATGAAGAAATCGGTGGTGGCAATCAGCGCCTGCTCGTCATTGAGCTGGTAGACCGCCGCGTCGTCCGAGGTCTCGATGCCCACCAACAGTGCAGGGGGGATGGGCATGGCGCTCATACCCTTCAAAATGTCTGACAGCACGCCCGGCGCGATCTTGCAACCGCAGCCACCGCCGTGCGACAGGCTGGTCAGCCGTGGTTCGGTGGCGGGGCGGGTGGGGGCAGCAGGTTCTACGGTCATGGCAGTTTAGGGTGGCAGGTCGGAATCTGATTATCCGGCTTCGTCATAATCCGGCCATGACCGCAACGCGCCCGTTCATCAGCATCAGGGCCAGCAGCTGGGGCCTGGCCCTGCTGCTGTCGGCTTGCGCTGCGCCACCCACTAGCACCAACCCACCCGCAACGGCATTCCCAAGCTCACCGGCCCCTACGCCGGTCAAGCCCTCGTCGACGGCGCTGTCCGGCGCCGCCTCGACAACGCAGGCTGCCGACCTGCTGCACTACCACTGGCTCAACCGCCTGACCTGGGGCGCCAGCAGCTCAGGCCTGGCGCAGGCCGCCGGCCAAGATGCCAGCGCCCTGCTGGCCGGGCAACTGGTGCCCGGCCCGGCCACGCTACCCGCTGCAGCGCAAAGCCAGATTGCCACGCTGACCCTAAGCCAAAAGCCCTTCCCCGCCCTAATGATCGAGCTGGAGCAACGCCGGCGCGATGCCGACGCGCTCAAGAACGACACTGACAAGAAGGCCGCCCAGCAGGCCTACCAGCAGGAGCTCAACCGGCTCGCGCGCGAGGCCGCCTCGCGCCACATCCTGCGCGCCCTGTACTCCCCGCGCCAGTTGCAGGAGCAAATGACTTGGTTCTGGCTGAACCATTTCAGCGTGTTCCAGAACAAGGCCAACATTCGCGCCATGGTGGGCGACTACGAGGACACGGCCATTCGGCCGCACGCGCTCGGACGCTTTCGTGAACTTCTAGGCGAGGCGGCCCTGCACCCGGCCATGCTGCGCTACCTGGACAACGAGCAAAATGCGGTCAACCGTGTCAACGAGAACCTGGCGCGTGAACTGATGGAGCTGCACACCCTGGGCGTGGACGGCCCCTACACCCAGAAAGACGTGCAGGAACTGGGCCGTGTATTGACCGGCGCCGGCGTCAACCTGACCAGCACCGACACCCCAGTGGGCCGGCGCGAGCTGCAGCCCTACTACCTGCGCCGTGGCGTCTTTGAGTTCCACCCCGGCAGGCACGACTTCACCCCTAAAACCCTGCTGGGCCAGCCCCTGCAACAACGCGGCCTGGCCGAAGTGGAAGAAGCATTGGACCGACTGGCCCGACACCCAGCCACCGCCCGCTTTGTCAGCCGCAAGCTGGCGCAGTACTGGCTGGCAGACAGTCCGCCGCCGGCGCTGGTGGAGCGCATGGCGCAGGCCTTCATGGGGTCGGATGGCGACATCGCCGTGACCCTGCGCACACTGCTGAGCTCGCCCGAGTTTGCGCAGGGCGCAGGCCAAAAATTCAAAGACCCGATGCGCTATGTGGTGTCAGCACTGCGCTTGGCCTATGACGAGCGGGTGATCCTTAACACCGGGCCGGTGCTGAACTGGCTCAACCGGCTAGGCCAGCCTCTGTACGGTCGCCAGACACCCGATGGCTGGCCCGTGGACGAAAGCGCCTGGGCCAGCCCAGGCCAAATGACGGTGCGCTTTGAAGTGGCCCGCGCCATCGCCTCGGGCAGTGCCGGCCTTTTCCGCAGCGAAGGCCCCACGCCGCAAGAGGTGCCAGCCTTTCCACAGCTGGCCAACGCCCTGTACTACCAGGCCTTGCAGCACAACCTGGGCAGCAGCACCCGCGCCGCCCTGGCACAAGCCGGCTCGCCCCAGGAGTGGGCGACCTTTTTGCTGTCCTCCCCCGAACTAATGCGGCGCTGACGCGCCCGAAGGAGCCCCATGCAACGCCGTCAACTGCTGCAATCCCTGGCCGGCACCAGCCTCGCCCTGAGCGCTGGCCAGCTCTGGGCCGCTGGCCCGGCGCAGCCCTGTTTTTTGGTGGTGTTTTTGCGCGGCGGCTACGACGCGGCCAACCTGTTGGTGCCGGTGAGCAGCAGTTTTTACTACGAGGTGCGGCCCACCATCGCCATCGCTCGACCCGGCAGGGATGCCGGCTCGGCCTTGCCACTCAACGCCGACTGGGGCCTGCACCCGGCGCTGCGTGACAGCGTGTACCCGCTGTTCCAGCAGGGGCAGGCGGCTTTTGTGCCCTTTGCCGGCACGCACGACCTCACGCGCAGCCATTTCGAAACGCAGGACAGCATCGAACTCGGGCAAGCGCCGGAGGGCAGCCGCAACTACCGCTCGGGCTTTCTGAACCGGCTGGCGGCAACTCTCAAGGGCGCCGGTGCCATGGCTTTCACCGACCGGCTTCCTTTGGTGATGCAGGGGGATGTGCAGGTACCCAACACTGCGCTGCGCGCCGTAACCAAGCCAGCGGTGGACGCGCGCCAAAGCAGCATCATCAGCGCCATGTACCAGGGTACCCAGCTGTCGGGCTCGGTCGACCAGGGCTTCACCGTGCGCGACGAGGTGGTGCGCGAAATGGCCGCCGAGATGGACGCTGCCAGCCGCAATGCCATCAGCGCCCGGGGCTTCGAACTGGAGGCGCGGCGCATTGCCCGGCTAATGAAAGGCCGCTACAACCTGGGCTTTGTCGACGTCGGGGGCTGGGACACCCATGTGGCCCAGGGCGGCGCCACCGGCCAGCTGGCGAGCCGCTTTGAAGAGCTGGGCCGGGGTCTGGTCGCCTACGCTCAAGAAATGGGCACTCGCTGGCGCGAGACCACCGTGGTGGTGGTCAGCGAATTTGGCCGCACCTTCCGGCAAAACGGCAACAACGGCACCGACCACGGGCACGGCAGCGTCTACTGGGTGCTGGGTGGCGGCCTGCGCGGCGGCCAGGTGGCTGGTGAGCAAATGATCGTAACGCCCGCCAACCTGTTCCAGAACCGCGACTACCCGGTCCTCAACGAGTACCGTAGCCTGCTGGGTGGCTTGCTGGCACGTCAGTTCGGCCTGAGCCCAGCGCAATTGGCCGGCGTATTTCCCGGGGCTGAGGTGCGCGACCTCAGACTGTTGTAATTCAGTGTCACACCAATGGCTGTTTTTTTTAAGCTCAACACCATTCTCAACGTCCCAAAAAAATGGCAACGGCAGTGCAACTTTCCAACACGATCAAAACAAGGTCCAAAAATTGCTGACCCCACATTTAATCTGCTTGAGTTGTCGTTGAAATAAGTTATAGTATTTCTATTAATGGTTTTGATTGTCAACTAAATTAACGGGGGTTCACCAATGTTCAATTCTTCTTTCACTCGCAGGCTTGTCCTGACGGTCATCTCGGCTGCGGCCATTACCTTGGCGGGCTGCGGCGGCACGACGTCCAGCAGCACAACTACCCTGTCTGTCACGCCAGCTCTCGGTGCGGCTTTCGGAGCAACCGTTTTGGTCTACAACGCTGGCGGCGGATTGCTCGGCCAAGGGGTTACCGGATCGGATGGCAAAGTCAACGTCGCTTTGAGCGGCTACACCTCAGGCCAACCCATTATCATTAGGACTGTGATGGGCGTGGGTTCCTCCTATTTCAATGAAAAAACCGGTGCAAACACTGCACCACTAGCAGCTACGGAGCCAATAGTGACACTGATGGCGGTAGTGCCGTCTATAGCCAGCGGACAAGCCGTGGGCGTGACGGCACTGACCAACATGGCCGCTGCCTTTGTCGGCGTAACGGCTGACACTGTCATCCCCACCAAAACCGTGACCAGCGCAGCTGTTGTCGAAGGGGTTGCCAAAACCAATCTGGCACTGGGCTTGCCGGCAAGTACGAACATCACTGAAGCGCCAATCGCGGCGTCTGCCGCAAATTGGAACAGTGTTACAGGCGTCATCACAGGGGCTACCGGAGGAACCGGATCCGTGACAGGTAAGATCTTGGCAGAAATGGCCAGGACCAGCACCACCACCCCTGCAGCCCAGGCTGTGGCCCTGGCCGCAGCGGTTAACACTTCGACCGGCACTGTCGCAACCGGCACTGCATCAGCGGTCCTGGGCACCGTCAATACAGCCCTCCAAGCAGCAGCTGTGACCAAGCTGGCGATCGTGGTTGCGGTATCTGTCACAGCTCCGACCACCGCCCAGCTGACCGAGGCCAAAACCGTAGCCACCGCAGTCACTGGAAATGCTGTCCCTGGTGCGGTGCAGACGTCGACCGGTACTGGCACCGGCTCCGTGGGTCCTGGTGGTTAACAGCTACACAGCCCAGCACTGACTGGGCAGCGTTTGCATCACAAGGCCCGTCTGCTGACGGGCCTTTCATTTTTTGGCCTTACTGAATACGCCCCATCTTGGCACCCAGTTCTTCATGCGCACCCTGTTGACCTTTAAACCAAAGCATTGGCCGCGCCGCCTACTGGCTGCTTGCTGTGCTTTGAGCCCCCTGCTGGCGACTGGCGCTGACCCGCAGACCTTCACCGGCACGGTAGCACCCGGCGGTTACTTAGGCGCCATCAACACCCCGGTGGCGACGGTGCTGCCCCTTGGGTCTTTTGCGGCCGCCTACAGCAACTCGATTCCTGACATTGCCAACCCTTTGCCGGGCATCGGTCATTTTGGTGTGGTCACGGGTGGTGTGGGTTTGCTGCCGGGCCTGGAGGCTTTTGCACGGCTCAGCTTTTCGGGCGACGTCTGGTGCAATATGTACGAGGGTTGTCCCGCCGGTGAGCGTGATCTGTCCATTTCCGCCAAGTACCAGCTGCCCTGGGTCTTCCCGGGCAACACCCGACTGGCCGGTGGCTTCACCGATTTTGGCGGCGCTGCCACCAACTATCGCAGTGTCTACGTGGTGGCCACCTCTGACCAGGGGCCGCTCGATGTATCGCTGGGTTACGCCAAAAAGTACACGCCCAAGGCACTGTTGGATGGGGTTTTTGCCAACTCGGTGCTGCGCTTGACCGACCGACTCAGTGCCCAACTGGAGGCCGACACCAAAGAATTGCGTGCAGGCCTGGCCTATACCTACCCTGTCTCCGGGGACGCGGACCTGACCTTGGGCTACAGCCGCAAATTGACCGAGTACAGCGGGCAGCAAAGCAACCAGTTGTCGGCGGCTCTGGTGCTGCACCTAGACCGCGCCCGGAACGCGACTTTGAAGCAATACCCACCGCCCTTGACAGTGGCACCCCTACCGGCACCCGCTTTATCGGCCGCGCCAACTGTGCCAACTGTGCCGACTTTGCCATCCGTACCGGTCACGGCGGTGGTGACTGCCAGGCCGTCGGGGCCTCTGCCCGCTGCAGCCCGGTTGCCGGTGCCAGACGCGCGGTGGGCATTGGCTGAGGCCTTTGCTGCCGCCGGCTTTCAGCATGTGCGCGTGGGCTTAGCCACCCCGGCTGCCGGGGCGCCGGTGCTGGCAGTGCAGTTGGAGCCAGTCGCCTGGCGCCAAAGCCGCATGGTTGCGGTCGGTCAGGCGCTCAAGACCTGGCTGATCTATGCGGCATCGCATGGCGGCAACGCACCCGGGGCACTGCCGTCTGATGAACTGGCCTTGACCCTGACGCAACGCGGCCAACCGGTCTTGCTGATCCGGACCAATGTAGCCTGTGCCACGGCCTTTAGAAATGGCAGCGACCAATGCGCGCAGGGCCAGGCCATCCAGTTGCTGCCTGTCAATGCGGCTTTCGCAGCATCGCCAGACGCGCCGATTACGAACAGCCAGTGGTTCCGGCCCCAGTTTGAAATCGGCTTGAACTTGCGCATGACCGCGGGCACTGAGTATGGGCTGTTCGACTACTCCAGCGCTCTGGAAGTGGGGGCCGAGATCCCCTTGGCCCAAGGCTGGACGGTGCAGGGTACGGCTTCCACGCCGGTTTTTAACACTGGCAGCTTTGATGAAGGCCGCATTTTCAGTGACCAACGCCACAAAAAGACCCAAATGGAGCAGGCCTTTGTAAGTTACTGGGCACCGCTGGGGCCACTGGCGGCACAGGCGTCCCTGGGCTTCCTCAACCCGACAGAGCGAGGCGGCCAGTTGGACGCCATCTGGCTGTCCGATGACGGGCGCTTGCGCGCCCACGCCATGTCGGGCCTGTACAGCAACATCGACACACCGGCAGCACCCGCCCAACAATCGGTGATAGGGGCGCTCCGGTACAGCCTGATGCCCGGACGGTGGCAGATGGATCTGACAGCCGGGCAGTTTCACAACCAGGACACGGGTTGGCGTGTGACCTCCGCCCATTTGTTCGGCGATGCCATGTTCAAGCTTTTCTACCGGCAATCCGGCCGGACCGACACCGGGTCAATGCCCAAAACCAATTTTGCCGGGTTTGAAGTTTCGGTACCGCTGGGGCCACAGAAGGCGCTGGAATTGGGGCCTTTGACAGTGCGTGGCCGGGACCGCTGGCGAACCGGACTGGAAACCAAGGTCGGCGCGACAGACAACTACCTGACGCCCGGCTATGGCTTTGTGCCGCAAGTGCGCCATGGCCTGACCACTGATGTAACGGACTACGACCGAGCTGGCCTGGCTGATCTTTGGGCAGACCGCGACCGCATGCGGATCCAGATGCGCTAACGGACCCCGCCCATGCCGCGCGGCGCGGCTTACCGGATCCCCCTGCTATGAGCAAAAAAGTCTTCATTAAAACCTTCGGCTGCCAGATGAACGAGTACGACTCGGACAAAATGGCCGACGTCTTGCACGCAGCGCAGGGCTATGAGCCGACCGACAACGTCAATGATGCCGACCTGATCCTGTTCAACACCTGCTCGGTACGGGAAAAAGCGCAGGAAAAGGTGTTTTCGGACCTTGGCCGGGTCAAGCATTTGAAGAAAAAAGGCGTGCTGATTGGCGTTGGCGGCTGCGTCGCGAGCCAGGAAGGGGCGGCCATCATCGCACGGGCGCCTTATGTGGACGTGGTGTTCGGCCCGCAAACCCTGCACCGGCTGCCGCAACTGCTGGCCGAGCGCCAGCGCCTGAACCAGTCTCAGGTGGACATCAGTTTTCCCGAGATCGAGAAGTTTGACCACATTCCGCCGGCGAGGGTGGAAGGCGCTACCGCCTTCGTTAGCATCATGGAGGGCTGCTCCAAGTACTGCAGCTACTGCGTGGTGCCCTACACCCGCGGCGAAGAGGTGTCTCGCCCGTTTGAAGACGTGCTGGTGGAAGTGGCCGGCCTGGCAGACCAGGGCGTGAAAGAGGTCACGCTGCTGGGCCAGAATGTCAACGCTTGGCGCGCCCCCATGGGCGACAGCCTGGAGACCGCCGACTTCGCCACCCTGCTGGCCTATGTGTCCGACATTCCCGGCATTGAGCGCATTCGCTACACCACCAGTCACCCCAATGAGTTCACCCCGACGCTGATTGCCGCCTATGACAAACTGCCCAAGCTGGTCAGCCACCTGCATCTGCCGGTCCAGCACGGCTCAGACCGCATCCTGATGGCGATGAAGCGCGGCTACACCGCCATGGAGTACAAAAGTACGGTACGCAAACTGCGCGCCATCCGGCCCGACATGGCACTCAGCAGTGACTTCATCGTCGGCTTCCCCGGCGAGACCGAGGACGACTTCAACAAGCTGATGAAGCTGATTGACGACATCGGCTTTGACAACTCCTTCAGCTTTATCTTCAGTCCACGGCCCGGCACCCCGGCCGCCAATCTGGCGGATGACACAACACACGAGGTCAAGCTGCGCCGCTTGCAGCACCTGCAGGGCGTGATCAACGCCAGCATTCGACGCATCAGCGACAGCCGCCTAGGCACGGTGCAGCGCATCTTGGTGAAAGGCGCCTCCAAGCGCGACGCTACCGAGCTGATGGGCCGCACCGAATGCAACCGGGTAGTGAACTTTGTCGGCCAGTCACGGCTAATTGGTCAATTGGTCGACGTGCGGATCACCGAAACCCGCAGCTACACCTTGCGCGGCGAGGTACTAACTCATGAATCAATGGCCGCTATACAGCAACCAGCCTGAATGCTGACGCTTCAATTTCAATAGCAAACTATCTATATACGACGGGGCCTAGAGCCCTATTTAACTCAAAAAAATTGGACGTCTAGAACGGCATCCGGGGCATGCCTTTCATGCCGCCCATTCGCTTCATCATCTTCATCATCCCGCCGCCCTTCATTTTTTTCATCATGTCCTGCATCTGCTCGAATTCCTTGAGCATGCGGTTGACATCCTGGACCTGAACGCCAGCACCGGTAGCAATGCGGCGTTTGCGCGTGGCCTTGATGAGGTCGGGCTTGCTGCGCTCCAGAGGCGTCATGCTGTGGATGATGCCCTCCTTGCGCTTGATGTCTTTTTCGGCACGCACCATGTCGACCTGACCCGCTTTGGCGGCCATCGCCGCCGGCAACTTGTCCATCAGGCTCGATAGTCCGCCCATCTGCTTCATCTGCTGAATTTGCCCCAGAAAGTCATTCAGGTCAAAACTGGCGCCGCTCTTGACTTTGGCCGCCAGCTTTTGCGCCGCCGCCATATCGACCCCGGCCGTGACCTGCTCGACCAGCGCCAGAATATCGCCCATGCCCAGGATCCGCCCGGCGTGGCGCTGAGCATCAAATACCTCGAGACCATCAATTTTTTCACTGGTGCCGGCAAACTTGATCGGCGCCCCAGTGACTTGCCGCACCGACAAGGCAGCGCCACCGCGTGAATCGCCATCAGTTTTGGTCAAAATAATGCCAGTCAAGGGCAGGGCCTCTTTGAACGCACGTGCGGTGTTGACCGCATCCTGACCCTGCATGGCATCCACAACGAACAGCGTCTCAACCGGGTTGAGCGCGGCGTGCAGGGCCTTGATTTCCAGCATCAAGGCCTCGTCAATGGCCAAGCGGCCGGCCGTGTCGACCAGCAACACGTCAAAGAAATGTTTGCGTGCGTAGTCCAGTGCGGCCAGGCCAATGTCCACCGGCTTCTGGTCCGGCGTGCTGGGAAACCATTCGGCCCCTGCCTGCGCCGTCACCGTCTTGAGTTGCTCAATGGCCGCCGGTCTGTACACGTCGCCAGACACCGTCAGCACCTTTTTGCGCCGCTTCTCGATCAGGTGCTTGGCCAGCTTGGCGGTGGTGGTGGTCTTGCCCGCCCCCTGCAGGCCAGCCATCAGAATCACGGCCGGCGGTTGCGCCGCGAGGTTGATGTCGCTGACGCCGTCACCCATGGTCGCCGCTAGCTCCTGGTTCACAATGCCTACCAGGGCCTGTCCCGGCGACAACGACCCCAGCACCTCCTGCCCCAGCGCTTTGTCCTTGACTCGGGTAATGAAATCACGCACCACCGGCAGAGCCACGTCGGCCTCGAGCAGGGCCATGCGGACCTCCCGCAACATGTCGGTGACGTTCGACTCGGTGATACGAGCCTGACCCCGCATTTCCTTGACGAGGCGCGAGAGTTTGTCGGTGAGGGAGGATGCCATGCGGGTTTGCCGCTGAACGGCACCAAAGTTGATCGCCACATGAGAATGGCGGAAGACAAAACGTTAAACTGTCGGGATGATTTTAGCCAGTGCGTCGACCCTTAGCCTGACCTTGGCGCTCAGTGCCGTGGTGGCCTATGCGGTGTCGGCAGTGGCCCAGCCGAAGTTGAGTGCACGCGCAGCACGCGCCGCCCTATGGCTGGGGTGGCTGCTGCACGGTGGCCTGTTGCTGACCAGCTCGGCGGGCGAACCGGCTCACTTCGGATTTGCTCCGGCCTTGTCGGTCACTGTCTGGCTGGTCACCCTGGTCTATGCGGTCGAGAGCTACCTATTTCCCTTGTTACAGATGCGCTGGCCCCTGTCGGCTCTGGGCGTGGCTGCGGTGGGGCTGGCAATGGTATTCCCGGGCAGCGCACTGCATCCTCACGCCTCACCCTGGTTACCAGTCCACTGGGCGTTGGGCATTGCCTCCTACGGACTGTTTGCGACGGCCGTGGCGCACGCCTGGTTCATGACCCGTACCGAAGAGCGCATCCGGCTGGGCCAAGATTCCCACGCCGGGGTGCCCCTGCTGACCATTGAGCGCCTCACCTTCCGCTTCATTAATGCCGGCTTTTTACTGCTGTCCGCCACGCTTGTGCTGGGCATCCTGTTTGGCGGCCAACTCTACGGCGTCAAGGCCCCCCTCAAATGGGACCACAAAACGGCCTTCTCGGTCCTTGCTTGGCTGACCTTTGCCACGTTGTTGTTTGGCAGAGCCCGCTTTGGCTGGCGTGGCAAGCGTGCGGTACGGATGTTGTACCTGGGCTCGGGCTTGCTGCTGCTGGCCTACGTCGGCTCACGCTTTGTGATGGAAGTGTTCCTGGGGCGGACACCATGAAGCTGCTGCTTGTGATCGGCGCCGTGCTTCTGGTTGCGTGGTTGTGGCGTTTGGGTCGCCGCGCCAGCACAAGAGGCAAGGCCGAGCGCGAGACGCCTATTGCGCCACAGGCCGACATGGTGCGCTGCCTTCACTGCGCGGTTCATTTGCCAGCGGCAGAGGCACTGCAGGGCCGACTCGGCCCCTACTGCAGCACGGAGCACCAACAGCTCGCGGAGCCCTGAATGTTGGCCAGGCCAGAGTCGCCGAATTCGAGCACCCTCAGTTCGTGCCTGACTCAGAGCTCAACGAGCGCAGACAATGCCTAGGGCGGGTTTTGTACCTTTTCGTGACCGCCCGTGCCTCGGGATTCAGGTATCGACCACCACCGACGACAGCGCAAGGGCCTGCCTGAGCGTTTGGAGCGAAGGGCCAGCGCTAGAGGTGACTATGGAGCAACACCTATTCGACCATTTTGCGCCGCAGAGTCGCCCCAGCGGCCTTGGTCTGTCTATTTGCCGGGCGCTGCCGTTTGTGTTACCCGTGTGCCCATGCCCACCGCGCACCTGTCAATCGCATTGCACTTCCTTCGCGGGCAGGCCTTTGACCTCGCCACCACCTACATGCGCTTGCCAAACGGCTTGGGTATCGACCTGATCTGGCACGTCAAGACGCACCACCGCAGCGAGCCAAACATGGTGATTGCCGCCCATGGCTCGGCAGAGAATGCGCTCGACGTCCGCAGCTTGAGTGCGCCCTACAAGAACCCGGCAGCCGAGGTCCAATCCAGCAGATTTCGGCGAGCTCTCAATTGCCGCCTGACATTCCGGCCACACTATGCGATGAATCCCGGCCAGGGAATATACCGGCACTGGACAAAAGTCCGGACCACGACAGCGGCTCGCCCTGGCTTAAGCTTGCGACAAATTCGCGATCTGATCGCGCGCCTGACCATCGATGTACCAGTCAACACGGACCGCTCTTATGACGTCAACTGACAGCGCACCGCCAGCACAACCAACACCCGCAGCACTGTGGCACGATGGCTGGTACCGGTTCGCCCGACAACTGCCGTCGCCAAACTACGGCCAACGGCCAATGGCAGCTCGGGTTGATCTCGTCGTCCTGCACGCCATCAGCCTGCCCCCCGGTGGCTACGGCGGCGATGCGGTGCAGCGTCTCTTCACCAACCAACTTGACTGGAACGAGCACCCTTACTACAAAACCATCGAGGGGCTACAGGTTTCCAGTCACTTCTTTATTCAACGAACCGGCGAGCTCTGGCAATTTGTCAGCTGTAAAGACCGCGCCTGGCACGCTGGCGTCTCGCACTATCGCGGCCGAGCCAACTGCAACGACGACTCGATCGGCATTGAGCTCGAGGGGCTTGAAAGCGAGCCATTTGCCGAACCTCAATACGAGACACTTGCGAGCCTGGGTGCGGCCCTGCTACAAGGCTACCCAATCCAACATATCGCTGGTCACGAGGACGTGGCACCTGGTCGCAAATTCGACCCCGGCGTTGGCTTTGATTGGGCTAGGCTTCGACAGGGGCTAGGCTGCAGCGCCCAAATCCTGCCTCAACGCACGCGCCAGGCCTAAACGCTTGGACGGCGGGTTACTGCCGCCCCGATTGGCAGAATCCAAGGGCGGAGAAAAGTGACAGATGTCGCGATCGAGTCAATTCTTGTCAAAACACTACCTGTAGTGCCTTGTATTCCCCTCAGACACCATATATAGTGTGTGCTGGTCGTGGTTCAGTCAAAGGCTATGCAGTTAAATCGCATTGGTCCAGCGCTAAAAAATCGACATCACACAGCCCAAAACGAGGAAAAAATGCAGACTGCATTCGACACATCAATGACCCTGCGCACAGGGATTCATGCGCCCCAGGGTTCGCAAGAGACAGCACAACTCGCACCACACATGCTCAGCCAGTACCAGATCATTCGCCGTAATGGCGCAGTGGTGCCGTTTGAACCCAACAAGATCGCCGTGGCCATGATGAAGGCCTTTTTGGCCGTTCATGGCACGCAAGGTGCCGCATCATCCAGCGTGCGGGAAATGGTGGATGAACTTACCCAAGCGGTCATCCGAGCCCTCATGCGTTCGCGCCCCGGCGGCGGCACATTTCATATTGAAGACGTGCAGGACCACGTTGAGTTGGGTTTGATGCGTGGTGGCCACCACGAAGCCGCACGTGCCTATGTTCTGTACCGTGAAAAGCGCACGCAGGAACGCGCCAAAAGTGCCGCACTGACGGCGCCCCAGTTGCCCAAACTGCATGCCATAGACAACGGCGAACGCATCGTGCTGGATATGGATCGACTGAGCCAACTGATCCACGCCGCCTGCGCTGGTTTAGGCGCAGACGTCAAGCCAGACCCCATCTTCGCCGAGACGCTGCGTAACCTGTATGACGGCGTTCCCATGGACGAGGTCTACAAGGCCTCAGTGCTGGCAGCCAGGACCCTGATTGAAAAAGACCCTGACTACACCTACGCGACGGCACGGTTGTTGTTCCACACCATCGCCAAAGAAGTGCTGGGCAAAGATGTCGACCCCTCTGGCATGGCGCAAGCGTATGTCGAGTATTTTCCCGGCTTCATTAAAAAGGGCGTAGCCAACGAACTGCTGGATGAAAAACTGCTCCAGTTCGACTTGGCACGACTAGGCGCTGCCCTCAAAGCAGAGCGTGATCTGAAGTTTGACTACCTCGGACTTCAAACGCTGTACGACCGTTATTTCCTTCATATTGGAAAGAGCCGGATTGAATTGCCACAAGCATTTTTCATGCGGGTGGCGATGGGCTTGTCCCTCAACGAGATAGACCGTGAAGCACGTGCCATCGAGTTTTATGAGATCTTGTCCTCATTCGATTTCATGTCCAGCACGCCAACGCTGTTCAACAGCGGTACCTTGCGCTCACAACTGTCAAGCTGCTATCTGACCACAGTGCCCGATGACCTCGATGGCATTTACGAATCCATCAAGGAAAACGCCCTGCTGTCTAAGTTTGCGGGCGGCCTTGGCAATGACTGGACACGGGTGCGTGCGCTGGGTTCGCACATCAAAGGAACGAACGGCGAGTCGCAAGGGGTGGTGCCCTTTCTGAAGGTCGTCAACGACACAGCCGTCGCCGTCAATCAGGGCGGTAAACGCAAGGGTGCGGTGTGTACCTACCTAGAGACTTGGCACCTCGATATCGAAGAGTTCCTCGAACTGCGTAAGAATACCGGCGACGACCGGCGGCGGACTCATGACATGAACACCGCGAACTGGATCCCCGATCTGTTCATGCGGCGGGTTATGGAAAAGGGCCAATGGACACTCTTTTCCCCCAGCAATGTGCCCGACCTTCACGACAAATACGGCTTGGCGTTCGAGAAGGCCTACGTCGCCTATGAAGAAAAGGCAGCACGCGGCGAAATTAAACCATCACGTACCTTGCCGGCGGCAGACCTGTGGCGCAAGATGCTGACCATGCTGTTTGAAACCGGCCACCCCTGGATCACTTTCAAGGATGCCTGTAACGTGCGATCACCGCAGCAACATGCCGGCGTGGTTCACTCCAGTAACCTGTGCACGGAAATCACGCTCAACACCAGCGACACCGAAACAGCGGTCTGTAACCTCGGCTCGGTTAATCTGCTGCAACACTTGAAGGACGGCGGCCTCGATCACGCCAAACTGCAGACGACGATCACGACGGCCATGCGGATGCTCGACAACGTCATCGATATCAACTACTACGCCGTCAAGAAGGCCCGTGATTCCAACATGCGCCACCGGCCAGTCGGGCTGGGTGTCATGGCCTTTCAAGACAGCCTTTACGAGCTGCGCATCCCCTACGCCAGCGAGGCAGCGGTAGCCTTCGCCGACCAGTCAATGGAAGCCATCTGCTACTACGCGTACTGGGCCTCTACCGAGTTGGCCCGAGAACGCGGTCGCTATTCCAGTTACAAGGGCTCCTTGTGGGACAAAGGCATCATGCCCATCGACACCCTCGATATGCTGGCGGAGCAACGCGGTGGTTACGTGGAAGTCGATCGCACAAGTCGGCTCGACTGGGACGCACTGCGCGCCAAAATTGCGGTCGATGGCATGCGCAATTCGAACTGCACTGCCATCGCACCGACGGCCACCATTTCCAACATCATTGGCGTGGACGCGTCGATTGAACCCTGCTTCGGCAATCTGTCCGTTAAATCCAATCTATCAGGTGAATTCACCATCATCAATGGCTACCTGGTCCGCGATTTGAAACGCCTGGGCCTATGGGACGACGTGATGGTGATGGACCTGAAGCATTTTGACGGTTCGCTGGCGCCTATTGACCGTGTGCCAGCAGAAATCAAAGCTCTTTACGCCACAGCCTTTGAAGTGGAAACGACCTGGCTTGTTGAAGCCGCTGCACGCCGGCAAAAATGGCTCGACCAGGCCCAGTCGCTCAACATCTACATGGCCGGTGCTTCGGGCAAAAAGCTTGACGATACTTACAAGCTCGCGTGGGTTCGTGGTTTGAAGACCACCTACTACCTGCGGACCATGTCCGCCACGCACGCTGAGAAATCGACCGTCGCTGCAGGCCGCATGAACGCTGTTTCCTCCGGGCAGGATTCAGGTGGTACGGTGGTCATGAGTGCGATGGATGCAGCAGCAGCAGCAGCAAAATTGCAGATGGCAGCTGTTCCGGCAACGGACATTAAATTTTGCGGGGTCGATGACCCCACCTGTGAGTCATGCCAGTAACGATCGACATAGCCCCTCTGGCGCGATTGCGCGGCTGTCACACAACACATTGCTATCAGACACGTCATGATGTGAATGAATCCTTTCATGTTCAATTCACTCATTTCATAATTCGACGATTGGACTATTTATGTTGACCTGGGACGAAGAAGTAAAACCAACGCCGCGAATGCCTCAGCCAGAGGGCCCAACCGGGGTTCAGGCTGGTGTGATGGCCGCCAGTCGCCCGGCACTGCAAGTGCTCCATGATGGCGCACCGGTGCCCGCCGTGGGTAGCCGAGCAGCAGCAACCGTCAGCACAGGCAGCCCGCGACGTGTGAACGCGGCCGACAAGCGCATCATCAACGGCCAGACAGACGTCAACCAACTGGTTCCTTTCAAGTACAAATGGGCGTGGGAAAAATACCTGTCAAGCTGCGCTAATCACTGGATGCCTCAAGAAGTCAACATGACGCGCGACATTGCCTTATGGAAGGACCCCAATGGGCTGACCGAAGATGAACGACGGATCATCAAGCGAAATCTTGGCTTCTTTGTGACTGCAGATTCTCTCGCTGCCAATAACATCGTGTTGGGCACTTATCGCCACATCACAGCGCCAGAGTGCCGCCAGTTCCTGTTGCGGCAGGCTTTTGAAGAGGCGATTCATACCCACGCTTACCAGTACATCGTCGAGTCGCTGGGCTTGGATGAGAGCGAGATCTTCAACGCCTATAACGAGGTGCAGTCGATCCGCGACAAAGACGAATTTCTGATCCCCTTTATCCAGGCCATCATGAACCCCGAGTTCAAGACTGGCACACCAGAGACTGATCAAACACTTTTGAAGTCATTGATCGTATTTGCTTGCCTGATGGAAGGCTTGTTCTTTTACGTGGGTTTTACCCAAATCCTGGCGCTGGGCCGACAGAACAAAATGACAGGCGCTGCAGAGCAGTACCAGTACATTTTGCGTGACGAGTCCATGCACTGTAATTTTGGTATCGATCTTATCAATCAGCTCAAGCTAGAGAACCCGCAGCTATGGACCGCAGAATTCAAGCTGGAAATTCGGTCTTTGTTTGAAAAAGCGGTAGAGCTGGAATACCGGTATGCCGAGGACACCATGCCCCGAGGTGTGCTGGGTCTGAATGCATCCATGTTTAAAGGCTATCTGCGTTATATCGCTAACCGACGTGCCACGCAGATCGGCCTTGAGCCCCTGTTCCCCAATGAAGAGAATCCTTTCCCTTGGATGAGCGAGATGATTGACCTGAAGAAGGAACGGAATTTTTTCGAGACCCGGGTCATTGAATACCAGTCCGGCGGGGCGCTGTCCTGGGATTAAACGCTTCAACATGACACCAAAAATTTCACAGTCGCAAGAAAGCTCAAACCAGCGCCTCTTGCGTTTGTGTCCCCGAGTTCATGATGCTGGGGTAGACCCCAACAACATGAATCGCTTTATGCATTCCAACTTGCATGAAGTGCTCTTTGCAATCCGACAAAGGAGAAAATGATGGCAACTGCAAAAACATCGGCTGCGAAAAAAGCCGCTCCAGCAAAAAAAGCTGCACCTGCGAAGGCCGTAGCGGCTAAAAAAGCGGCGCCGGCCAAGAAGGCAGCTCCCGCGAAAAAGGCAGCTCCTGCTAAGAAAGCTGTAGCAGCTAAAAAAGCAGCTCCGGCCAAGAAGGCAGCGCCTGCTAAGAAAGCTGTAGCAGCTAAAAAGGCAGCTCCGGCCAAGAAGGCAGCCCCCGCGAAAAAGGCAGCACCAGCCAAAAAAGCTGTAGCGGCAAAGAAAGCGGCTGCTAAGAAGGCCCCAGCCAAGAAAGCAGCCGTCGCTAAAAAAGCGGCAGTAGCAAAAAAACCAGCCGCCAAGAAAGCAGCCAAGAAGCCGGCAGCCAAGAAAGCCGCGAAAGCACCCGCTGCGAAGGCATCGCCTGCTCCTGCTGCTCCAGCCGCTCAGACCACGCTGAACCCACAGGCTGCTTGGCCGTTTCCCACTGCCAGCAAGCCCTGAACCAGTTCCCGGTTCAGCTCAAAGCCCGGCACCTCACGGTGTCGGGCTTTTTTATAGCCAGACTCGATAGGCGACGTATCACGGGTAGAAGGCGACCAACCGGTAACCATTGACCGCTATTGCGACCGAACTTGCCAACACGACCTCCACCGAAGGCGACCAATCCGCACCAGCCTCAATGGCCTCCACGTTGGCCAAAAGATCCTGGGGCTCCAAGACGCGCCGCACCAGTGCCTGATCTTGCGCATCAGTCAGGGTCAATTCGATCGAAGGCACCGCCAGGCTTAGACCGGCCGTATTTTTCAACGCAACAGACAACCTAAAGACATCTCCACCTAAACGCGTGAACGACGAACTGTCAATCACAAGGGGCTCGATCCTTCGCAGCGCCTTCACGCTGCAATTCAGGGGTTCGCATAAACGCTCGAGCGGCCCGGCCAGGCGCGGGTAACTGGCGGCAAGTTGATCCCGCTCGTGGACCGCTATTTGCAGTAGGAGCACCAACAGAAGGGCCACGGTGAGCGAGGCCAAAGCCGCCAAAACAACTGGGTTGCTGTCCTGCTGAGTTAGCGGCGCAGGCTGTAAAAACGACACCTCACCTGCAGGCAAGGCACTTTGCAGGAGCACTGGAGGCGTCGACTCTTCGCGCCCCGGGTCCGGGATTAACGGCTGGCGGTCATCAGGATCCATCCGTCTTCCCGATCCGTCACTTCCAGCTGACAAAAGGGCGCATAGGCGTCGATCAACTCCTGTTGCTGACGCTCCAGAATGCCAGCCAGTACCAAGCTCCCGGGCGCTGCAACGCGCGACCAGAGCAAGGGCGCCAAGACCTTGAGTGGCGTAGCCAGAATATTGGCCAGCACGGTCTGATAGCAGCCTGTTGCCGTTTCCGGCAATCCGGCCTTGATCGTGGCCTGATTCGCTGACGCGTTGAGCAAGGTAGTCTCAATGGCAGCGCGATCTAAGTCAATGGCGTCAATGTCCGCTGCCCCAAACTTGGCTGCACCGATGGCGAGAATCCCCGAACCGCACCCGTAATCTAACACCCTGCCAAGACCAGCCCCACCCGACGGGCCCTGCCCTGCAATCCAACGCAGGCACATGCGGGTGGTGGGGTGCGTCCCCGTGCCGAAAGCCATGCCAGGGTCAAGTCGAATCACAATGCGCGCCTGGCTTGGCGGCTCATGCCAGGTCGGCACGATCCAGAATTCCGGCGTGATATCGACTGGGGCAAATTGCGACTGGGTCAAGCGTACCCAATCCTGCTCTGGCACAGTCCTTACCCCAAGCACCTGGCATCCGACGGGGAAATCCTGAGCAAGCAGCAAAGCTTGCGCGTCTTCAGCCAGGGCCTTAGACGAGAACAAGGCGCTGATGCGCGAGCGCTGCCAACCGTCCTTGGGTGGCAGCATGCCGGGTTCACCAAACAGGGCCTGCTCAGCGTCTGTTGCGGCATCAGCATCTTCGACGCTCACACTCAGCGCATCAAGGACGTCCAGCGCGTCACTAATTTGCTCCACCAGGGGCTGCGGGCAGATCAAAATCAATTCGAACACGTTCGGGCCCACTCAGCGCGTGCGGTGGCCCAGCCACTCTTCAAGGTAATGAATATTGGTCCCCCCGCTCATGAACTTCGCATCCACCATCAACTCCCGATGCAGCGGAATATTGGTGTTGATACCCTCCACCACTGTCTCTCCCAAGGCGGTACGCATACGTGCCAGGGCCTGTTCACGCGTGTCGCCGTGCACAATGATTTTCCCGACCATAGAGTCGTAATTGGGGGGGACGAAATAATTGGTGTAGATGTGGGAGTCGACCCGCACGCCAGGGCCACCTGGGGCATGCCACGTCGTGATGCGACCCGGCGACGGCACAAACTTGTACGGATCTTCAGCGTTCACGCGGCATTCGATGGCATGCCCGCGAATTTCTATCTGCCGCTGGGTAAACGGCAGCCGTTCACCGGCAGCCACCATGATCTGGGTCCGCACAATGTCAATGCCGGTCGTCATTTCAGTGACCGGGTGCTCCACCTGGATCCGCGTGTTCATCTCAATGAAATAAAACTCCCCATCTTCATAGAGGAACTCAAAAGTGCCGGCACCTCGATAACCGATTTTCTTGCAAGCTGCAACGCAGCGTTCACCTACGCGCTCGATCAGTTTGCGTGGTATTCCAGGGGCTGGTGCTTCCTCGATGATTTTTTGGTGCCGGCGCTGCATAGAGCAATCTCGCTCGCCCAGGTAAACCGCATTTTTATGCTTATCAGCCAGAATCTGGATTTCAATGTGCCGCGGGTTCTTGAGGAACTTCTCCATGTACACCGAGGGATTGCCAAAGGCACTCTGGGCCTCCGCCTTGGTCATAGCCACGGCATTGATCAGGGCCGCCTCGGTGTGCACGACACGCATCCCCCGCCCGCCGCCACCGCCTGCCGCTTTGATGATCACCGGGTAGCCCACCACGCGTGCAATTCGGCGAATTTGCACTGGATCATCCGGCAATTGCCCCTCAGAACCTGGCACGCAGGGCACGCCAGCCTTGATCATGGCCTGCTTGGCTGAGACCTTGTCGCCCATGATCCGGATCGATTCGGGCGTCGGGCCAATGAACTGAAAACCGCTCTTTTCAACCCGTTCGGCAAAATCAGCGTTTTCGCTGAGGAAACCGTAACCTGGGTGAATGGCTTCAGCATCAGTGACCTCAGCCGCCGAAATGATGGCCGGCATGTTGAGGTAGCTCAGAGCCGACGGCGCTGGCCCGATACAAACAGCTTCTTCGGCCAGTTTGACGTACTTGGCTTCGCGATCCGCTTCAGAGTACACCATGACGGCCTTGATGCCGAGTTCCTGGCAGGCGCGCTGGATGCGAAGGGCGATCTCGCCCCGATTGGCAACAAGAATTTTTTTAAACATGGGCTGGGTGGATGCGGATCACACGAGCACAAACAAGGGCTGGCCGTATTCCACGGCCTGCCCGTTCTCGCACAAAATCTGCGCCACCGTGCCTGAGACATCGGCCTCAATTTCGTTGAGGATTTTCATGGCTTCAATGATGCAGAGAGTTTCGCCGGCCTTGATGGTGTCGCCCACTGCAACAAACGATTTCGCCCCAGGCGACGCCGAGCGGTAGAACGTGCCGACCATCGGCGACTTCACCGTGTGCCCGACAGGCACGGCAACTGGCGCAGCCGCAATTGGCACCCCAGGTGCTGCCGGCATTGATGGGGCCAAGGCGACTGGCAAAGTCTGATGCGCCGCATACTGAACCATGGCACCCCCACCTTTGACAATGCGCACCTTACCTTCGGGCTCAGTGATCTCAAGCTCGGAGACATTTGACTCTGACACGAGGTCGATCAGGGTCTTGAGTTTTCTTAAGTCCATCGCATCTCCAACGATTTTTAATTAACGATCAGCTAATTTACCTTAAATTTGGTAAATGTCGTCTAAGTGTAGGGAATTTATGCAACCACCAACCAAGCTGACCGGTCCAGTGCAGGCCTCAGCGAAGGCGTTGCCACGCCGACAGATCGCCGTCTGTTACTTTGCCCATTTTACGGTGTGCAACCGCCCCGTCCTGACCCAGCACCACAGTAAACGGCAGCCCGCCACTGAGATTACCCAGGCTCTTACTCAACTCAATGCCTGCAAAACATGCCAATACAACTGGGAACGCCACGGGCGAACGACTCAGAAACCGTTGCACTGGATCTTGTTGATCGACGGCGATACCGAGTACTTGCCAGCCATTCGCTGAATTTACCCGATAAAACCGATCAAGTAGCGGTAACTCTTCGACACAGGGGGGGCACCAGGTGGCCCAGAAATTGAGCAGCAAGGGGCGGCCACGCAACGCCGCCAGCGACAGGGTGCCCCCTTCTGGGGTGGTCAATGACAAGGACCAAAGAGCCACGGCAGCCATGGGTTCAGCCGCGTCTGACGCAGTCGGCCCGGCAGCGGGCGCACTTTGGCGCCACCAGGCCAAACCTGCGCCAGCCAACACGGCAACGCCGCCCACGCTGGCGAGCAGACGCCGGCGGCGTCGGCCAGGTTCATCAGAAGTACGGGCGCTCATCGGGGCAACAGTTAAGTCAGGAAGGTCAGGCTGCGTCATGGGGCCAATCATGCAGTAAAGCGCGCGTGGCCGCCAGGTCGCCGCGTGTTGCCCGCCCCTTGGCATCGGCCTTGGGGGCGCCGCGTATGTCGTCACGGTCATAAATCAGCAAATGCACGCCCACCTCTTCGCCCAAGCCTGGGCAAAAGGCGTGCACGCTCAAGGCGTCTACGGTTTCCCCATGGAAACCAGTGACGGTTCGCGGCACGTAGCGCACCTGATGGTCGATCAGGAAGATTTCGGCAGATTTGCTGTCTTCACAAAACAACTGAATGTAAATATCGCTCAAACGTGTTGCTGTACCGCGCCAAACTGCGCCGCTCAGATGCGGCCGAAAATCCGCCATCCGGGCCATCCAGACCACGGCCAGCTCACGCAGCGCGCGCAACTCTATGGGCTGGGTGTCCGCGCAAAACAAGGCCAGGTAGTCCACCACAGCATCCTCGATCTCATCATTGCCCGGTAGTGCCGTACGGCCCGGCAAACCCATCAGCTTGAGTGCCCGGTGTTTGGCCAAGCCATAGTCCAGGCCCTCCTCCACAATGAGACGGGCGGCGGATGCGGCAATTTCAGCTTTCAACGACTCCATGCCCGTCATTTTGCCTGTACCGGCCCTCCTAAAATCGGGAGATGCACATTCATATCTTGGGTATTTGCGGCACCTTCATGGGCGGTTTGGCCGCGCTCGCCCGCGAGGCCGGCCACCACGTCACCGGCTGCGACGCCGGGGTCTACCCCCCAATGAGCGACCAGTTGCGCGCGCTGGACATTGAGCTGATTGAGGGTTTTGGCGCCGATCAACTGACACTGCAGCCGGATCTGTACGTGGTGGGTAATGTGGTCAGCCGGGCCCGCCGGGCCGATGGCTCGCCCAAATACCCGCTGATGGAGGCGATTCTGGACGCCGGCCTGCCCTACACCAGCGGCCCGCAATGGCTGGCCGAACACGTGCTGCAAGGGCGGCATGTGCTGGCCGTGGCCGGCACCCACGGCAAAACCACCACCACCGCCATGCTGACCTGGATTCTGGAGCAGGCCGGCCTGGCGCCCGGCTTTCTGGTCGGCGGTGTGCCCTTGAACTTCGGCGTGTCGGCCCGGCTGGGCGGCGCTGCCACGGCGGCACCGGGCACACGGCCGTTGTTCGTGATCGAGGCTGATGAGTACGACACCGCTTTTTTTGACAAGCGCAGCAAGTTTGTGCACTACCGCCCCCGCACCGCCGTGTTGAACAACCTGGAATTCGACCACGCCGATATTTTTGACAACCTGGCGGCAATTGAACGTCAGTTTCACCACCTGGTCCGCACCGTACCCAGTACCGGCCGGTTGGTGGTGAACGAGCTGGCGGACAGCTTGAGCCGCGTGCTGCACATGGGCTGCTGGAGCGAGGTCCGCAGCTTTGGCGCTGCGGTCAGCGATTTCACGGCGCAAGGTGAGCCGCACGACTTCCAGGTGCAGCAACAGGGCCACCCGGTCGGTCAGGTGCGGTGGCCGCTGGGCGGCGTGCACAACCAACTCAACGCCCTGGCTGCCATTGCCGCGGCCGAGCATGTGGGCGTACCTCCCGCACATGCGGCCCGGGCGCTGGCGAGCTTCCAGAACGTCAAACGGCGCATGGAGGTCTGCGGCCGGGTGGCCGGCGCCGGAGGGGACTTTACCGTGTATGACGACTTTGCACACCACCCGACCGCCATCCGGACCACCGTGGATGGTCTGCGCCGCCGCCTAGCCCCGGGCGCCCGCATTCTGGCCGTGTTTGAGCCACGCAGCAACACCATGAAGCTCGGCGCCATGAAGGCGCAGTTGCCCTGGAGCCTGGAGGCGGCCAATCTGGCGTTCTGCCACGCCGGCGAACTGGATTGGGATGCGCGCAGTGCGCTGCAGCCCATGGGTGCCCGGGCTACGGTGGGCGACACGGTGGATAGCCTTGTGGCTGCAATTGTTGCCGTGGCGCGGGCCGGCGACCACATCCTGTGCATGAGCAACGGCAGCTTTGGAGGTATCCACCGCAAACTGCTGAATGCGCTACAAAAAAAGTAGCTGCATCCCCATTAACCACGGGGCTTACGGCGAGATTTGATCAGTTTAGACCGAATGTGCCTCGCGACGCGCTTTGACGGCGTCGGACAAAACCGACAGTACCTGCAGCGAATCGTCCCAGCCCAAGCAAGCATCAGTGATGCTTTGGCCATAGGCCAGACCAGCGGCGTTGTCTTGGCCCGGCGTGAATTTTTGCGCCCCGGCTTGCAAGTGGCTCTCCACCATGACGCCAAAAACGCTGCGCGAGCCCGAGGCCAACTGCCCGGCAATGTCGCGTGCGACATCGACTTGTTTCTGATGCTGCTTGCTGCTGTTGGCGTGGCTGCAGTCCACCATCAGCGTGGGTGGCAATTTGGCTTTCTCCAAATCTTGGCAGGCGGCGGCCACGCTGGCGGCGTCGTAATTTGGCGCCTTGCCACCGCGCAGAATAACGTGGCAATCCCGGTTGCCATGGGTTTGCACAATCGCCACTTGGCCGTTCTTGTGCACCGACAAAAAGTGGTGACCGCCAGCGGCGGCCTGGATGGCGTCGGTGGCAATTTTGATATTCCCATCGGTGCCGTTTTTGAATCCGATCGGTGCCGACAGGCCAGAAGCCAGTTCGCGGTGCACCTGGCTCTCCGTGGTGCGGGCGCCAATCGCGCCCCAAGAGATCAAGTCGCCCAGGTACTGCGGCGAGATCACGTCAAGGAACTCACTGCCAGCAGGCAGTCCCAGGCGGTTGATGTCGATGAGCAACTGTCGCGCGATGCGCAGGCCCTCGTCGATGCGGAAGGTTTCATCCAGGTAGGGGTCGTTGATCAGGCCCTTCCAGCCCACCGTGGTCCGGGGTTTCTCAAAATAAACCCGCATCACGATCTCCAGCGTGTCGGCGTACTGATGGCGCTGGGCCAGCAGGCGGCGGGCGTACTCCATGGCGGCAGCGGGGTCGTGGATGGAACAGGGACCAATCACCACCAGCAGGCGGTCGTCGCT